>NZ_JBFRDD010000060.1:0-48628 GCF_052113425.1 Cupriavidus sp. YAF13
GCGCCCAGGCGATCCGCAAGAAACCTGGCCGCACCGAATACCAGCGCGGCATCCTGGCGCCGGCCCCGGAGGGCGGCTGGCAGGTGAGCATCACCGGGCAGCAGGGCTCGGGCGTGCTGCGCTCGATGAGCGAGGCCAATTGCTTCATCGTGCTGGGGCCGGAGCAGGCCACGGTCGCCGCCGGCAGCGAGGTGGACATCATGCTGTTCGACGGGCTGCTGTGAAACCCGGCAGAACCGGAGCAGCGATCTCCCTGCGTCTGCGCGACCATCCAGAATCGCCATGGCATGACCATCGCACAAACGCCTGTCGCGGCTCGGAATGCCCTCAGACGACAGACAACGGCGCAGGCGACAGATCGAGCATGATACGCAGTTCGACGTTGTCCGGATTGCGCGGCTGCCAAACGCGACCGATGACCATAAAGATGATTGGTTGCCCAGGGAACTGAATCAGGTCGCCGATCACCGGCGTTATCGCGCCGGTGTGGGGTGTCAGATCCAAGTCGATGTCTCTTGCTGCGGCTTGAGCGGCTGGGGTGAACTCAAGGGTGATCGTGAGTTTCATATGGACCCGTTCGTGGTTGAGAATATTGGATCGTTGGATTATTCCATTATTCCATTCTTCCACATTGCGCTGGCCCGCTCCCGCGCCAGCGCGACCTGCTTGCGCGGCGCATGCGTTTTGCCGGCCTAGCTTTTCGGATTGGTGTGTTCGCCGTAGTAGAACATTGCCGAGCGGGCTGTGTGAGTCAGGAAGGATCGGCAGTCTTCGTTTCCGATGCAGATCTTGGAGCGTTCCGTCGCGGCGCCAAGCAAAACCTCCTTCGCCGCGCTGTCGGCCCGATCAAGGGCGACGGCGCGTGCGCGCTGGTCGGTGAGATCGTCATCGACAAGGAAATAGCGCTTTGAGAGCAGATGTGAAAGCATGAAATCGCTCAATGCCTCCTGCACCGATATCGACAAGCCAAACACTCTCTTCGGCATGTTTGCCGGATTGACGCCTCCCCAGTCATAGGTCCCACCCTCGCGGTTTCGACGTGGGTTGACGGTGAATTTGGATGACATGGTACCCACCGCCATCACATGAATACGGTCTGTCGGCTGCCCCATGGACGACTGCGCTTCGTGGACCGCGAGCATGCCCGGCGCATTGGCGTACAGGCCGCCGTCAACATATTGATTGTTGTTGAACGTATATCGTGGAAAGTATGCGGGCGCCGCGCTAGTCGCCATGGCGACATCCACCAGCCGGCATTTATGATCTCGCTTGAAATCCGGATGATGAGGCGTCTTGAAGATCTGCGGCCTGCCCGTCGAGTAATTGATCACCGGTATGATCACCGGATGCCGGCATGCGCCGAGGACTTGATCGCCAAAGATCTTCTTGTCACGAAGCAGCGACTGCAATGGCGCTGAAGAAAATGGTGCGCGCCAGATTCCCGCCAGAGACCAGCGCCGCTTGAAGATCAAGCCCCCATGACTGGCGAGAAGCTCAACAATGCGCTGGGCAGGGATTTCCATCGCAATGGCCAATGCCAGGATGCCACCGATCGATGTGCCCGTCACAAGATCGAACCGAGTGGCGATTGGCGCGCCAATCTCGTCTTCGAAGTCAGCTAGCAATTTGGCCGTATAAAGGCCTCGGAAGCCTCCGCCTGACAGCGCCAGGATCTGAAACCGTCCGGAGTCTGCATTTGTCATTCGGGACCTCCTCGCCGGAACTTCGATGACACGTCCTTATCCCGTTGCTTCTCACTGTGCAGCAAGAAGCATGATAATCATTTGTCGAAGCCGTTGTCAGCATTCCGAAATGCAGCCTGACGCTGGCGCCGCGTGTGCAGATGGTCAACGAGGGCATGCAAGCCCTGGCCCGCGGCGCGCAACAGATCAACCAGACCCTGAGCAATTGTCCGAGGCGGCCCAGCAGACGGTGGAGATCGAAGCGCGCGCGGGAGATGTTTACAGGCACATTACGACTGCTATAGCAAGCTTATCGACGTGTATCTTGACATGCCCCTGGATGCCGGACCCTACGATATGATCGCCTTTCCGGGCGCAATGACACAAAATCATACGTTATGCCTGCTATTCGAAGCACATCGACAGGCGATGAAATCGCAGCTGAAATCGGTGCCCGCCTGCGCTCCAAGCGCATAGAACGCAACATCACGATCGAGGACCTGGCCAAACGCGCCGGGATCGGCCGGACCGCTCTGGGCGACCTGGAGGCCGGACGGGATGTGCGCGTATCCACGCTGGCAAAGGTGATGCGAGCGCTGGGCATGATCGGCAGCCTGGACGCTGCCTTCCCGGATACCTTGCCCTCAAGCGAAGCGCTGTCTGCGCGAGGCGAAGTCCGCAAGCGCGCCTACAAACCCAGGGCGCGATAGGCGATCGAGGCGCGCGCCGGGCGCCTGTTCACACGCTGAGCGCGCAAGTGCAACCGTTGCCAAAGCGGCTCTGGCGCCAACCCGAGGGATGTACGCGACGGTCGTGTCGCCGGCGGAGACCCGCTTCATCGGCGGCGACACCGCGTGCCAGCACCAGTGCGCCCGAGCGCCACCGCGCCAGTTGCCGAGGACTCACATGCCAGCGGCTTCGAGTTCGCGGCCACGGGTTTCCGGCAGCGTCAGCGCGGCAATGATGAGCACGCCATAGGCCGCCGCGGCGAAGATGCCGATGCTGGCGCCGAGACCATATTGCTTGGACAGCGCGCCGATCAGGAAGGGAAAGAGTGCGCCGACAGCCCGGCCGAAGTTGTAGCAAAAGCCTTGGCCGGATCCGCGTACCCGCGTCGGGAACAGTTCGGTCAGGAACGCGCCCATGCCGCTGAAAATGCCCGAAGCGAAGAAGCCGAGCGGGAAGCCCAGCCAGAACATGGCGCCGTTGCTCAACGGCAGCATCGTGTAGCCAAAGGCAACCGTCATCGAACCCACCGCGAAGAGAATGAAGTTCGGCTTGCGGCCAAGCCTGTCGGTCAGATAGGAACTGACGAGGTAGCCGATCCACGAGCCGAAGATGATCATGGCCAGGTATCCCCCCGTCCCCATCACCGTCAGGTGACGCTCGGTCTTCAGGTACGTCGGCAGCCAGGTCGTGATCGCGTAGTACCCGCCTTGTGCGCCGGTCGCCAGCAGCGCCGCGCGCACCGTCGTCGACAGCAGCTTCGGGCTGAAGATCTCCGTGAAACGGGGACGATCGCTCGCCTTGCCTTGCGCCGCCTTCTCTTTTTCGTAGACGTCCGGCTCCTTCACGTAGCGGCGGATGACCACCACCAGCAGCGCCGGGAGCAGGCCGACGAGGAACAGCGCGCGCCACGCCAGTTCGGGCGGCAGGACCGAGAACAGCACGGAATACAGGATGGCCGTCAGCCCCCAGCCAATCGCCCAGCCCGACTGCACCAGGCCGACGGCCTTGCCGCGATCCTTGGCGCGGATCACCTCCCCGATCAGCACGGCGCCGGCGGTCCATTCGCCGCCGAAACCGAAACCCATCAGCGCACGCGCGGCCAGCAGTTGCTCGTAGTTCTGCGCCAGCCCGCACAGGCCGGTAAAGACCGCGAACCACACCACGGTCAATTGCAGCGTCCGGACTCGGCCGATGCGGTCCGACAGGATGCCGGCGGCCCAGCCGCCCAGTGCCGAAGCCAGCAATGTGAGCGTACCGATGAAGCCGGCGTCGGCCAGGCTGATACCCCAGGTAGCGATCAGCGTCGGAATGACGAAGGAGAGCATCTGCGTATCCATGCCGTCGAGCATGTAGCCCACCTTGCAGCTCCAGAAAGCGCGCTTCTGGCGGGGCGATGCATCGCCGTACCAGGAGAACAGGTTGCCGCCGGCGTCGACAGGCGCCGTTGCTGCAACGGAGGAAACCATCGCGGGATTGGCGGCGGCTGCCGCCGCGGGGGTCTTGTTGTCCATGAAACGCTCCTGGGCGCGTGAGTTGAACGGTCGTTCGCGCGGATCTTTCGTTGGCCGCCGGCGGTCTCCGGCGTCCTGGCTTGTTACGGTGACGGCTTCCGGGGAAAGCGAAAAACGACAAAGCGGACTGCGTTGCCCCGGTGGACTAGAACACGGCAAGCGAGGCGTTCTTGATATCGGTCACCAACATGTGGCCGGGCTTGTGCGCGATCGCCAGCGGCAACTTCGCGGCCATGATCGCGGTCTGGGGTGTGACGCCGCAGGCCCAGTAGACCGGCAGCTCTCCTGGCTTGATCGTGACGGGATCGCCGAACTCAGGCTTGGCCAGGTCTTCGATGCCCAGCTCGGCCGGGTCGCCGATGTGGATTGGCGCACCATGGACGGCGGGGAAACGGCTGGTGATCTGCACGGCGCGAATCGCCTCGGCACCGCGCATGGGCCGCATCGACACCACCAGCTCGCCACCGAAAACGCCCGCGCGCCGGTTCGCGATCCTGGTGCGGTACATCGGCACGTTGCGGCCTTCCTCGACATGCCGCAAGGGGATGCCTTCCTGCGCCAGCATGTGCTCGAACGAGAACGAGCAGCCGATGGCGAACACCACGAAATCGTTCTGCCACAGGTCGGCCAGCGATTCGGCCTCTTCGGCCAGCCGCCCGTCGCGATAAACGTTGTAAGCCGGCACATCATTGCGGATGTCCACCTCGCGCCCGAGTACCGGCACATGCCATTGTCCAGGCTCACCGACGCCCAGCAACGGACACGGCTTCGGATTGGCCTGGCAAAAGCGCAGGAAATCGCTAGCGTGCGCCGACGGCAGGATGGCCAGGTTGGCCTGGGCGTAGTCGCCGCAATAGCCTGCGGTGGGGCCACGGAACTGCCCGCTGCGCACGGTCCGGCGAAAGTCGAAAGGCATCAGGTCTTCGGGCATCTGCGTTCTCATGTCGTGATGACGTCGTCGTGGTTGCCTTGAACGATAGAGAGTAAAATTTTTTATCGCCAACGACTTTTTGTTGGCACCTCTGTATAGATTTTCTTAACAACCTTACGGGTTTCCCCTAGCCGCACCGAGCTGGTGCCAAACCGGAATTAGCACCAACTGTCGGGATGTCCCTGGCAACTTAGCGCTTTCTCCAGCGATCCACGCTACAGCCTGATGAATACGCGATTCCTCGAAACCTTCGTCACGCTGGCCAAACTGCACAGCTTTCGTGCGACGGCAGCCGCGCTGCATGCGACGCCCGCTGCCATTTCCCAACGGATAAAGGCACTGGAAGATGAGCTGCAAACCGCGCTGGTCGACCGGGAGAGCCGCGAATTTCGATTGACGCCCAATGGCGAGTACCTGCTCGGGTACGCAAAGGGAGTGGTAGAGGCCGCACGGCGGCTGCAGGCCGCCGCCTCTGGCGACAGCAAGATCCGCGGGCGCCTGCGCCTGGGCGTGATCGAGACCGTGGTGCACAGCTGGCTGCCGAACTACATGCGACGGATCGCCGCGGACTACCCGCAGCTGGAAGTCGAACTGACCGCCGATGTGAGCGTGGTGCTGCAGCGCAAGCTGATTGCCGACGAGCTCGATCTCATCATTCGCGTCGAAGGCAGCGATGAAAGCAACGTGGTGTGCAATGCACTCGCCAACTATCCCGTGCACTGGGTAGCGCGCGCAGGCTTGCTGTCGCACACGCGCGGCTCGCTCGCCAGCCAGGTGCTGCAACATCCCATCCTGACGTTCGGCCGGGGGACCGCGCCGCATCGCGCGCTGGAGGACATCGTGGCCAAACTCGCGGGCGCCCTCGGCGTGCCGCTTTCGGAAACCCGCATTACCGGGTCGCCGTCGATTGCCGTGATCGTGCAGCTCGTGCGCGATGGTTTCGGCGTGGCCGCGATTCCGCGCCTGTTTGTCGACAAGCTGATCGAGAGCGGCGAAGTCGTGGAGCTACCGCTGCAGCCCGCGCCTCCGTCGATCGTGGTGTCGATGTCGCGGCGTGCCGACGCGCCGCTGTTCGTGCATGGCGCCGCCAACTCGGCACGCGCGGCCTGTGCGGAATACTGCCGCAACAGCAACAAGCGGCTGGTTGAGCCGCTGTGACGCCGCGCACAGGCTGGGCCCGGAGGCAGCCGCCGGTGTTGCGCCGGCGGCCTTCCCTGATGCGTTCGCGCCCCGATACAGCTCAGGGCTTCTTTGGCCGCACTGCGTCTGCCGTATCCTGGATGAAAGCCTGGATCTTCACCACGTCCTGCGCCGTCAGCTTGCCGGTGAAATCCGGCATGCCCTGCTGCACGAAGGGACCGTTGAACACGATCTTGCCCAGGTTCTCGATCAGGCCGGACCCGACGTAGGCCAGATTGGGGATATTGCCGCCCTTGTCCACCCCCGGCACGCCATGGCAGAACACGCAGTTGTTGACGTACAGCTTCTGCCCTTCCTGCACATGGGCGGGGTTGTACTTGACGCCGGACAACAACTCGGCCATCGGATACGCTGCCGCTTCGGCGGCCTTGGCCTTGCCGCCCACGGCAAACGTGTAGACCGTGCCGGGCGCCTTGCGGTCGGTGGCGCGTGCGCTCAGGCCGAACACGCCACCCCACCCTACCGCAATCGAGACATACTGCTTGCCGTCGACAAGGTAGGTGACCGGCGGGGCCACGACCCCGGTGCCGACCGGCGCCTCCCATAGCTTTTCGCCGCTAGCCGCGTGATAGGCGATGAAGCGGCCGTCCGCAGTGCCCTGGAACACCAGGTTGCCGGCCGTGGTCAGCGTGCCGCCGTTCCACGGTCCCGCATAGTCCTGGTGCCAGACGGCCTTCTGCGCGATCGGGTCCCATGCGATCAGCCTGCCGAACGGCTTGCTTGTCGGCGGCTCGGCATTGACCAGCATGCCGAGGTTCCACCCCACCCCGCTGTGCGCCTCCTGGGAATCCTTCTGGTTGCGCGCCCAGGCCTTGTCGTCCGCCAGGGTCAGGGGCACGTGCTGCGCCGGAATATAGGCCAGGCCGGTGCGCGGGTTGAACGACATGGCATGCCAGTTATGCGCGCCGAACGGGCCGGGCACCATATCGACCGGCTTGAGGCTGGTACTGGCAAGCGGATTCTCGACCGGCCGCCCATCCTTGTCGTAGCCCGTGGCCCAGTTCACGTCGACGAAGTTCTTGGCCGAGATGAACTTGCCGTTGGTGCGGTCGATCACGAAGAAGAAGCCGTTCTTCGGCGCGTGCAGGATCACCTTGCGCGGCTGGCCGTCGATCTTGAGGTCGGCCAGGATGATGTCCTGCGTCGAGGTGTAGTCGGAATTGTCGCCCGGCGTTTCCTGGTAGTGCCAGACGTATTCGCCGGTATCGGGATTGAGCGCCACCACCGAGGCCAGGTAGAGATTGTCGCCGCCGCCGGGGCTGCGCAGCTTGCGGCTCCAGGGCGCGCCGTTACCCGTGCCGATATACATCAGGTTCAGCTCGGGGTCGAAGGCCATGGTGTTCCACACGGTGCCGCCGCCGCCATTGAGCCAGTATTTGCCGCTCGGGTCCCAGGTGCCGGCCGCGCGGGCCATGGCCTCGTTCTCGAACGGCTTGGCGGGGTCTCCCGGCACCGTGAACCAGCGCCACCGCTGCGCGCCGGTCTCGGCGTCGTAGGCAGTGATGTAGCCGCGCGCGCCGTACTCTGCCCCACCGTTGCCGATGATGACCTTGCCCTTGTACACGCGCGGTGCGCCGGTGATGGTGTAGGAGAACTTGTGATCCACCACGGTGTCCTGCTCCCACGCCTTCTTGCCGGTCGCGGCGTCGATGGCCACCAGCCGGCCGTCGAAGGCACCCACGAAAACCTTGCCCTTGTAGACCGCCACGCCGCGGTTCACCACGTCGCAGCAACCCTTGTAGCCGAGATTGCGCGGCACCTTGGGATCGTAGGTCCAGAGCCGCTTGCCGGTGCGCGCGTCGATGGCGTGGACCACGCTCCACGGCGCCGTCACATACATCACGCCGTCGACCACCAGCGGCGTGGCCTCGACCCCGCGCGTCGATTCCAGGTCATAGGACCAGGCCAGGCCCAGCTGCGCGGCGTTGCCGGTGTTGACCTGGTCGAGCTGGCTGAAACGCGTTTCCGCGTAGTCCAGCCCGTAGGAAGGCCAGTTGGCGGTACCACGCTCATTGGCGCGGATCGCCGCGCCGTCGATAGCGGCGGTGATGGCACGCACCTTTTGCACGGTGAGCGCCCTGGCGGGCGCGGCGTCGGCGCCGAGCGCCGCGCCCGCCGCCGATGCCAGCGCAAGCGCCGCGGCCGTCCCCAGCCACAGCGCGGCTGCCCTGTCCTGCTTGCTCCTGCTTGTTCTCATCATGGTCTGCTTTCCTTGTCCGGTCCGGTCAAAATGCTTTGAGCACGCGAAGATTGAAACGGCTGCCTTCCATCGGCCCGTTGCGCACCGAGATGTCCTGCCCATAGATGCCCAGCACCTGCACGGCCGGGGTCGGGAACCACGCCATCCCCAGTAAAAACTTGGAAGTATTGGTGTTGTCGTTGCGGGAGACGCCGTTCACCTTGCTTTCGCCGCCGGCCGTGTAGGACAGCCCGCCACGGATGTCGAAGGTGTCGGTGACGTTGTAGCGCAGCCAGCCCTGGCCCTGGAACAGCGGGGCTTGCTTCAGGGTGGCCGAGGCCGCACCAAACTTGTTGTTGTCGCCATAGAAGGTCACGTCGGCAATCAGGTCGAGGGTGAACTTGCCGGCCAGTGGCGTGATGTAGCCCGCCTGCAAGGCAAACTTCCAGCGGTTCTCGCCAAGGTTGAGTGCCCGCTCCTTGTCGTAGCTGCCAACCGGCACGTAGAGGAACGGTGTAATGCCGAAGTACCGTTTCTGCTGCGGCTGGTTGACCAGCCATACGGTCGCGGCCAGGATCGGATCGCCCATGCCGCCGCTGCTGCCGAGCCCGCTCAGCTGGTCGCGCCCGCGCAGGTTGCCGAACGGCAGCAGGATCTGCGGGTCGACGGTGAAGCCGGCGATGTCCACGAAATGCACATAGCGCGCGATGCCGATATCCGAGTTCAGGTTGCCGCCGGCCACCTGCCTGCCGCTGGCGTAGACCTTGTCGCGCTCCGCGTGCTGGTAGTAAAGCATGGCCAGGTTGGTGCCTGCCGGCAGCGCCGTATAGTCGCCGGCGTCCACGTCGATGGCGTGCGCGGGCGCTGCCGCCAGCAGCAGGGCCGCGATGGCGCCGCCATAGCGCAGGGACGAACGCATCCTCCGGCGCATGGCCGGTCCTTGTTGTTGCATGTCTCCTCCATTTTTTGTTGTGTGCCCATGCCGCGGCACAGCCAGAGGGCCGTGCCGGGTCTGACGGGCGGGATGCCGCAGGTGCTCAGGCTGCCTGCTGGCGCGCGATATTGATCACGCTCAGTTGCGCATACTCGGCCAGGCCTTCGGCGGCGAACTCCACGCCCACGCCGGACTCCTTGGCGCCCACCAGGGGGATGTGCGGGCCGAAATGCAGGTGATGGTTGACCCAGGCCGTGCCCACGTCGAGCCGCTGCGCCACGGCGTAGGCACGCGCCTGGTCGGACGACCACACCGAGCCGCCCAGGCCGTAGGGCGAGCCGTTTACGCGCGCCACGGCATCGTCCAGGTCTTCGTACCGGAGCACCGGCAGGATCGGCGCGAACTGTTCCTCGGCAACCAGCGCATTGGTGTCGGGCAGGTCGCGCACGATGGTGGGCGCGATAAAGTAGCCATCGCCCTTGAGCGCGGCGCCACCGGCCAGCACCTTGCCGTCGCGCCGGGCCGCGGCCAGGAAGCGGCCGGCCTTGTCGAACTGCATGGCGTTCTGCAGCGGCCCGAGAGTCACGCCGGACTCGGCGCCGTTGCCAACCACGGCCTGCCTGGCCAGTTCGGCCAGCGCATCGCAAAGCTCGTCATGGATCGCGGCATGCACGTACAGGCGCTTGAGCGCCAGGCATACCTGCCCGCAGTTGTAGAAGGCGCTGCCGAAGATCCTGGGCGCGATCTGCGCTACGTTGGCGTCGTCGAGCACGATGGCCCCGTCGTTGCCGCCAAGCTCCAGCGTGATGCGCTTGAGGCGGGGCCCGGCGCTTTCCATCACCTTCTTGCCCGTCGCGGTGGAGCCGGTAAACGAGACCTTGGCCACATCGGGATGCGACGTCAGCAAGCCGCCCAGATCGTTGAGATCGGTGATCACGTTGAGCACGCCTGCAGGGAAGATGCCGTTGGCGATGGCGCCGAGCTGCAGCGAAGCCAGCGGCGTGGTCGGCGCGGGCTTGAGCACCACGGTATTGCCCATCAGCAGCGCGGGCGCGATCTTGTAGGCGGCGATCAGCACCGGGAAATTCCACGCGGCAATGGCGGCGACCACGCCCAGCGGCTTGTGATGGACTTCGATGCGATGGGTGGCATCGTCCTGCACCACCGATACCGGCAGTTCCATGCCGGCGATATGGCGCACGAACGCCAGCGCGAACTGCAGCTCCTGGCGCGCCTCGGCCAGCGGCTTGCCCTGCTCCAGCACCAGCGACGCGGCGAGGTCTTCCGCGTTGGCCGCCATTTCGTCGGCCAAGCGCAGCAGCAAGGCGCGGCGCGCTGGCAGCCCGAGCGCCGCCCAGCCCGGCTGGGCCGCCTTGGCCGCCGCCACGGCCGCGTGCGCATCGCGCTCGGTCGCGCGGGATACCGTATTGAACACCTTGCCCGTGGCGGGATTGATCACGTCCAGCAGGGCCCCGCCCTCGACCAGCTTGCCGCCGATCACCAGTGCTGCATTGCTTGGCATATTGTCTGTCTCCTTTGTCTGTGCAGGTAGCGCTCATGCGCTCGTACTGCTTACTGCAAAGGCCGTGCCCAGCACACCGTGCGCGCGCTCGCCCGCCGCCGAATCCACGTCATCCCGCGCGTTGCAGCCCGTTGCAGCTCGTTGCAGCCGCTCCCCAAGCCTGATGGATGCAGCCGTGCGTGCAAGCGGCGCCGTATTGCTGTCTCAAACTGCGCCGGTGTCTCGACACAACTGAGACATGCCGGGAAAAAGAAAAGGCCCCCGATAACCGCGCACGCGATCATCGGGGGCCCTGAGGGCGCTAGTCCGGCTGCGCTCAGCCGGGGTTGTGGCGCGCCAGCTTGCGATACAGGGTGGCGCGCGAGATGCCCAGTGCGCGCGCAGCCTGCGAGCGATTGCCACTGAGCTGAGCCAGGGTCCTGTGGATCAGTTCGTTCTGCACATCCGCCATGACGGTGGAGTGGCCAAGGGCGGGCCGCGCCTCCAGCGCCGGTGTGCTGGCCGCGGCCGCCACCCAGCAGTCGTCGAAATGCTCGCGCCCCACGATTTCGCTATCGCCGGACAAGGCAATGGCTGCGCGCAGCACCTGGTGGAGCTCGCGGACATTGCCGGGCCAGTGGTGCGACATGACCAGGGCCATGGCATCGGCGTCGAGCCGCTTGGACCGCCCGCGCGCGAGCGACTGCAGGACGGCCGCCACCAGCTCGGGCATGTCCGTGCGCTCGCGCAGGGCAGGCATGCGCACCGACATGCCATTCAGGCGGTAGAACAAGTCCTCCCGGAAGGTGCCCTCGCGCACCAGGTCGGGAAGATGACGGTGGGTCGCGCAGATCACGGAGATATCGACCGGCACCGGCTTGCTGCTGCCGATGCGGGTCAGGCTGCGCTCCTGCAGCACGCTCAGCAGCCGGGTCTGCAGCGCCAGCGGCATATCGCCGATCTCATCCAGGAAGAGCGTGCCATGATTGGCCTGTTCTATCTTGCCTGCGCTGCCGCCCTTGCGGCTGCCGGTAAATGCACCGTCGGCATAGCCGAACAGTTCGGCTTCGGCCAGGCTTTCGGGAATCGCCGAGCAGTTGAGCGAGACGAAGGCTTCGCCCGGCCGGCTGGCCTCGTGCAGGGCACGCGCCAGCATGCTCTTGCCGGTACCTGTCTCACCCAGCACGATCACCGGCACCTGCTCGCGGATCACGGTCACGGCCTTCTCGACGGTGCGCGACAGCGCCGCATCGGCAATCACGCATGACCCGCCGTCGGCCAGCTTGGCGCCGTCGCCGCCATCGCTGCCATGCTGCCGGCGCGCGCGCATCGGCGCCATGGTCTGGTCGAGCGAAACAAAGAAGCGCTCGCCGCCAAGCGCCCTCAGCGAGGCATGGCGGGAGGCCGCCGTGCCATGCAGACCGCTGGCGAAGACCTGGCGCAGCTCGGTACCGGCACCGCCAGCGCCGCGCAGTTTCAGCATCTGCCGAGCGGCACGGTTGGCGGCCACGATCACGTCATCGCCCGAGATCGCGACAATGCCCTCGGCCGGCGTATGCAGCATGCGATGGTCATGATGCAGATGCAAGATGCGGCAGCCATGCAGCCTGGCGTACAGCCGGTTCTCGATCGACATGGCGGCCGACTGCACGAGGCCAAGCGCGTAGCTGGGCAGGTCCACGCCGAAACCGGTGATGTCGATCACGCCGATCAGCTGGTCGTGGCAGTCGTAGATCGGCGCCGCCGCGCATACCACGTCGACAAGCTCATTGAGATAATGCTCGCCGCGCCGTATCTCCACCGCCCCGCCGCCTTCGATCAGCACGCAGGCCGGCGCGTTGGTGCCGAGCGAGCTCTCGCATACGCGCTTGCCGCCCCGGAGCACKGCCGCGGCAGCCGGGCCAATCCCGGCGCGGGTGCCCGCGTTGGAGCTGACGATCATGCCGTCGGCGTTGGTGCAAAACACAAGCCAGTGCTGTGCGGGAAACGCGCGCGCCAGAATCTCCATGTCCTCGCCGGAGGCATCGATCAGCACCCGATGTTCATCCTCGATCCATTGCAGCTGCGTGCGCGAGACAGCCGTGCTGAACAGCGCCTGATCCTCGGGCCGCATGCCGGCGCTGGAGGCGCGCTGCCAGCTTCTGGCAATCAGGTCAGGTACGGTCCCGGGAGGAATGCGCTTCCCGTCGAAAAAATTCCGTCTCGCGAGCTGCACGTCCGTTGCCGGCCCAATCGATGCATGCCTCATTCAGTCGTCTCCGTACGGTCCTGTTCTCATGGCGGCAACTGCCGCTGCTGCCGCGGCGGGGGCGCGCGCGCTGGAGAGGAACTGTAAGTGAGGCCCCCTCTGTTTTCAAGCGCATGACGGCGCGGAACATGGTTTTCACCTAGCGGACAAGCACGAAGCCGGCACCCTTGCTGCGAAGCGGGCGGCACACCGTCTCAATTTGAGACAGTGCCGGCCAATGGCGGCCAATGGCAGGCAATGCCGCCAGGAACGCAAGAGGCACAGCCGGTGCCACCAGACCCGCTTTGCCAGCCGCCGTTGCGCCATGTAGTCCCCGTTTTGACGTGGCCTCCTGGTTGGCCACGCGGTTGGCCACGCGGGCCGGATCCACTTCAGGCAGCAAAAACGCAGCCCAGCGCCTAGTCTTTCCTTGTGGTAGCAGCCAGGAGAGCGCAATGAACGAAGAAACCTTCAACCTCAGCATCCGCAAGTTCCTCAAGGTCGTCGGCGTGAGCTCGCAGCGGGAAATCGAGCTGGCGGTGTCCAAGGCGATCGCCGCCGGCACCATCACCGGAACCGAACGCTTCCCGGTCGTGGTCACGCTGGAGCTGGCCGCCTTGCAGGTCAAGGTCCGGTTCGACGCAGAGATTCAGCTCGAGTGACGCCACTTGCCAATGCACTGGCCCCCTATTGCGTATGGCGAGGGTGGCCTGGCGCCACCATGCAGATCGCGGTCAATGCCGATGCTACGGCTGGAGAACCTCACGGCGTTTGCAGCGACACCCCGTACTGCGCGAAGATCTGCTGCAGCTCGCCGCTGCGGCGGATCGCGTCCAGCGCGTTCTGCAGTGACTCGGCGAGCTCGCTCTCGTCGGCCTTGACCGCCATGCCGATGGCCCAGCCGCGCGCGGGCAGCAGCGGCGAGGCAACGTCCACGGCGGCGAAACGCGCGGCGGACTGGCCGGCCACCTTGAGCGCGCTTTCGTATTGCGAGCGCGTGACCATTGCCGCGGCAATCTCGCCGGCAAACAGCGCGCGCAGCGTTTCGTCTGGCCCGGGATAGATCTTCACCTTGTCGCGCAGCGCGCCCTGCGCCCCGGACAACAGGGCATTGGCACCGGCGGAGCCGGCTTCCGCGCCGGTAGGCTGCCCGGCCAGATCCCCTAGCTGCCGGACCTCGGAGACGCGCTCACGGTCGTGTACCAGCACGAACATCTCGCGGTGATAGGGCGCAAAGATCAGCGCCTTGTCGTTCGCACGCATGAACGCACGGTCCACCGGCACATGCAGCATCACATCCGCCGGGCCATAGCCCAGGTAATGGCCACGCCAGACCATGTTGCGCAGGTCGTCGGACATGTTCTCGTCGCCATCGAACGGCAGCAGCGACACCGCCAGCCCCATCTGCTTGCTCAGGGCCTTCGCCAGCGCCACGTCGATGCCCGGCAACAGGTTGCCCGCTGCCGTGGAGAATGGCGGCAGGCTCTTATAGACGGCCACCTTCAAGGTCCCGCTCTGGCGGATCTTGGCCATATCGGCCAGCGACGGCTGGGCGCAGGCGAGCGCGGCAACCGCCAGCAGTGCGCCGGCCAGGCGACGCAGGCCAGCCTGGACTGGCATGGAGGGTGCGAGGCCGCGAAAAGAGCTGGCGCGCATGGGAGGTCTCCTGTTTTTTTGATCGTTGTGGTTGTGAATCCGGGGGGTACGGGAATCCGGGGATGCGCGGGCAGCCCCCGCCTCCCCCTTACTCGTGGCGCGATTCGAGGTAAGTCTTGATGGACCAGACGGCTTCCTGGCTCAGCACGCCGTCGAACGGCGGCATGTAGACCCGGCCGTCGCGCGTACGCCCCTTGCGCACGGTGGCGGTGAAGTATTGCGAGACCTCGCCCATGCATTCCTGCTTTTTCTTCGCGTTGGCCAGCGCCGTGCAATCGCCATCCAGCTTGCGCAGATCCGGCGCGATGCCACCGGACACCGCTTCCAGGCCATGGCAGCGCGCGCAGTTCTGGTTGTAGGCCGAGGAGCCGATACGCAGTGCTTCCTGCTGCGCATCGCCGCTCCTGTATGGATTATCCGGACGCCATTCTTCGCCGAGTTGCGGTAGTGTCTTGGTGTCCACGGCTTGCGGCGTGACGTCGCCATGAGCCGATGCGGCTTGGGGCAGCGCTGCGGCCAGGAGCGTGCAGATGGCAATCAGGGCAAGTGTGCGGCGTGGTGTTTTCATCAGTGTCACCTCCAGTTGTTGAACGCGTTTTGAAGGTGACTTCCGCAAAAGCCGTACCAAGCGCAAAGTGGGCCAAAAACCGGGCCGGCCCCCGGCAAATGGTTAGCGTGTGACACAGCCGGCCAATACCAGTGCCCTGGAATGCAACACCCTGGCAAGCGTTTTGCTTCATGACGCAACACTTCCGGGCCATGTCGATCACGCCAGGACTCGGAACGACCCGCGCACAGATCGCGGGCGACTTCCACAGGAGACAGAAAAATGACTTTCCAAGCGGCCGCTGGCCCGCATGTGCCCGGCGCCTCGCCGGCGGTAACGGGCAACCCGGCGGAGGGCAACCCGGCGGAGGGCGACCGGCCCGGCCTGATCGCCCAGGCCCACCAGCGCTCCGAATCCTATGGCTTGCGGCCCTATGAATCGCCGGACTTCTGCCCGGTGCTCCAGAACGAGCTGAATACCCAGATCGAGCGCAGCCAGTCGCTGTTTACCTACGCGCTGCCGGTCATGGAGACACTCTATGACCAGATCGTCAACACGCAGAGCATGGTGATCCTGACGGACGCTGCCGGCCTGATCCTGCACTCGCTGGGCGATGACGATTTCCTGGCCAAGGCCAGCAAGGTGGCCTTGCAGCCCGGCGCCCTGTGGTCCGAGGAAAGCCGGGGCACCAACGCCATCGGCACCGCGCTGGCCGAGAACAAGGCCACGCTGGTCCACGGCGCGGAGCATTTCCTGGAGGCCAACCGCTTTCTCACGTGCTCGTGCATGCCCATCCTCGATGCCTACGGCAAGACCGTCGGCGCGCTCGACGTAACGGGTGACCAGCGCGGGTTCCACAAGCACACCATGGCGCTGGTGCGGATGTCGGCGCAAATGATCGAGAACCAGCTGTTCGCCAATGCCTTCCAGGACATGGTGTGTGTCCGCTTCCACTCGCGCGCGGAGTTTATCGGCACCCTGGTCGAGGGCATCGCCTCCTTTACGCCGGGCGGACGCTTCCTGTCGGCCAACCGCAGCGCGCAGTTCCAGCTTGGGATGTCGGTCGGCGCCTTGCACGCGCACACCTTCTCCTCACTGTTCGGCCTGTCGCTGTCGCAGCTGTTCGACGCCGAGCGCAAGGCCCAGGGGGGCGTCGTGCACTTGCCGCTGCCAAGCGGCGTCAAGGTCAGCGCCCGCATCGAGTGGAAAGCGCCCGCCGCTTCCGTTCCGGCGGTGGCCATCGACCGTGGCGGCGCGCAAACGGACTGCAGGCCTGAAGCCACCTCCCTGCCCCACCGCGCGGCCACGCAGCCGGCCCAGCCCGGGCTGGACGACCTGGACACCGGCGATGCGCAGATCAAAAGCGTCATCACCAAGCTGCGCAAGGTGATCGGCAAGGATATTCCCGTCATGGTGCTGGGGGAAACCGGCACCGGCAAGGAACTGCTGGCCCGTGCCATCCACGCCGACAGCCCGCGCCATGCCGGGCCCTTCATCGCTGTCAACTGCGCCTCGATACCCGAGACGCTGATCGAATCCGAGCTGTTCGGCTACGAAGAAGGCGCCTTCACCGGCGCCCGCAAGAAGGGCGGCATCGGCAAGATGCTGCTGGCCAATGGCGGCACCCTCTTCCTCGACGAAATCGGCGATATGCCCTTGCACCTGCAGGCGCGCATGCTGCGGGCGCTGCAGGAGCGCGCGGTCACGCCGCTGGGCAGCAGCAAGGTGATCCACGTCGACGTGTCCGTGATCTGCGCCACCAATCGCAATATGCGGGAGCAGGTGGCCAATGGCATGTTCCGGGAAGACCTTTACTACCGCCTGAACGGCCTCGTGGTGCGGCTGCCGGCATTGCGCGAGCGCAGCGACCTCGATGTGGTGGCCAACAAGCTGTTGCGCGAGGGCCAGGCCAGCGGGGGACCGCGCATCAAGGATTCGGTCATGGAGATGTTCCGCAGCTATCACTGGCCGGGTAATATCCGCCAGCTCGGCAACCTGCTGCGCACCGCGCGCCTGATGGCCGAAGGCGAGGCGGAGATCACCGAGGACCACCTGCCCGACGATTTCCTGGAAGACCGGCTGGCACGCCAGGCCACCACCCATCCCGCGCATGGCGCCACGGTGGCGGCAGACGCCGCGCCGGACGGCGAGCGCGCCGCGCAGGCCGCGCCCCGCGCCCAGCCCACCCGCCTGGCCGACGTCGAGGCGCTGGCCATCGTCGCCGCGGTCAAGGCGCACCACGGCAATATTTCCGCGGCGGCCAAGGCGCTCGGCATCTCGCGCAACACGGTCTACCGGAAGCTGGACGAGGCCAACGCGCTGCCGCAGCAAGGTGGCTGAGACGGCAGCCGTGCGCGCCGGCCGGCGCTCAGGCCAGCGGCTCGCCGTTCATCCACAGGTCTTCCAGTTCGCGCCAGGCGTGCTGCACATTCAAGGGATGGCGCGCAGCGAAATAGCGCCAATGGCGGTACGGCTCGGCGGCGGCCGGGCTGAGCACGCGCGCCGCATCGCCGCCCGCTTCCAGTGCGGCGGCGACGCCGCCGGCCAACGCGTCCAGGTAGGCCAGCGTGGGCGCCAGCGTTTGCGCCGGCGTGCCCAGCGCGGTGCCCACCACGATATCGGCGGGTAGCGCGGACACGGCGCGCAGCGCGCGCCGCCAGCCTTGCAGGGACGCCTCCTGCATCTCCGGAACGCGGTCGCGGTAGGCCAGGCCGCCCACGCATAATAGCCGCCGCCGCGGCGCATACAGCACAGTATCCGAAGCGCTATGGGCCCCAGCGTGGACCTGCACCTCCCATGCGGTGGCGCCGGTCTGCAGGCGATCGCCATGGCGCAAGCCGGGTTCAGGCAACACGATCTGCGTGCCGCGCATCGCGGCTGGCCCCAGTTGCGCGGCCAGCCGGGCCAGGCACGCCTCGCAGCGCTGGCGCATCAGGCTAGCGGTGGCGGCAGAGGCCAGGAACGCGGGGCGCGGCCGCAAGCGCGCGAACGCCGCGTTGGCCAGCACGTTCTCGGGATGCGCATGGGTGTTGACCACCCAGCGCACCGGCTCGGGCGTCACTGCCCGGATCGCCGCCAGCAGCCCCTTCCCCCAGGCCAGATGCGGACCCGGGTCGACCACCAGCACCCCGGCTCCGGTCACATGGACCAGGGTCGGCACCACCTCCCCGGCATTGGCCCGCGCCACCTCGGCATTGGCTGCGCTGGCCACATACACACCAGGCTGCAACCTCGCCAGCACCACGCGGCCCAGTGCAGCGACCGGTCCGGCGCCGCCGAGCGCCATCACCAGCAGGGCGCCCATGAATCCGCGCCGGGTGGGATCTGTCACCGCTGCCCGCCCGCCGCGCGGATGGCTGTCCGCAGGGCCTCGGCCATGGCACCGGCAGGCAAGTGTCCGCCTGGCACCCAGACCAGCCGCGCCTGGGGCATGACCGCCTGCAAGCGCAGGGCATTGGCCGGCCGGCAGACCGCATCGGCACGGCCATGCAGCAACGTCACCGGCACGTCCCGCGCGCCGATCCGCGCCGCCGCCTTCAGCAGCGCCGGCTTGCCCAGCCCGGCACGGCGGCGCAGGTAATGCGCCTGAACCCGGTACTTGTCCACCGCCGCCATGCGCTCGCGCCACGGCTTGCGCACCGGCTGCATCCGGCCAAGACCCAGCATCCGCCGTTCGGCGCGCTGCCACTGTCCGGCAGTGTCCAGTTTTTGAACAGGCGTACCACTTTGCAACACTTGTGACACAGTGAGCAGGCGGGCCCGGGCATCGGACGACCGCTCGCCCCTAGCCATGACGCGCCGCAACACCGCGCCGCCGCGCAGAGAAAAAAGCCGATGGATATCGTCGCGGCCAGTCAGGAAAGCGCCCCGCAGCACCAGGGCCGCCACCGCGTCGGGATAGCGCGCGGCATAGGCCAGCGCCAGCGCGGCTCCCCAGGACCCGCCCACCACGCTCCAGCGCTGGATGCCAAGCGCTTCGCGCAGCTGCTCCAGGTCTGCCAGCAGCGCGCCCACCGTATTGCGGCGCAGCGTGCCGGCGGGCCGCGAACGGCCCGCGCCACGCTGGTCGGGCATCACCACGCGGTGCCGCAACGGATCGAACCACGCCCCCATCGACGGGCTGCAGCCGCTGCCCGGCCCGCCGTGCAGCACCAGCCATGGATCACCCGAGGCCGGGCCAGCCTGTCGCACATGCATGCGGTGGCCATCCCGCATACGGAGAAAAGAACAATGGGACGGCGGCGGCGCTGCGGGCATGGATGTTGCCTCGGAAAGAACGCGGCGATGTCCGCCGCAAGACAACGCAATGCATTCACTAACTATGCCACCCCCGAGGAGGAGACATGAACTGGACCACCCCCGCCTACAAAGAACTGCGCCTGGGTTTCGAGATCACGATGTACATCGCCAACCGCTGAGCCCCTTTGCCTGAACGCGCCAACCTGGCAAGGCCCGCTCCCCGCGGGCCTTTTTTCTCGCTGGCGGGCTTTTTGCTCTTCGACTCCGTCACGAACCCTATCGATACGCGCCATGACAATACTCCGGGTCCTGGGATCGGCCGCAGGCGGTGGCTTTCCCCAGTGGAACTGCAACTGCCGCCAATGCGATGGCGTACGCAACGGCACGCTGCGCGCCACGCCACGTACGCAGTCGTCGATCGCCTTGAGCGACGCAGGACAGGACTGGGTGCTGGTCAACGCCTCCCCCGACATCCTCGAGCAGCTGCGCCAGGCGCCAGCGCTGCAGCCGGCGCGCCAGCCGCGCGACACTGGGATTGCCGGGGTGGTGCTGATGGACGCCCAGATCGATCACGTGACCGGCCTCCTGATGTTGCGCGAGCATCGGCAAGCGCTGCCGGTCTACGCCACCGCGGCGGTACTGCAGGATCTCGGCACGGCGTTCCCGCTGACACGCATGCTGTCGCACTACTGCGGGCTGGACACGCACACGCTGGCCCTGGACGACGCGCCCTTCACGGTGCCACCGCTCCATGGCGTGATGCTGACGGCGGTGCCGCTGGAGAGCAAGGCGCCGCCCTACTCCCCCAACCGCAACGCGCCGCAGCGTGGCGACAATATCGGCCTTCGCATCGTCGATGCCGCCACCGGCCGGCGCGCCTTCTATGCGCCCGGGCTGGGCCGCATCGAGCCGCGCGTGCTCGACGAACTGCAGCGCGCCGACGTGGTGCTGGTGGACGGCACCTGCTGGCGCGACGACGAGATGCAGCAGCTTGGCTTCTCCGCCAAGACCGCCGCGGACATGGGGCATCTCGCGCTGTCCGGCCCAGGCGGCATGATCGAGACGCTCGACCGCCTGCCCGCGGCACGCAAGATCCTGATCCACATCAACAATACCAACCCGATCCTGGTGGACGACTCGCCGCAGCGCGGCCTGCTGGCGGACCACGGCATCGAGGTGGCCTACGACGGCATGGAAATCACGCTATGACACAAGCCACGGCCTGGAGCCCCGCCGAATTCGAAGCGCGCCTGCGCGCGAAAGAGACCGGCTATCACATCCACCACCCGTTCAACCTGCGCATGGCGGCCGGGCAATGCACGCCGGCGCAGATTCGCGCGTGGGTGGCCAACCGCTTCTACTACCAGACCAGCATCCCGCTCAAGGACGCTGCCGTCCTCTCCAACTGCACCGACCGCGCCACGCGCCGCGAGTGGGTCGTGCGCATCCTGGACCATGACGGCACAGACACGCAGGAAGGCGGCATCGAAGCCTGGCTGCGGCTGGGCCAGGCGGTGGGACTCACGCGGGACGCGCTGTGGTCGCACCGGCACGTGCTGCCCGGCGTGCGCTTCGCCGTTGACGCCTATGTGAACTTCGCGCGACGCGCGCCCTGGCAGGAGGCCGTGTGTTCCTCGCTGACCGAGATGTTCGCCCCGGAAATCCACAAGGAGCGCCTGGCCGGCTGGCCCGGGCACTATCCGTGGATCGAAGCGCAAGGCCTGGATTATTTCCGCTCACGCATTCCGCTTGCGCAGCGCGACGTCGATCACGGCCTGCGCGTGACGCTTGGCTACTTCCGCACGCCGGAGCAGCAGCAGCGCGCGCTGGACATACTTCAATTCAAGCTCGACATCCTGTGGTCGATGCTCGACGCCATCCAACTTGCCCACCCATGACCCCGACCGAAGCCGACCTGACCAAGCCGACGCTGCACCGGACCTTTCGCCTGCAGTGGGAAGACGCCCAGCAGAGCTGGATCCTGCTCTATCCGGAAGGCATGGTCACGCTCAACGACAGCGCGGCTGCCATCTTGCAGCGCTGCGACGGCAGCCACACCCTCGACATGCTGATCGACGACCTGCAGTCCGCCTTCGGCGTGCAGGGCATCGCACCGGAGGTACACGCCTTTGTCAAACATGCCATCGAACGCGGCTGGCTGGTCTGAGCCGCCAGCAGCCATGGCGCCGCCCGGGCCGCCGCTATGGCTGCTGGCGGAACTGACCTACCGCTGCCCGCTCCATTGCGCCTTCTGCTCCAACCCGGTGGACTATGCGCGGCATGATGCCGAGCTCGACACCGCCCAGTGGTGCGACGTTTTCACCCAGGCGCGCGCGCTGGGCGCCGTGCAACTGGGCCTGTCGGGCGGCGAACCCCTGCTGCGCAAAGACCTGGAAACACTGGTCGAGCATGCCCACGGGCTGGGCTTCTACACCAACCTCATCACCTCCGGCATCGGCCTCACGGATGCGCGGCTGGCCGCCTTGCGCGTCGCCGGGCTCGACCATATCCAGCTATCGTTCCAGGACTCCACGCGCGAGCTCAACGATTTTCTCTCCAGTACCCGCACCTTCAATCTGAAGCAACGCGTGGCGCGCCTGATCAAGGCGCACGGTTATCCGATGGTGATGAACTGCGTGCTGCACCGGCATAACCTGCCCCATGTCGGCGCCATCATCGAGATGGCGCTGGAGATGGGCGCCGAGTACCTGGAACTGGCCAACACCCAATACTACGGATGGGCCTGGGAAAACCGGCAGGCGCTGATGCCCACGCATGAGCAGCTGCGCGAAGCCGAAGCGATCGTGAATGCATACCGCGCACGCATCGGCAACCGGTGCAAGATCCTGTTCGTGGTGCCCGATTACTTCGAGCAACGGCCCAAGAAATGCATGAACGGCTGGGGCACCACCTTCCTTGGTGTGGCGCCCGACGGCGTCGCGCTGCCCTGCCACGCGGCCCGCATGCTGCCCGGGCTCGACCTGCCGAATGTCACCACGCAATCGCTGCGCGAAATATGGCGCGACAGCGACGCCTTCCAGCGTTTTCGCGGCACGCACTGGCTGCCGGAGCCTTGCCGATCCTGCGATTCTCAGGCGCAAGACCATGGCGGGTGCCGCTGCCAGGCGTTCCTGCTGACCGGCGATGCCGCCGCCACGGATCCGGTTTGCGATCGGTCCGGAGAACATGGGAAGGTCATGGAGATCGTGCTACAGGGCAGGCTGGCCGAGGTGCAGGCGCGCGGGCGGGAGCACGGGATGGTCTTCCGCAGCGATGGGAATTCGCTCAGGCTAAGCAGCGAAGCGGACTGCGCTGGTAGTGAAAGCGCTAAATAGAAAATCAAGAACAGAAAAATCAAAGACGTTTCACACCGTGCCTGGGCAGCCATGCGGGCCGATGTGAAACGTCTTTGCGAATCCTTCCTTCGTATCCGGTTTTTCTCCGACTGTCAGGTCTGACACCGGTCTCTTCCAATGTTCATCCGGTACTCATCCGATACTCATCCGATACTCAAGACCCAATCTGCCAGCTTCCTGGCATCCGCCTCGCTGAGATTGTCGTGCGGCGGCATGGGAATCCGTCCCCAAACGCCCTTCCCGCCCTCGCGGATCTTTTTCGCGAGCCGATCGGGTGCTTCCCCGTCGCCCTTGTACTTGCCCGCCACCTCGGCAAAGCCTGGCCCGACTACCTTGGTCTTCATGCCGTGACAAGAAAAACAGCCGCTCTTGTCAGCCAGCGCCTGCATGTCGGGCGCCGCTTCGACCCGGGCGGCACACAGCACCATCGCCACCATCGCGACCGTGGCCGTCAACGGCAGGAATCCTTTCGCCTTCTGCATATCTACATCCCAATGCTCTGATCATCGACCCGCCCTTGCGCGTGCCGGCGTCGGTGTGCGATGCCGGCACGCGCAGGACAGCTACGCTACATGGTGTCCGGCAGCATTCAGCTCTTGTGCAGCTTGAACACCCACACCGATCCGCCCTGCTCCAGGAAATTCACGCGCTTGGCGACTTCCCCGCCCCACAGCGGCACGGCGCCGCCCCAGCCCGACACCACCGCCACATACTGCTCGCCGCCCTCCTCCCAGGTAACCGGCGGCGCCACCACGCCGCTGCCCGTCTGGAACTTCCACAGTTCCTTGCCGGTCTTGGCATCCGCGGCCTTCAGGTAGCCCTCCGGCGTGCCCCAGAACACCAGCCCGCCGGCAGTGGTCATCACCCCGCCCCACAGCGGCGCGTAGTTCCTGACTTCCCACTCGATCTTGCCGGTCTTGGGGTTGATCGCGCGCAGCGAGCCGATGTAGTCCTCGTTGAGCGGATGGATGGTGAAGCCGGCGCCGAGGAAGGCAGCGCCCTTCTTGTAGCCCACGGGTTCGTTCCAGATATCCATGCCCCATTCATTGGCCGGCACATAGAACAGGCCGGTCTGCGGGCTGTAGGCCATCGGCTGCTGGTTCTTGCCGCCGAGGAAGCCCGGCGCGGCGAACACGGACTGGCCCTTCTTCGGATCGCTGCCCGCCGCCGGGTCGCCCGGCCGGCTTTCCGCGATCATGTTGGGTCGTCCGGTCTTGAGGTCGATGCTGCTGGCCCAGGTGATCTTCTTGACGAAGGGGAAAGCGTTCACCAGCTTGCCGCTGGTGGCGTCGTTGACGTAGAAGAAGCCATTGCGGTCGGCCTTGCCGCCCAGGCGCTTGCCGTCCTGGTCGAAGGTCACGAACTCGTTGACGCCGTCAAAGTCCCAGCCATCGTTCGGGGTGTTCTGGTAGTGCCAGACAATCTTGCCGGTGGCGGGATCGAGCGCAACGGTGGAGGCCGAATACAGATTGTCGCCCTTGCGCATGTGGCTGTTCCACGGCCCCGGGTTGCCGGTGCCGAAGTAGGCAAGGCCGGTCTGCGGATCGTAGGTGCCGCCGAGCCAGGTGGCCGCGCCGCCCGTCTTCCAGGTCTCGCCCGGCCAGCTGGCGTTCTGGGTGCCGGTCACGCCGTTCTCGGTCTTGTTGCCGTCCTTGTCATACTTGTAGCCCATATGGCCTTCCACCACGGGCCTGGACCACACCATCTGCCCGGTCTTGGCGTCGCGTGCCTCGACCCGCCCCACCACGCCGAACTCGCCGCCCGAGACGCCGGTCAGCACCATGCCTTTGACGATCAGGGGGGCCGCCGTGTAGGAGTATCCGGCAGCATAGTCTTCGATCTTCTCCTTCCACACCACCTTGCCGGTCTTCTGGTCCAGCGCTACCAGTTGCGCGTCGAGCGTGCCGAAGATCACCAGGTTGTCGTACAGGGCCGCGCCACGGTTGACCACGTCGCAGCAGGGCATGATGCCTTCGGGCAGGCGGTGCTCATATTTCCACAGCTTGGCGCCTGTCTTCAGGTCGAGCGCGTAGATGCGCGAATAGGAGGCGGTCACGAACATCTTGCCGTCGTGGATCAAGGGCTGCGCTTCCTGCCCGCGCTGCTTCTCGCCGCCAAACGAGAACGACCAGGCCGGCACCAGCTGGCTGATGTTCTTTGTGTTGATGCGGTTCAGCGTGGAAAAGCGCTGGCCTTGCGGGCCCATCCCCCACGACAGCACGTCGCCCGGCGACTTCGCGTCGTTCTCGATCATGGCATCGGTCACCGCGGCCTGCGCCACCAGGCTCGCAGTAGTTGCCGCGAGCACCATCATCACGCGTAACGTCCTCATTGTCTGCTCCTCTCTCTTGTTGTCGATCTTCGCCGGTGTGCCACACACACCAGACAGACTCTTGGCAATTCCCATGCCAATGGAAAACACCCGTATCCGGTCCCATAGCGGCCCAATAGCGGCCTGCCGATGCCTTGATGGCGTACCAGCGCGGAACACTCCGTTGCCGTTGTTGCGGATTTGAACAGCACGCCTGCCCTGATTCAGCGTCTCAACGCGGCGTCCTCATACGCCGGGTAGAGGTGCGTCACATTGCGCAGGTACTCCGCCGGCATGGCGCCCCAGCGTGCGTATGCGTCCGGCACCGGCATGGCGATCACCTCGGCCAGGTCGCGCCCCTCGGATGCCGCCTGGGTCATGCGGGCATCCAGCCACTGCAGGTAGCCGCGTGTCTGCGCAATGGCGTCCGCGCTGCCGAGCGCCGGTCCGTGGCTGGGGATCAGCAGCCGCGCGCCGCTGTCGCGCAGCAGCGCCTGCAAATGGTCCAGGCTGGCCAGCCAGCGCTTGAGATCCGCGTGCGGTGTGGTCGGAACGCGCTCGCGGAACGCCACGCCGCCCGCGAACACAATGCCGGCGCTGCGGTCCACGATCACCAGGTCGTCGGCGGTGTGGCCGTCCATCCGGATCAGATCGAAGGTGTGCCTGCCGATCGTGCGCCGGCCTGGGGCCAGCACGTGGCGCGGCGGCGCCGGTTCGGTGTCGCGCATCCAGTTGCCGCACAGGCGATAGAGGTTGTCGGCATAAGCGGGCCCTTCACGCCGGGCGCCGTCGATGGTGCCGGCCAGCGCGCTGCCGCCCACGTCGGCATAGGCCTGGTTGCCGAAGAAGTAGTCCGGATGCAGGTTGAGATTGAGCACCAGCCGTACCGGCGCCGCCGTGACCGAAGCAATGGCACGGCGCTGCTGCTCGCCGTACTGGCGCGACGGCCCGGTATTGATCACCACCACGCCATCACCCGTGTCGATAAAGGCGGTGTTGATGATGTTGCAGCCGTTGTCTGGCGTGAAATCCGCGTTCGCCCCTTCCAGCAGCCACACGTCGGCGGCGACCTGGCGTGGCGCCAGGCGGTAGTCCCCTTCCTGCGCCAGCGCCGCCTGCGCTGCCAGCCATAGCAGGATCCCGAGCACGCGTTTCATGGCGTCACCTGCGCCGCGAACCGGTTGCCGTTGTTATCGCGTCCGCTCACCGTCATGCCGCGCTCGATGGCCCCGCGCAGGTCGAAGGAGAAGATCGGGTTCTCGGCGACCGGTTCATATAGCGTCAGGCGCAGCATCGCTTCCCGGGTGGCATCGAGCAGGTTCAGCGACTCCACATGGAAGGCTGGGATACCGGCCACCAGCCCGGTGTCCATCGGGTGCATCACGCGCAGCCGCACCCGGCCACCCGCGCCGCCGAGGCCGGGAAACACGCGCGATTCGACCCGGTTCAGCGTGGTGCTCCATGAGCCATCGCGGCGGGTCGCGCCCGGCACCGTGCAGCCGCCGCCGCTGGCATCCACCATCACCCCGCCCACATGCCACACGCCGTCCGGCGTGCGGGCCGCCACGCGCACCGGCGAGGCCTGCTCCAGCTTGAAGCGGAACGACAGCGAGGGGCGCACCTTGCGCGGCTCGAACTCCAGCACCTTGCGGATCGGGTTGCGGTCCACCACCACCACGATGCGATCCACCTCGCCGAGCGCCGATGCATCGAAGGCGATCGGCACCCGCATCGGATCTTCGGCAAAGGCCGGCCCGGTGACCTTGACGCGGCTGTCGAACACGAACGGCGCTTGCTGCAGCGCTTCCTTGTGCACCAGCGGCCATTGCGGCGACTGCAACGGATCGCGGCTCTCCGATGCCCACGCGCCCGCCGCGGCGAACGCCAAGCAAGCTGCCAGCGCAGCGGCATGCCTCATGCCGGCCCCCCGGCCTGGCGCACGCGGCGCACCATCCCGCGCTGCGGGTCGTAGCCCAGCAGCGCCAAGGCGAAAAACACAGCCGTGCAAGCGGCCACCACCGCGAGACTGACTGGTGCGGCCTGCCCGTACAAGGCAAAGCGGATCGCTTCCACGGCATGGGTGAAGGGATTGAAACGCGCGAGCTGGTAGACCACGGTGGCGCCGGACTCCTCCAGCTTCCAGAGCGGATACAGCGCCGAGCTGATGAAGAACATCGGGAAGATCACGAAATTCATGGTGCCGGCGAAGTTCTCCAGTTGCCGCACATGCACCGACAGCAGCAAACCCAACGCCCCCAGCATCAGCGCGGCCAGCACCATCACGGCCAGCGCGCCGGGCAGGCATGCCGGCGCGAAGGTCACATCGAAGGCCATGGCGACAAGCAGGAAGGCGACCATCTGCAGCAACGAAAGCAACGTGCCGGCAGCCAGCTTGCAGGCGAGCAGCCAGGCCCTGGGCAGCGGCGCGGTCAGCAGCAAGCGCATCACGCCCATCTCGCGGTCGTACACCATCGCCAGCGAGGACTGCATGCCGTTGAACAGCGCGATCATGCCGAGCAGGCCGGGCGTGACAAAGACCTTGTATTCGACATAGGTGTCATAGGGCGGCACGATGGCAACACCGAGCGCGTTCTGGAAGCCGGCCGCGAAGACCAACAGCCACAGCAGCGGCCGCACCAGCGACGAGAACAACCGCCCGGGTTGCCGGAAGAACTTGTGCAGTTCGCGCCCGGCCACCGCGCGCAAGGCGCGCCAGGCGTGGATCAGGGTGGTAGTCATGGCTCGGGCGTCGCCTCCTTATTTGCCTGGCCGGCACGCGGTGTCGGCGGCGTCGGCGCCCAGCGTGTCGAGATTGTTCTTCGGATGCAGCACGCCCTCCACCGGGGCCACGCCGGCCACGCCGTCGGGATGCGCCAGCAGGACCGGCTGGCGCAGCTGGCGGTCCCAGCGCCGGAAGGACAGCGGCGGCCCCTTGAAGCCATCCACCACCACCGCTTCGGAGACCAGGGCCTCGGCCTGRCCGGCAAAGCCGCCCTTGGGCTGACGCGCCACGCTTTCGGCGATCGCCTTCACGGCCACCCACGCGGCCCAGTCGTAGCCGGTCATGGGGCGGCCCGCCGCCTTGATGAAACGCCGGTTCAGCTGCGGCCCGCCGTTGCGCTCCCAGGCCCAGTGCCAGGCCTGGGCGGCCAGCCCGCTGGCACCCACCACCGGGCGCGGCAACTGGGTCGCATAGGGCACGCTGCGCGCGAACTCGCCGTCGGCATCGGCCACCACCACCACGTCGTAGTCCACGCCGGTGGTCAGCAGGCTGAGATTGCCCAGCTCGCGCTCGCGCGGATCGTTCGACAGCTTGAACGCGCGCTGCGCCGACCACGCAATACCGAAGCGGCGGGCGGCCTGCGTGAGCACGGCGCGCTGCGCCGCATCTTCCGGCGACGGCCCGCTCAGCAACAGCGCACGGCGCCACTTGCGCAGCGCCAGGTATTGCATCAGCGCATCCGCCTGCATGCGCTGGCTGGGCAGCGTGTGGAGCAGGTGCGGCGCGCAGCCAGCGCCGCGCAGTTCATCGTCGGCGGCGGAAACGTTGAACAGCAGCGCTTCGCCGGGCTTGACCGCGCGCGCCGCCAGCCTGACCGCCGGAGCCGGCAGGTCGAGCAGGATAAAGCGCGTGCCCTGGCGCGCCAGCGCGGCTACCATCGGCCCCACCTCGGCTTCGCTGCTGGCCTCCTGCGCATCGAGCCGCAGGACCTGCCCGGCGGCTTCCAGCGCAAAGCGCGATTCCGCCGCTGCCACGCGCGCGCCGTCCACGGGACGGCCTTGCGGCTGGCCGGGATAACGTTGCTCCATCCGCCTGGGTGCGTAGCGCGCATCGCCGGCCATGGAAACCACGGCCACCCGTACGTCAGCCGCGTGCGCGGTGGCCGCAAGCCACGCGAACACGGCCAGCCAGCGCAGCCTGGCCGCCGGGCTAGTCATCGATCGCCACCGAATGCGGCACCCTGCCCGCCTTGAGCGTGGCCACGGCCTTGTTGCTTGCGGTGTCGACCACGCTGACGTCATCCGACAGCCCGTTGGCCACATAGAGCCAGGCGTTGTCACGCGTCAGCGCCAGGCCCCAGGCGCGGTGCCCCACCAGCACGTAGTCCAGCACCCGGCGCGAAGCCACGTCGACCACGGCCACG
Organism: Cupriavidus sp. YAF13; assembly: GCF_052113425.1. Lineage (NCBI taxonomy): Bacteria > Pseudomonadati > Pseudomonadota > Betaproteobacteria > Burkholderiales > Burkholderiaceae > Cupriavidus > Cupriavidus sp. YAF13. The sequence continues at coordinate 29,149 of NZ_JBFRDD010000060.1, forward strand.
TGATTGGCGCGGCCCAGCCCGATATAGGCGCGCTTGCCATCGCTGCTGGCGACCAGCCCGACCGGGGTCACGTCCTCGGCACGGAAACCCTTGGGCGTGAAAGCGATGGTCTGCACCACTTCCAGCGTATCGGTGCGGATCACGCTCACGCTGGCGGCCAGTTCGTTGGTCACCCACAGCTCCTTGCCGTCCATGGCGAGCAGCAGGCGGCGCGGGCGGTTGCCGACCTGGATATTCTTGACCAGCTTGCGCGAAGCCACGTCGATCACATGGACCAGATTGGCCACTTCCGAGGTGACGTACACCCGCTTGCCGTCCGGGCTGGCCTTCACGCCCTCGGGCTCTTCGCCCACCTTGATGGCAAACACCTTCTTGCCGGACGCGGTGTCGTAGGCCGACAGCAGTCCGTCCTCCTCGTGGGAGACGTAGAGCGTGCGGCCGTCGGGACTGAGGTCGAACAGTTCCGGATCGTCGCCGACCGGCAGCGAGGCCACGGTCTTGCGGCTCGCCACGTCGACCACGTCCACCCGGTTATCGTCGCTGCAGGCCACGTAAAGGCGCCGCCGGTCCGGCGACAGCTGCAGGTGGCGCGGGCGCTTGCATTGCCGCCAGACGGCGATCAGTTGCCTGCTGGTGGCGCTATAGGCGGCCACGGCGTCGTCTTTTTCGCTGGAGACGAAGACCTGCCCGCTGGCGTTGCGGCTTTCGGCGGCACCGGCCACGCCGGCGGCAATCAGCAGCAGCGTGGCGGCCACGGTGGCGCAGGCGATCAAGCCAAGGGTGGGCGGCTTGTTCATGCGGGGACGCGCTCGGTGGCTCGCTCGGTGGCTCGGGTCGGCGATGCTGGGAAGGTAGTCAGGGCCAGGAAGGCCTGCTCCAAGCTGTCACGCTCGGCCGCGCCGCGCAGCGCGGCCGGGGTGCCATCGAAGCGCACCGCCCCGCGATGCAGCACGATCACGCGATCCGCCTGCTCCACCTCCTGCACCAGGTGCGTGGCCCACAGCACGCCGGCCTGCGCCTGCGCGGCAAGCCGGCGCGCATCGGCAACGAGCTGCGCGCGCGAGGCCGGATCGAGCCCGACAGTGGGCTCGTCCATCAGCAGCACGGCGGGCTCGTGCAACAGCGCGCGCGCCAGCTCCACCTTGCGCCGGTTGCCGCCCGAGAGCTCGCGCACGGCCGCCCCGGCCCGCCCGGCCAGGCCGAAATCCTCCAGTAGCCGGGCAATCCGCCCGGCGGCAACGCGGCGCGCCATCCCGTGCAGGCCGGCATGGAAATGCAGGTTGGACAAGACCGACAAGTCCAGGTCGATGGCCGGCTGCTGGAACACGATGCCGAGCCGGGCCAGCGCGCGCACCGGGTGGCGCCGCATATCCGTCCCCATGACCGTGACCCGCCCCGCGTCGGCCACGAACAAGCCACTGAGGATCTGGAACAGCGTGGTCTTGCCTGCGCCGTTGGGGCCCAGCAGCGCAACGAATTCGCCGCGCCGCACGTCGAGCGAAACGCCGTCCAGCGCGTGCTGGTTGCCAAAGCGCTTGCGCACGGCCTCACAGCGCAGCGCCAGCGGGGATTCCGGGGCCATCACAGGTGCTCCTTCGGCAGCGCCGTGCCCACCCGCTCGGCGAAGCGCCGCTCCACGTCCCAGGCGCGCTGCAGGTAGGCTTCGTACCGGGCGGTGTTCAGGTAGGTCAGTTCCTGGTCGTACCTGGCCAGCTCGGCCACGTGGCGAGGCTGGTACATGGCGATGCGGAACGCGTCTTGCAGGCGGCTGACGATCAGCGGGTCGGTGCCGCGCGGCACGCCGATGCCATAGGGCGAGTTGTGGATCGCGTGGTCGAAGCCCAGCTCGCTGACGGTCGGCACCTCTGGCCAGCGCGCCGAGCGCTGCGCGCTGAACACCGCCAGCAGGCGCATCCGCCCGCTGTCCACGAAGGGCGCGAAGCCGGTCGAATTCACGCCCGCCATCAGCGAGCCATTGGCCACCGCCAGCATCTGGTCCGCGGTGCCGCGGTAAGGCACGTGCACGTAGCGCACGCCGCTGCGCCCGAGCACATCCTCCATGGCCAGGTGCGCGGTGGTGCCGATGCCGGTGGAACCCACCGTCAGCTCCCCCGGATGGGCACGGCCCCAGCCGATCAGGTCGTCCAGCGTGTGGAAGGGGCTGTCCACGGGCACCACGATGCCGAAGGTGTAGCCGGAGACCATCAGCACCGGCTGGATGTCGCGCAGCGGCTGCCACGCGGTTTTCTGCTGATGCGGGAAGCGATAGACCGTCAGCGGCAACTGGCCGATGGTGTAGCCATCCGGCCGCGCGGCGGCAAGCACGCCGCCCACCAGCGTGCCGCCGGCGCCCGGTTTGTTTTCCACCACGATGGGCTGGCCGAGTTCGCGCCCGGCCAGCTCCGCCAGCACGCGCATCGAGATATCGGTGGCACCGCCCGCCGGCCACGGCACGATCAACGTGATCGGGCGCACCGGAAAGCGTTGCGCCGCCTCCGCCGGCGCGGCCAGCGCATTGGCCAGCGCATGGGCCAGGCCAAAGCAGAGCAGCAGCGCGCAAGCAAGACGACTAAGCATGGCCCGGCAGGAGGTGGAGGTTGAGGTGGAGGCGTTCATGCCGGTTAGTGGAGCAAGGCCGATGCCATGTGCGGTGCAGCATGTGCACCGTGCGCCGCCGGGCCTTCTCCCGCATCGCCCCGGAGGGCGCCCGGCCATCAGGCAGCGACGCGCGTTGTGCAGTGCGCTGGCGGGCGTTGTACCGCCGCGGAACACGGCTCCTGCCCGCGGGGCAACGCTGTCCCGTTTTGCAACAGAGGCTCAGCCGAAGCCGTGCTCCATCGCATAGCGATGCATTTCGACCCGGTTGGCCAGGCCCATCTTCTTGCGGATCAGCGTCTGGTAGTTCGCCACCGTCTTGGTGCTGAGGTAGAGCTGCGCGGCCACTTCCTCGATCGCCGTGCCGCGCGCAAACAGGCGGAACAGGTCGAACTCGCGCGGCGACAAGGCCAGGTGGGGCGGAAGCTGGCTGCCGGCGGCGGCCAGGCCGGCGACATCGTCGGACAGCGCCTGCCGCCCGTTGGCCACCTTGCGTACCGCGTCCACCAGGGCCTCCGGCGCGCTGCTCTTGGTCAGGTAGCCGGCGGCGCCGGCCCGCATGGCCTGGCTGACGATGGCAGCGCTGTCGTGCATGCTGAACACCAGGATCCGCAATGCGGGCACCCGCGCGCCCAGCCGCTGCAGCACTTCCATGCCGCCGCGTCCGGGCATCGACAGGTCCAGGATCAGCACGTCGGCGGGATGCTGCGTCAGCCAGGCGTAGGCGGCATCGCTATCGCCGAACTCGGCCACCACGCGCACCCCCTCCTCCAGTTCGAGCAGCCGCCGGTATCCGGTGCGCACTACCGCGTGATCGTCGGCAAGGACTACGTCGATCGTTTTCATTCGCTCTGGCTCCCATGTGGTTGAACCGGCTTGGCGAAGGCCTGCTGCGCAAGCGGAAAGCTTGCACTCAGGCGGCAGCCGGGTGTGGCGAGGGCCGCGGCGCAGGCAGGTTCGATGTGCAGCGTGCCAAGATGGGCCCACGCACGCTCCTGCATGCCCCGCAGGCCATGACTGCGCTGCAGCGCCGCGGCGACGTCGGCAATGCCCTGGCCGTCGTCCTCCACGCTCCAGCGCACCGCTTCCCCGGCGCCCGTGGCAGCAATGTGGATCGCCACGCGGCGTGCGCCGGCATGGCGCATCACGTTGGTCAGCGCTTCCTGCGTCATGCGGTACAGCGTCAGGATCAGCTCGGGGCCCGGCGCCACGCCGCCAAGCGCCACCGCATAGTCCACCTCCACGTGCTGGCCGGGCTGGTCGCGCCAGGCCTGCACCAGGTCCTGCAGCAGGCGCTCCACCGAAGCCAGCCGGCCGTCGGGCCGCACGCCGTGCGGCCGCAGCCGGTGCAGCAGATGGCGTACCTCGTGCTGGATCCTGGCGCAATGCCCGGCCAGGTCGTTGGCCACGAGTTGCAGCACCGGCTCGTGGACGCTCTTGCGCACCAGGTAGGCGGCATCGGCACGCATCGCGGTGAGCACCTGGCCGAACTCGTCGTGCAGTTCTCGCGCCAGGCGCGCCCGTTCGCTTTCCTGGGCGGTCAGCAGCTTGCGGCTCAGGGCGCGGCGCTCCGCCTGGGTTTCGTCCAGCGCGCCGGCCAGATGGTTGAGCGCACGGCGGAGCTGGTCCATCTCGCGCGTGCGCATGGGCGGCAGGCGCGCACTGTAGTCCTTGTCTTCGTAGCGCCGGATAGCCTCCAGGATCTGTTGCAGAGGGGCAACGGCCCGTCCCAGGGCCCAGTGGATGCCAAGCAGCAGCAGCGCGCCATAGACCGCCAGCATGGCGAGGTAGCCGGCCATGTCGCCGCTGGCTTCCCGGATTTCGCTCTCCGGACTCCAGCGCAAGGCGGCGCGGTAGGTGGCGCCGTCGCGGGTGTGGATCTCCCAGCTGCTTTCCAGCCGCGCCGCATCCGCACCCAGGCCCGGAAGGGCAAGCAAGCCGCCCCAGGCGGCACTATCCCGCGGCTGCGGCGCGCTCACCAGCACCTGGCCCGTTGCATCCTCCAGATGCAGCCACAGGTGGCGCATTTGCGCCGAGGCGTTGATGGCGCGCAGGGCGGCGAGATGCGCTTCGCGTTCGGCCGGGGCCGCCGTCTGCAAGGCCGACAAGCGCGGTATCAGCTGCGCCATGGCGTCCGCGCCACGCCGCTCGTCGCCGATGGCGCGCACCGCGAGCCATAGCGCGGCCACCAGCGCGCAGCACAGGCAGGCCGCGCAGATCCAGATGGCGCGGCTTAACAGATAGCGAGACATCGTCATGGCAATGACGCCCCCGGGAGATTGCAGTGGACGGTAGAGATGGCCCGCGGATCGGGAGGTTTTCCCGAAGCCCGAGGTACGGAACCTGCTCCCCGTCCCTCAAGTTGTTTCCACCAAGCCGGCACCCAACGCAGGTGCCCCGGCCGATCGTTCCGAGGAGATGCAAGATGCCAGCCAACCCACCCCCACCCAGGCGCAGGGCCTCGCCGGGAGGCGCAACCCTGCGCCGCGGCGCGCCACGGCGCAGCGCGGCCACCGCCATCGCGCTGGCCGTGGCATTGCTGGCCGCCATGCCCACTGTTGCACAACAGGACAGTGGTGTGCAATCCGGGGACAGTGCCACGCTGCCCGAAGTCATGGTGGTAGCCACCGCACCGCTGCCGGGCATTGGCGTGGACCGCAATCTGGTGCCGTACACGGTGCAGACAGTCAGCGGCGACGACCTGAACGGCACGCGCACCGGCACCCTCGGCGAATACCTGGCGCGTAACTTCACCGGCGTCAACGTCAACGACATCCAGGGCAGCCCCTTCCAGACCGACCTCACCTACCGCGGCTTTCGCGCCTCGTCGATCCCGGGTGTGCCGCAAGGGCTGTCCATCTACCTGGACGGGATCCGCGTCAACGAGCCCTTCGGCGATGTGGTGAGCTGGGACATGATTCCCGAAGCCGCGCTGGAAAGCGTCTCGCTGGTCTCCAGCGCCAACCCCGCTTACGGCCTCAACACGCTTGGCGGCGCGCTGGCCATGACCACCCGCTCGGGCCTGACTTCACCGGGCCTCACCGCCGACCTTTCCTATGGCAGCGGCAACCGCAAGCGCGCCGACCTGTCGGGCGGCATCCGCAGCGACAGCGGCTGGCACGCCTTTGCCGCCGGCACCCTGTTCCAGGAGCACGGCTGGCGCGATCATTCGGAGGGCCGGCTCGGCAACCTGTTCCTCAAAGCCGGGTTTGAGGGCGAGACCAACAGCTGGGACGTCTCCTTGCTGCACGGGCGCAGCACCCTGATCGGCAACGGCCTGGTGCCGAGCTACCGCGCGAGCGGCAATGCCCTGCTGCCCGGGCTCTACGAGAGCAATCGCGGTGCCGTCTATACCTATCCCGACAAAACCGAGAACATGGTCACCCAGGCTGCCTTCAACGGCCGCCACTGGTTCGACGACAAGACCAGCGCCGCCGTGCTCGCCTATGTGCGCACCAGCCGCCGCGATACCACCAACGGGGACGTGAACCCGGTCTACGACGCCTACGCGGAAGACTGCGAAGATGGCTTCAAGGCCGACGGCAGCCCGCGCAAGTCCCGCTGCGGCTTCACCCGGAGCGAAGGCGCGGCGCTGGATCCGGCGGTGCGCAACACCACGCACATGTGGCAGCAGTCCGTCGGCATGGCGTTCAGTTTCGCCAGGGAGACGGAAAAGCACCTGCTCAACGCCGGGCTGACGTTCGACCGCAGCCGCCTGACTTACTCGCAGTATGAGCAGCTAGGCACCTTTACCGACGACCGCGGCGTGATCGCGGACCCGAATGCACCGAACGCGCTATTCTCCGGCGTCAGCGGCACCTCGCGCGCAATTGGCCTGTACCTGTCGGACACCTGGGCCGTGACGCCCAGCACCTTCGTGACGGGTTCGGCCCGCTGGAACCACGTGGCCGTGAACAATACGCTGCGCAACAGCGACGGCAGCGAGCAGCCGAGCGAGAGCTTCACCTACCGCCGGCTCAACCCCGCGCTTGGCCTGACGCAGAAGCTGGGCGCCGGGGTCTCGGTATTTGGCGGCTATGCCCAGAACAACCGCGTGCCGACAGTGCTGGAGCTGGGTTGCGCCGATCCCGCCCAGCCCTGCCGCCTGCCCGCCGGCCTGCAGGCCGACCCTTACCTCAAGCAGGTCGTCTCGCACTCCTATGAAGTGGGCGCGCGCTGGCGGCCCTCGAAGGACACGGAAGTATCCGGCTCGTTCTACCGCATCGACAACCACGATGACATCCTCTTCTTGCGCGCCCCCAACACGCAGCAGGGATACTTCGCCAACTTCGACCGGACCCGTAACCAGGGCTTCGACCTGTCCGCCCGGCAGCGTCTTGGCAATGTCACGCTGCGCCTCGGCTACAGCTATCTCGAAGCCACCTATCAGGCCACCGGGCAGCTCGCGGTGGGAGAACGGACCATCGATATCAAGCCGGGCATGCGCATGGCCGGCCTGCCGCGCCACACCATCAAGCTGGGCGTGGACTGGCAGGCGCTGCCCGAACTGACCCTGGGCGCCGACCTGGTTGGCGTGTCAAGCAGCGTGACCAGCGGCAACGAAGACGGCCTGCGCGCCGACCCGCAGCCCGGCAAGGCACCCAAGTACGCGGACTGGAGCACGCCCGGATACGCCACCGTGAACCTGCGGGCGTCCTACCGCGTCAACAAGCATTTCGAGATCTATGCGCGCGTGGCTAACCTGTTCGACCGCCGCTACGAGACCTATGGCCAGATCTCCAGCGACCTGTTTCCCAACGGCAACCTGCTGCGTCCGCACGTGACGCCGGAAGACAACGCCAGCGCGCGGTTCGTCGCGCCCGGCGCACCGCGCAGCGCCTGGATCGGCGTGATTTACCGCATGTAATCCGACAATGGGAGCGCTCGTGGCAACGGTCAATGGGCTATGCCGGCACCTGGCCTTTGGCGGTTAGCTGGGGTATCTGCGCGCAGGCTTCGACCGCATCGAGGCTGGCCGTGACGCCCGCCCGGCGTGCCCAAATCCATGTACCCTGCTAAGGTGGCACGCGTCAGCCGCTGCGTGACGCACGTACCCCTTCCCGGAGATTGCGACATGGCCATCCAGCTCAACCACACCATCGTCTTTTCTCATGACAAGAAGGCGTCCGCAGACTTCCTCTGCGAGATCCTCGGACGTCCCGCGGCCGTGCCGTTCGGGCCGTTTCTTGCCGTACGGCTGGACAACGAGATCACCCTGGACTTCATGGACGCGAAAGGCGATGTTGCTCCGCAGCACTATGCCTTTCTGATCAGCGACGCCGAATTCGAGCAAAGCCTCGCCCGAATCCGCGCGCGCAATCTGATGTACTGGTCGGACCCATACCGCCGCCACCCCGGCGAGGTCAGCACGGACGATGGCTGCCGCAGAATCTATTTCGAGGATCCGAGCAGGCATCTTCTGGAGATCTTCACGAAGGGATAGGAGATGTGCGCATCGAGAGGAAGAGGCACGACGACTATTGGTGGTGGCCTGCAGTCGACAGCATGATTTTCGGTGCATCGGCCTCGCCTTTTTGCTCACATTCCGCGGCAAATCCCCCAAACGCCACAAACGTCGCTCCCAACGATCCCAGTCCCCACAGGGGCGTAAGGAAGTGTATTCAGCGTTGCGAGCTTGTGCTTCTCGATAGAAACGGCATCGAGCCGCACAAGACCCGAAACAAGTCCGCCTCACGAACGAGGGGCGCGACTATCTGGACACGGTCGCCAGAATGCGTTGACGCGTGGCCTATGCGGGCCACGCCACCACCGCCTTCCAATGGCGCGCCGTGCATTCCGTTAACACCAGATCAACGTCTCACGGCGAGACTTGCTTCGGTGCGTCGTACGCGCGCTCGCAAAGTGCTGCGTGACGACCTGGTCGCGCTGCGCGCCGCGCTGTGRCAGGCGCCGAGCGCCGCAGGCCTGGTACGCGGACCGGAACCCGGCTCCAGCCGCCCGCCGCCTGGCCTTGGCCGAGGCGCTGGAGATGCTGCCAGTGACGCTACTGTTGCGCACACGGTGACGCGCATCTAATCTGCGGCATTGGGAAAATGCCTAATGGCCATTGCGACGCCGGTCGGCTACCAATTCAAATGCACGTTCCGATCGCCCATCCGCAATTGGGTGTGCTTTTCTACACCATTGTAGGTTGCCACGACCTGATAAGTCGCCCTCGGCGCTTTGATGAGGCAACGCGGCCCGCTCGAGCGGAAGGATGCAACCTCGACTCCGTTACGCGAAAGGGTGATTGCCACATCGGATAGATACTCACCGCGTGCGCCCTCGGTGAATAACAGTCCCATATCAAAATCCTTCGACTCCGACTTGATTGCCTGCTGCTCGTCCTCGCCAACACCTCCGCAAACGTAGCTGACCGGGCCTATGGTCTGGCGCGCAAGATCGGTTGCGTGTGCGCCAGGGCTCGCCAGTAATGCAACAAGTGCGCCGGCCGTAAGCGCGCAGAGGCCGTTGTGCTTGAGCGTAGGACTGCACATAGGGAACATGCGGCGCCATATATGACGAATTGCTTGCATGGAACATCTCCAACTCTGTCCATACAAATTCGACGACCTAACATTGAAATTGTTCTTTTTTATTTTAAATTATTTAATTCTATTTCAGCCACAAACTTATAGACAATAATTATCTTTATCCACGCACCCAGAATACATCAAAAAGTGATTAATAACCAGGCGAGTACTGATAACTGTGGGACAGTGTCCGATGGCGAATTCTAACCACCTCTCCTACGCTACAATTACCGTCTCCAGAGGAGCTCGGACGCGAAGAGACACTATGGCTTTTCCCGTGCGCGCCGAGATGTGCCGTGATGCCAGCGATGGCTATTTCTCGACCTCCAGGCCGTCCACCACGGATTGCACGCCCTCCACTGCACGGATAGCGTTCAAAGCTGTCAGCTTCTCCGAATCGTTTTGAACTTTGCCATCGAGATGCACAACACCGTTTTCTGTTCTCACTCGAATCCCGGCGGATCGGAGTCCCTTCGTGGCAAGGAGCTCGGCTTTGACTTTCGTCGTGATCGCGTTGTCACTGAGCTTCGCCGCTAATTCGGTAGGCGGCGCCAAGCTGCCGGATTCGGGACGCCCCGGCATTCCGGGCGGGCTGTTCATGGGCAGAGCACCATCCGTTGCTGCTAGTGTTCCTGCATCCGCCAAACTAGCACCAACCGCCGAAGCGGCAAGCAAGCCGACAACACTAGCAAGGCATATCCTTTGGATTGATTTCATCACTGTCTCCTGCTGGTATTCGCGCAGGCCGCGACACATATCCCCCGGGCAACGCGCCCCTGCAATTGCTCCTTTACTCCTTTACAGAAGGGACCATCCAGAAAAACAGTGAGTTCCGCAGTGACGTGGCTACGTTACACATGGAAATAGGTATTGCCATTCGGCCACAAATGAAGAAGCCACCCGGATGTGGCTGGCGGACTGTGCCACTCCGGCTATCTGCCGGTTTCCTCTTGAAACGCTACCTGCTGCACTGCGGCATACCCTAAGATCGTCACGCCATCGCTGTCGAGCTTCCTAGCCTGTTCAGGCAACTCTACCGCTGGCATATCCGGATACATTGCCGAGAGAATTTCATCTGCCTCATCTCTGGACTCAAATGGTCCGAAGTGAACAACTTGATGCCCGGTGATTGCTGCGAACAACCACTCGCCCGTCTCCAGCGGGTAAATTACCGCCAGTGAATGTGCTTGCTGGTACATAAATGACTCCAGATCTTGTTGTGTTCTCCAACACAACTAACGATGCTGACGAGTCCCATCCTCGACGGAACGGGTGCCTCATGCCCTCTGTATGAGCTATTTTAGTAAACCCATCTGGCCTGACAAGAATCGAGTCTTACCGTGCCGGATGCTGCCGCACCGCGCCAATGTCGATGCCGTCAATGTCTATGCCAGCAAACAGCCAGTGCCATTGCTCTACAGTCAGGCATCACCTCCGGGAGCGTGTTGCTTGAGCATCCTGTTCGCGCCATGTCTTGCGCTGCTGGAAGAGTGTATCGATGGCGGTGCGCGCGACTCTCCTCCAGGCGAATGGCCGCGGATCGGCAAGCATGCTGAGCGCGCGCGCATAGTCGAGCGTCAAGCCCGGCGTCCATGCCATCGTGACGGCGCGCTTTCTGATTTGCGCTGCGACCCACAGTTCCGGGGTGACAAGCACGCGCAGAAGGCTGCCCCAGCCGACGCGATCGCCGTGCAGGCGACTGCTCGCGCCGTCGATCGCCGCCTCGAGCGCGTTCGACACTGAACTTGAGCAGTTCCGGTGCGTCAGGTTGTAGGTGATGTCCTGGCGGTAGCGGTTCCAGAACTGCTGCAGTTTCGCGGGATCGTAGTTCCGGATCCGCACCCGCACGGTCGATGGGCACCATGCCTTCGATTCGGTCGCGTAGTCCGGCTGGAACACGCCGGGCACATCGTTATCGCGCGTCGCACGCAGGATGCGTCCGAACTCGTCCGGCGATCGATCGATCTCGACGCTCGGATACAGACTGATGTAGATGCCCTCGGCCGATTCGAGCGCCGCATGGCCGGTGGAGATCACGCCGTTGACGTCCATGGCGGCTATGTATCGGTCCACGATCGGACGAGACTGCACGGGCGCCTTCGACGATCCGGTAGGCGTCCATACGTGTATCGTCAACGCGTGTTCGTCGTCGGCCGGCGGACCGTCCCACTCGGTCTTATCGAATACCTGCGCGGATACCTGCGCGCCGCCGCGCGCGTCCTCGTCCGGCAGCAGCGCTGACTTGCGCGAGCTGCGCAGCGCCGGGTTGCGCGCAAGGCGCCGCGCACGCGCAGAAAGCGAGAGCATGTTCATGCCGCTGATGATCAGAAACAGGCCGAGGCAGTACGGCAGCGTCCCGGCGTAGTGGGTCGGAAACGGCTGATAAAAGAAGGCGGCGACGAGCATCTCGGCAATGCCCCACGCGAAGGCGGCCTTCCAGCGCCGGTAACGGACCACCCATGCGGACACGCACTGCAGTAGCCCATCGGCAAGGAACAACGTGCCGAAGATCATCGACAGGATCAAGTTGCCATGATGATGTCCCGCGAAAATCAGGATCGATGCGCCCACCACGGCGAAACCCTTCACGTACCGCAGCAAGCGCTGCCCGCCAACACCCGTCCACGCAACCGCGAGCGTTGCAAGGCCTTCAGCCAGGAACAGCCAGGCAAAGAAGGTGATCGGAAAGTACGCGGCATTGTCTAACGCGTCGATGAAGACCACCGAGCCCGCGACCACCCAGAGCACTCCTATGCAAAAAATAGCGCGAGAGCGCTTGCGCAGGTAGTCAACCCCCAACAGGAGCATTAACAGTCGGACCATCGCGGCCTCCATAGCCTATTCCCGGCCGCCTTCACGATACCAGCCGGGCAGAACATGACATAAGTCGCAATGACCAAGGTCGCCATCCCTTCAAGGATGAAGGGAATTCACTGCAGGGAATTCTTGGGCACAATAGCGCACTCCGTTCGGCACGTAAACGGAAACCTATCTGGACCATCGCCTAGGCAGGCCTCCAAGTTCTTCGGACAACACGGCGCGGGCCTTTTGCCACGGGCTGCTAAGATAAGACATAGGAGATATGCCAATGAAAACGCCACAAAACATCGACGTGCTCTTCGTCGCCGGTTTTGGCCCGATCGTTCGCGACCCGGCCGCAAGCCGGAAACTCTATTCCGAGGCATTGGGACTGTCGTTCCAAGAAGAGGCCAACGGCTATCTGCATACGGGTGCGCTGGATGGGGTGAAGCATTTTGCCCTGTGGCCGTTGGCGCAGGCGGCTGAGTCCTGTTTTGGCACGGATCAATGGCCTGGCGATCTTCCCGTGCCACAAGCGTGGATCGAATTTGACGTGGCGGATATCGAAAAAGGCACCGCGGAACTGAAGTCGCAGGGCTACAGACTGCTGGTTGCGATGCGAACGGAACCCTGGGGTCAGACCGTCACGCGGCTGCTGGGACCGGAAGGTCTGCTGGTGGGCATCACCCATACGCCCTCGATGCGGAAGTGAACTCGTGCGCCCTCACTCTCCGATTCCATGTAAGCGAAAGTGAACCACTTGGATGATGTTCGCCTGCTGGCGAGAAAATGCCGCTCCTGCCGTCACCGGAGACAGACTTGTGAAGCGAACGTGTAGCGTCCGCTGCGCCGCGGCAAGACCCGCCTGGCACGCCCAACCACGGAGTACCGTTCATGCGACATCACCTTGGGTTCGGCGTGGGCTATCAGCTCGATCGCGGGAGCAGGGATGGTCCGGTGGTGCCACCGCCTTCGTACACCCGCAACACCAACAACGAGCTCACGGTCTTCGGCGGCACCACCATTATCAACAACTTCGATTCACCCAGCGGTACCGCTTTCGCGGTGGAATACCGCCGCGGCATCCTGCCCTATATAGACCTCACTGCCACCTATCTGAACGAGGGCGATGCCCGGGTTGTACGCCGGCAGGGTGTCGCAGCGCAGGCGTGGCTGGTGCGGCCGTTCTTCAATGACCATCTGACGCTGGGGATCGGACTGGGACCCTATGTGGCGCGCGACCGGGACGAGGGCGGTGGCATCACGCACACGCTCGGCCTATTCACCATGTCGGCGAGCTATCGCATCGGGCGGTCCTGGACTACCCGCTTCTCCTGGCACCGCACCGTCACGACCAATAGCCGCGATTCCGATGTGATGGTGCTCGGCCTGGGTTATCGGTTCTAAGAGCCCGGTTGATCAGCCGGTTGATCATTCAAGAATGGGCGACTCCGCATAGCAGCATCCCGCCCATTGCGATATGGACCGACGATCGTTGCACGTTGACGGAATAATGCCGTGACGCTCGACCGCGAAATCGCCACCATCCGCGACTGCATTGCGTCGTCTCCCTGTTTTCGGGCCAAAAATGGCGCTCGACAATGACGAATGAGCGAATCCCACTCCCCCCTTGCCGGAGGACAGCAGAGTGGCGCAGAATCCTCCCTGCAATACCCATATCACGGCATGACGGGCTTGTACGAGGTTGATAGTGCCTCAACGGCATGTAGCTTCGCGATGCCGGGACCCTGCGGGCTGTGGAAGACGGCTAAGGACTGGTGAACACGATGGAAAGCTTCCTGGTACGGCAGGCCACGCGCAAACAAGCAATGCTCGCCGGTATCACGGCGCTGCTTATCCTCTGCGTCTTCGCGATCGCAGTCCCGCGGGCAACCCAGGTGCTACCAGCGGTCCCCCCCTTCATGCCGATGTGCGCGCTGACGGTATTCACCACCGCCTGTATCGCCAGCTTTTTGCTCGGCGCACAATTCACGGTGACCCGGCAGCCTATCCTTGGCGCACTGGGTGGGGCATACGCGTTTACCGCATTGGCGGTGGCTTTGCAGCTGCTAACGTTTCCCGGCGTTTTCACCCCTGGGGGCCTCTTTGGCGCCGGTCCAAATAGCGCCACGTGGATGTGGGTCTTCTGGCATGGCGGCTTTCCGTTTTTTGTGATTCTCGCAGTGGCGGCGCGCAGTTTGTCCATGAAAGATCTGATCCGCCCCAAGCATGTCAGCCTATGGGCATGGGGGCTGGTCGGTGGGCCCGCCGCGATTGGCGTGGTGCTCTGTGGGTTCGCCATCTACGGTGATCTGCCATCCGCCCTGAACGCTGCGGGAGATTCCGGAGCCTACGAGAAAAATGCAACCGCGCTGGCGATATGGTCGCTCAATGTCGTTGCCATTGCTTTCGTGCTGCTGAGCGGCCGCTTGCGGGCCGTACTTGACATATGGCTATCGATTGCCTTGCTCGCTTGCCTCATCGATACCAGCTTGAACCTGCTGAGTGCCGCCAGGTTCAGCGTGGGCTGGTATCTCGCCAGGATATTCAGCATGTTTGCCCCGGGTGTCCTGGTGTGCGTTCTAGTGTGGGAGGTCACCGTTCTGTACCAGCGCCTATTTGCGGCCCATGCCAGCCTGCTGCAAACATCTGTCCATGACGCGTTGACGGGGATCTATAACCGGAGCTATTTCAAAGAGCACTTCAGCAAGGAATTCGACCGTGCGAAGCGTAAGAATTTGCCACTGTCGCTAATCATGATCGATGTCGATCATTTCAAGCTGTACAACGACACCCTGGGCCACCTAAAAGGGGATGCTTGCCTTGTCGCAGTGGCGACCGCGCTTGCCGGGGTCGTTCGCCGGCCGTCGGACCTTGTCTGCCGTTACGGCGGAGAGGAATTTGTAATAGTTCTCCCGGATACAGACCGTCGTGGCGCTTCCGAAGTCGCGGCGCAAGCGCTCCAGATGGTGACGCAGTTAAAGCTCGACGCTCCGACTCCCGTTGGCTATGTCACAGTCAGCGCCGGCTGCGCAACCCTTCGGCAAGAACGCTTTCCGGACGAGCTTGTTGAGGCGGCCGATGCAGCGCTGTACAGAGCGAAAGGCGCTGGGCGAAATTGCGTTTATCTCGCGAAGACTGAATAAAAGTTCCTCCGTGCCCCGTCGCATTGGTCGCTTCACGTTGATGGGTCAATGCGTTTAGGCGCAGCCTCTAAATACGCGCCACGCGCGGTATCTGCACAACCACATCCAGTGTCTTGCCGATCGCATGTGGCAAGCCTCGGCAAACCTATCCCCTCCTGTCACCCGCCTCCCCGATCGAGGGGATTGTTTGCCGACGATAAAACGCTACCATATGAGGATCACAACAACGCCAACATCATCTTGCATGCCGGCATGACAAGGATCTCTTTCAGATTGCGACGCATTGCACAGTGGGTTGCGGCGAGCATCGCGATTGTTGTCGTGGTCGTTATCAATGACCGAAATGCTGTCGATATTCACGCAGGTAGCTCCGACGATGAACAATCAAGCTCCATTGCCGACCTCTGGCATCTGACCGTCACGAAGGCAGAGTCGAGTGACCCGGCAGCGCGTGAATATTTTTCCTTTACTAGCCAGCACGAGTGCGAGAAGCTTCGGCGAGAACTGCAGCTAGAGAATGCTGGCATGGTATCGGTATGTCGGATTAGTACCATGCGGAATATTTAGCAGAATTTCTAGCCGGCCACGCTTGTCCAATGAGCGACGACGTGGCCTCGGCGTCTCGTAAGGCTATTACTCGGCTAACAACCCACGCAGCAGCAAATCCAGAGCCACCATACCTCGCGCCAGTCGCGCACTGCCGTCCTCGCCGTCTGCGATCCAGAACGCCGCTTCGGCCAAGCTGCCGTAAATCAGCGATGCCAGTGCCTGCGGGTCGGCTTCGTCCACGACGCCTTGCCGCATGAGGTTGTCGATCAGCCGTTGCATTGACTCGACGCAATGGCGTTGCGATTCGGGCGACGTGCCGCCCAGCACCGCCCTGGCGTCGCGCAGCACGATGCGCTGGATTTCTGGTTCCAGCGCCATTTCCAGATAGGCGCGGCAGCGGCTACGGAAACCTTCCCAAGCATTCTCGGCGGCGTCGGAGATGACTTGCAGACGCGCATCCATCTCGGCGTCGATCTGCTCCACCACAGCGGCCAGCAATCCCTTCTTGTCGCCGAAGTGGTGATAGAGCGCGCCACGGGTCAAGCCCGCCTGCGCGGTGAGGTCATCCATTGAGGTGTCGGCGTAGCCGTGCTCGCTGAAGACCTTGCGGGCGGTCGCCAACAACGTGGCGCGGGTTTCCTCCATCTCGACGCGGGTGCGACGAACCATCCGTCTTCTCCTTACATACGATCTGCATGATTGTTTACATACATTGCGTATGAATATACGATCTTATTCATACGCTGCGTATGTATTGTCGCCGCACCGTCATACGCTGGCAAGCGGAGGCACCCTGGAGAACGAGATGGACAACCCTTACCGAGAACTTTTTGCTGCGCCCGCCACCAAGGGCTTTGCCTTGGCTGGCCTGTTGGCGCGGATGCCGCTGCCGATGACCGGCATTGGCATCATCACCATGATGTCGCAACTGCGCGGCAGCTACGCGCTGGCCGGAGCCATATCCGCCACCTTCGTGCTGACCTACGCGCTGCTGTCGCCGCAGATATCTCGCCTGGTGGATCGCCATGGGCAGAGCCGGGTGCTGCCAGCGGCAACGGCCATCAGCGTCATCGGCGTGCTGCTCTTGCTCGCCAGTTCCTGGTGGCTGGCACCCGACTGGACTTTGTTTGTAGGCGCTTTACTGGCCGGCTTCATGCCCAGCATGTCAGCGATGGTGCGCGCGCGCTGGACAGCGATCTACCGGGGCCAGCCATGCTTGCAGACGGCCTATTCGTTGGAAACGGTGCTCGATGAAGTCAGCTTCATCGCTGGGCCTCCGCTGTCGGTCGGGCTGTCCGTAGCGGTGTTCCCCCAGGCCGGACCGTTGGCAGCGGCGCTGTTGCTGATGCTGGGTGTGTTCGCCCTGGTCGCACAGCGCGGTAGCGAACCACCGGTCGAGGCGCAGGACGCTGCCATGGATCGCTCGGGATCGGTGATCCACCTGGCAAACGTGCGCTTGCTGACGCTGCTGATGGTGGCGATGGGCGTCATCGTCGGCACCGTGGATATCGTCAGCGTGGCCTTTGCCGAGCAACTTGGCCGGCCGACTGCGGCTAGCCTGGTGCTGTCGGCCTATGCCGTGGGCTCCTGCTTGGCCGGACTGCTGTTTGGCGCACTCAAGCTGCAAACCCCCTTGCACCGCTTGCTGTTACTGGGCGGGCTGGCGACGGCCGCTACCACGCTGCCGCTGCGGCTGGTCGGCAGCATTCCTGCGCTGGCGACCGCCGTGCTGGTGGCGGGGCTGTTCTTCGCGCCCACCATGATCGTGGCGATGTCGCTGGTCGAGCGCCTAGTGCCCGAGCGCCGCCTGACGGAAGGCATGACCTGGCTGCTGGCGGGGCTCAATGTCGGCGTGGCGCTGGGCGCAGCGGCATCCGGCCATGTAGTGGATGACGGTGGCGCACGGRCCGGATTCACGGTCGCGCTGTGCGCGGGCGGCTTGGTGTCGCTGGTGGCGCTGTGGGGGTATCACCGCCTGCGTGCCCATGGCTCGCCCGTACCTGATGCGGCGTGATAACCACTCAACCTGTTTCTCCATTTCAAGGACTTAAGTGCCCCTCATTTCCACGGGCTTCAGGCTCCAGTTATTGAGTCAGCACCTCGCGTACTTGGCGGACCTTCCGACGCGGCCTCCTCTTCGGCTAGCGTACAATTTACGCTCGCGCGGGTGGCCGTTCAACGACCCAAGAAACATCCCGATGGCCTTGGCCTACGACAAATAAGTGATTTTAAAGTACCCCAACCTTTTCATGGCAGCCAGCGTTGGCCTTGCCATGGCCATCGCCACCATTGGAGCCGCAGCGCTCGTTGAGATGCGCCAGGACGCATTTGCGCGCGCGCAAGAAGCATCCTCCAACCTCTCACTCATCCTTGAGCGAGATATTGCCCGCAATCTGGAGATCTTTGAGCTATCGATGCACTCCGTGATCGACGGCGTCAAGGATCCGGAAATTCTCCGGTTGAATCCCGCCATCCGCCAATTGGTGCTGTTTGACCGCTCGACGAACGCGACCGACATGGGTTCCCTGTTGGTGACGGATGAGCAAGGCAATCTCGTTCTCGATTCGCGCTCCACCCCTCCCCGCCCCGTCAATGTCGCTGACCGCGACTACTTCAAAGTGCATCGCGATTCGGCAACGGCCGGGTTGTTTATCAGCCAGCCGTTCCAGCCTCGCTTGACGGAGCAAGCCCAATCGATCGGCTTGAGCCGGCGGTTGTCGCATGCGGACGGCAGCTTTGCCGGCATCGTCGTCGGCACGCTGCGCCTCAACTATTTCAAGAGGCTCTTCGAGGGGACGAAGCTCGGCCCTGGGGGCTCCATCACATTGCTGCGTGACGATGGCATCGTGTTGATGCGCCGTCCTTATGACCCTGCCACTGTCGGCCGCAGCATTGCCGCCAGCCCATCCTTCGCGCCGCTTGTGCAGGCACCGGAAGGATCGTTTGTCGGCATTGCCGCGCTGGACGGTAACGAACGATTATACGATTTCCGCCACGTTGCCGGTTTCCCGCTCGTGGTTGTTATTGGTCTGTCGACCGACGATATTTACGCGGAATGGCGAAAAAGGGCATGGCTGCTCGGCGGACTGATCCTGACGCTAGACCTCGTGATCCTTGTCCTCTCCATCCTGATTTCCCGGCAGTTCAAGCGCAGGCAAGCGATGGAAGAGCACCTTCGGCTGATGGTCAACACCGACGGGCTGACAGGCATCGGAAGCCGGCGGGCACTGGACGAGGCCGCGGACATCGAATGGCGCCGGGCATGGCGCAGCCAGCAGCCCTTGTCGTTGCTGATGATCGACGTGGATCATTTCAAGAACTTCAATGACCGCTACGGGCACGCGGGCGGAGATGATGCGCTGGCTGCTGTCGCCCGATGCATCGCCAGCAACATCCGTAGGCCGGGCGACTATGCGGCCCGCTACGGTGGCGAGGAGTTTGCTGTACTGCTACCCAACACGGGTTTGGACGGAGCCATTGCGGTTGCCGAGAAAATCCGGTCGGCCGTCCAGGATCTGGTTATCCCGAATGCGGGAAGCGCTAACCGGATACTCACGGTCAGTATGGGCGTGGCTTGTGCGGATGGCCGTGCACGTTTCCCTAGCCTGCGGTTTTTCTTCAATGCCAGTGACGAGGCGCTATACAAGGCGAAATCATCCGGACGCAACCGGGTAGCCGTCGCGGAAACGCGGCCGGAGATTCAAGCCCACAGCGAGATCCCGGAGCACTATTGAGACTTGTATAAATCATGACAACCGATTCGAGTCTGACGCGTTATCTGATCAAGGCGTTGATCGGGAGTCGATTGCATGGCTAGGAAGATGGACGAAGCGACCAGAAAGCGGGTTCGCGCTGGAC
>NZ_JBFRDD010000061.1:0-48603 GCF_052113425.1 Cupriavidus sp. YAF13
CTTTTTTGTCTTGCCAAAAAAGTAGGCAAAAAAGGCGCGCCGGATGGGGCGACACCCCCTCGGGATTTCACGAAAAGAGCGGCCGGGACCCAAACTCGCATCGCCTTAAGGCGATACTCAGACATGGGTCCCTCTTTTCCGCTCTTTTCATGAAATCCCGAGGCGCCCCATACGGCCTAGGTAAACCTTSACGGCTCGCTKCGCATCGCGCWYGGGTGTTTCCCGCCCCCAAGGCGGGAAACACGGCTTACCACAGAGGGATCAAGTTTCGATTCGGTGTAGCCGTGATTGCCGCCCCCTGGCGGAAATCACCTGCCCGCGATGCGCAGCGAGCCGTCTGCTTTTCATCTCCCGTTATGGGGCGCCTCGTCGCCGGGCGAAAAGAGCGGAAACGAGGAGGCCATGTTTGAGTATCGCCTTAAGGCGATGCGAGTTTGGCCTCCGGCCGCTCTTTTCGTCCGGCGACGAGGGGGGGTCGCCCCATCCGGGTCGCTTCTTTGCCTACTTTCTTGGCGAGACAAGAAAGTAGGTCGCCGCCCCGCAGGGGAGGTGAAACTGCCTTTGACTTTAAGCTTTTGACCTTGAAGTCGAACTTAAGCAGTTGAACTTAAGCAGTTGCAACCCCACGCCCCTCAAAAAACTCAGAACCGGAACGTTCCCAACGCCTCACGCACTTCATCCAGCGTAGCCTGCGTCACCAAGCGAGCCCGCTCCGTCCCCTGCTTCAAGATATCAAACACAGAGGCCGGATCCTTCGCCAGCTCCTCGCGCCGCTCGCGAATCGGCGCCAGCAGCGCCTGCAGCACCCCATCCAGCCTGCGCTTGAGCACCATGTCGCCTAAGCCGCCGCGCCGATAATGTTCCTTCAACTCGGCCACTTCCTCGACCGCCTCGTCGAACGCGTCGAGGTAGGTGAACACCACATTGCCCTCCACCTGGCCCGGATCGGACACCTTGAGGTGGTTGGCGTCGGTGTACATGCGCATGACCGCTTCCTTGACCTGCTCGGGCGAGGCCGCCAGCGAGATCGCGTTGCCTTGCGACTTGCTCATCTTGGCCTTGCCGTCGACGCCGGGCAGCCGGCCAAAGCGCGGGATCAGCGCGGCGGCTTCCGGCAGCACTTCGCGGCCAACCTGGTGGTTGATTCGGCGCGCGATCTCGTTGGTCTGCTCGATCAGGGGCGCCTGGTCCTCGCCGACCGGCACCACGGTGGCCTTGAAGCCGGTGATGTCGGCTGCTTGYGAAGCCGGGTAGCACAGGAAGCCCGCCGGGATATCGCGGCCGAAGCCGCGCGCCTGGATCTCATCCTTGATGGTCGGATTGCGCTCGAGCCGGGCGACCGTGACGAAGTTCAGGTACATCAGGGTCAGCTCTGCCAGCGCGGGCAGGTGCGACTGCACCGTGATGGTGGTCTTGGCCGGGTCGATGCCAACCGCGAGGTAATCGAGCGCCACCTCCAGCACGTTGCGCCGCACCTTGTCCGGATCGTGCGCGTTGTCGGTCATGGCCTGGGTGTCGGCCAGCAACAGATACTGCTTGTGGGTATCCTGCAGCGCCACGCGGCTCTTGAGCGAGCCAACGTAATGGCCCAGGTGAAGCTGGCCGGTGGGGCGGTCGCCGGTGAGGATGACCTTGCGCTGGGGCGCCTGCGTTTCGCTAGTCATGGCATTTCCTTGGGTAAGAGAAGCGCCGCGGTGCCGGTCAGCGCAGGCAGAGTGCTGCCAACCGGGCTGCGGCGGCTGGAGTCGGAATCAGGGGATGACGACGTGCCGCTGCGCTCAGCAGCGCCACCAATGGGAACGAGAGCCGGTAGCGCGCATCATGTAGCCGGGGTTTCAAGCTGGCGCGCCAGGCCGACGTACTCGGCCACGGGGACTTCCTCGGCGCGCCGCGCCAGGTCGAAGCCAAGCGCCTCAAAATCAACCTGGTCGCGCAGCATCGACAGTGTATTGCGCAGAACCTTGCGCCGCTGCGAGAACGCCGCAGCCACCACGTCGCCCAGCACCGTCAAGTTGCACGCGGGATACGGAGAGCGCAACTGGCCATCGGCCTGGCGCGGCCAGGGGATCATGCGCACCACGGCGGAGTCGACCTTGGGCGGCGGGTTGAACGAGGCTGGCGGCACGTCGAGCACATGCTCCATGTGATAGCGCACCTGCAGCATGATCGACAGCCGCCCGAAGGCCTTGCTGCCTGGCTCGGCCACCATGCGCTCGACCACTTCCTTTTGCAGCATGAAGTGCTGGTCGCGCACCTGGTCGGCAAACTCGGCCAGGTGGAACAACAGCGGGCTGGAGATGTTGTAGGGCAGGTTGCCGACGATGCGCAGCGGCTTGCCGGCTTCGCACAGCTTGCCGAAATCGAAGGCCAGCGCGTCGCCGGCGTGGATCACCAGCCGTTCACCGTAGCGGCGGCGCAAGCGCTCCACCAGGTCGCGGTCAAGCTCGACCACCTGCATCTGCGGCAGGCGCTCCAGCAGAGGCTGGGTCAGCGCGCCGAGGCCGGGGCCGATCTCGACCAGGGTGTCGCCGTGCTGCGGGTCGATGGCACTGACGATGCCGTGGATGATGCCGTCATCGACCAGGAAGTTCTGTCCGAATCGTTTGCGGGCCACATGGCCCTGGTGTACGTTGGAACGCATAGTTAGGTCTCGCTCGGGCGTCAGCGTGTTGCCACCAGCGGCGCGGCGCGCGGCCGGCCGTTGGCGTGGCCGGCCATGGCGATGGCGTTGCGGATCGCCTCGATCATGCTGCCGTGCTCGGCCTGGCCACTTGCGGCCAGATCGAGCGCGGTGCCATGGTCGACCGAGGTGCGGATAAAAGGCAGCCCCAGCGTGATGTTCACGCCGTGGCCAAATGTGCCGTACTTGAGCGGGGCCAGGCCCTGGTCGTGGTACATCGCCAGCACGCAGTCGGCCCCATCGAGATGACGGGGCTGGAACAACGTGTCGGCCGGGTACGGGCCGCGGGCATCGATGCCCGCGTCCACGGCATGGGCCAGCGCGGGAATGATCACATCGATCTCCTCATGGCCCATATGGCCGCTTTCGCCGGCATGCGGGTTCAGACCGGTGACCAGGATACGCGGCCGGGCGATGCCGAAATGCCGGCGCAGGTCGTGGTCGACGATGGCCAGCGTTTCTTCCAGCATGGACACGGTCAGCGCGTCGGGCACCGCGCGCAGTGGCAGGTGGGTAGTGGCCAGCGCCACGCGCAGCATGGCATTGCCATGCGCGGGCTGCGGGCCGGCCAGCATCATCACTACGCGCGGCACGCCGGCGCGCTCGGCCAGGTATTCGGTGTGCCCGGTGAAGGGCACGCCGGCATCGTTGATGGTGCTCTTCTGCACGGGCGCGGTCACCATGCCGGCAAAACGCCGCGTGCCGTCGGTCCCGCCCATGCAGCCATCGATAGCGGCATCGAGCAAGGCGAGCACGTAGCCGCCGTTGCGCGCATCCAGCCGGCCAGCATCGCAAGGCACGGCCAGAGGGATGTCGTCGCACACCACGCTGCCATCCGCAAGCCGGTACGCCCAGGCTTGCGCGACGCCCAGTGCGGCGGCGCGCGCCGCCAGCAGTCCCGCGTCGCCAAGCACGTGAAAACGCGCCTGCGGATGCTCGCCGGCAAGTTGCAGCAAGGCGCCAACGGTTATGTCGGGCCCAATGCCGGCGGGTTCCCCGGTGGTGATGGCTAGCGTGAGCGGCTTGGACATGGTGGCGACGCGTTCTGGTTAGCGCTGGCGGTTGACGCGGTATTCCACGTAGGCGGCCTGGCGCAACTGGCGCTGCCAGTCTTCATACGCCGCGCGCGCCTTCTGCTCGCGAAGCTCCGCGCGGGCAAAGTCGCGCTGCTTCTCCGGCGTGATCTCGGTCTCGCGGCGATTGAGCACCTGGATCAGATGCACGCCGAACTGCGTGACAATGGGCTCGGACACCTCGCCCGGGCGCAGGCGGCTCATGGCCTGCTCGAACTCCGGCACCAGCTCGCCCGGCGATACCCAGCCGAGATCGCCGCCGTTCTGCGCCGACCCATCCTGGGAGAAGCGCTTGGCCGCCTCGGCGAAATCGCCGCCGTGGGTGATCCGGTCGCGCAGCGTGGCCAGCTGGCGGCGTGCCTCGGCCTCCGGCATGTTGGGGCCCGTGCGGATCAGGATATGGCGCACCTGGGTCTGCGTGATGTGATTGCTGGCCGCCGGGTTCGACGCTGCCGGCGGCGCGGTGCGCTTGGCCACCAGCTTGAGCACATGGAAACCGTTAGCGCTCTCGATGACCTGGGGCGCCACGCCACCAGGCTGCAGGTCAAGCACGGCGTTGGCAAACAGTGCCGGCAGCCGGCCGATTTCGCGGAAACCGAGCGAGCCGCCCTGGGCGGCCTCGGGGCCGTCTGAGCCCTGTGCCAGCTGGGAGAAATCCGCGCCGCCCTGCGCCTGCTTGAGCAGGCCCTCGGCCTTGGCGCGCAAGGTGGCCTTCTGCGCTTCGGAGGCATCCTCAGGCACGCGCACCAGAATCTGGGCCACGTTGTATTCGGTGGGGCCGCTGTCGGCGGCGCCCTGGCCGCCACGGGCGGCGAGATAGTTGTCGATCTCGCCGTCATAGACCTGGATCTTGGAGTCGACTTCGCGCTCGCGCAGGCGGATCACCTGGACCTGCTTGCGCAGCTCGTCGCGGTACTTGGTCCAGGTCATGCCGCTACGCTCGACCTGGCTGCGCAGGTCGGTCGCATTGATGTGGTTTTGCTGCGCCACCGACTCAATGGCGCGATCGACTTCCTGGTCGGTCACCTTGATGCCGGCATCCTGCGCCGCTTGCGTCTGCACCCGCTCCATCACCAGCCGCTCGAGCACTTCGCCCAGCAGCTCGGCACGCGCCGGCACTGGCCGGTTGGCCTGGCGCAGCTGCGATTCGATCTCGTCGGCGCGGTCCAGCAACTCGCGCCGCGTGATCACGCTGTTGTTGACGATCGCCACCACCTCGTCCACCAGTTGCGAGCGCTGGGCGCTTGTGCCCGGCGGCGTCACGCCCAGGCGCGGCTGGCTCGGCGAGGCGGCAGCGCTGTCGCCGGCCTGGGGCATGAAGATGCCGGTAGCTTTCTGCCCGGGCGCCTTCAGCTGCGCCGCAGCCGGCAGCGCGAAGGCGGCCAGCAGTGCGGTCAACAGCAGGCTTTGCCAGCCGGTCAGGCGGGAAGACATCGAGGAGAGCGCGTTGAATTCTTGACGTTTCATCATGGTCCGTCATTCATAGTGGTCGAGCTGGGATGGGATAACAGGCCTGGCGAGGACGGGCTCATAACCCGGCACGTTCAGCCGCAGCACATCCAGCGGATTGGAACCGATCTTGGACAACCCGCGGAACTCCACCTGGAAGAAGATGCGTCCGGTGTAGCCCTGCGTGGTATTGCGGAAGCGCTGGTAGACCACACGGCCAACCCAGCAATCCGCTGCGTATTCGAAGCCGGCCAGCGCGTCCACCAGTTGGCTGGCACTCAGGTCAAACGCGACCCGGCCGATGCCGTAGGTGCGCTGTGTCAGCGGCCACTGGCTCGAAATCTCGAACTGGTCGATAGCGGCATTGTCCGTCACCGAGGTAGGGCGCCGGTACCGATAGCCGACATTCAGCGTCTTGCGCTGCTCCGGCCGCCACGAGAAGGCGATATTCGAGTAGATCACCCGATTGCTGTCCGGGTTGTACTGCACGCCAGCATCCAGGTAATAGCCCTTGAACATCTGGATCGTGGTCGCTGCCAGCAAATCCGAATATCCTGCTTTGGCCGGATCGGTGCCATTGAGCTGCACCCGCTGGCCAGTGAAGTCAAAGCGCTGCGCAATCGTGCCACGGAAGCGTTCGATGCCGCTGCTCGCCTCGATCAGGCGCGTGGTCACGCCGCCCGTCAGCTTGTTGTTGTCGGCGATACGATCATAGCCCGTGAACGGGTTCTCGCTGAAAATCTGGCCGTAGCCAAAGTCCGACTGCACCGTATCGAAAATCGGGAACTGGCTCTGGTCGCGGAACGGCGTGTAGACATAAAAAAGGCGTGGTTCCAGCGTCTGCACGTAGTTGACGCCGAACAGCCGGCTCACGGTCGGTGCCTCGCGCTCGAACGTCATGCCCGAATCCACGCTCATGGTCGGCAGGGCCCGGTTCAGCGTATTGGGCGTGCCTGCGGTGTTGGTGGACGACTCCATCTGATACTGCGTGGCATTGAACGTCACCTTGGGCGTGACGAACCAGCCTGGCCGGATGATCGGATAGCTGATCGAGGGCTGGATGAAGACACGTTCACCCTGCGGCAATTGCGTACCTGTCGTGCCCAGAGGAATGCGGAAGCGCGTGTAGTCGGCTTCCACTTGGATATCGAAACCACCCAGGTCATAGCGCGTGTACTTGCCATTGAGCTGAGGCACACGCTCATAAGAAGGCTGGCTAGGCGCGAGCGTCTGGAATTTCTGCACCCGGGCCAGCAGGGCAAAATCCTGCCAGTTGTAGGTGACGCCGCCTTCCTGCGTGTACTGGCGCAACGTCGCCTGTGTCACCGAGCGGGTCAGGTCATCGGGATACTGGGTGTCCGACACCTTGTTCAGGTTGACGTACGCATTCAGTCCCGGCGCTATGTTCTGGGCATGCTGGACCGAATACGCCCAACGGTTGGTCTTGGTCTTCTGGTCGTCTGGCAGGAATTCGCCGCGGATACGCCCGGAATAACCGCTGCCGATATAGCGGTAGTCGGTGCCAAGCTGCACCCCGCGCGAGCTCAGCACCCGCGGGAAGATCGTCAGGTCCCGATTGGGCGCGATATTAAAGTAATACGGGACCGTGAGGTCCATGCCCGAACGCGAGCTGTAGCCGAACAGCGGCGGCAGCACGCCGCTGCGGCGCTCGTTGTTGAGCGGGAAGCTGAACACCGGTGCCGCCATGATCGGCACGTCGAAAAAGCGCAGCACGCCGCCATAGGCGGTGCCTACCTGGCGGTCGCTGTCGATATCGAGCTCGCGCGCGCTGAAATACCAGTCCGCGTTATCCGGCGAACAGGTCGTGTAGGTGGCGCGCTTGATCGTGCTGAGGTTCTTGTCGATGAAATCGATGCGCTCGGCCTTGCCGGAGCCGCCGGTCTGCTGGAAGTAGTAGTCCGGCGACAGCATGTAGCCTTCGTTGGCCTCGACCCGCAGCCGGGCTTCCGGCCCAACCGAGAGCGAGCCGTCGCGGGAAATGCGGGCATTGCCGTGGACAAAAGCCTCGTCGCTGTCCTGGTCGTAGGTAAGCTTGTCGCCCTTGACCACGCCGCCATCGCGGCGCAGCTCGGCGTTGCCCTCGAGCTCCACGCCACGCTGGTTATAGCCGGTCATGCGGTCGCCCGAGACAAAGGTGGGCGGGTTGTCGCCCGGCTCGGCCGTCTTGGTCTTGGCCGTGCCCGGCTCGGCCAGGCGCGGCACCAGTTCGCCGGCTACCGGCGGGGCCTCGGGCACCACCTCGACGGCCGGCTCGGCCACCGGCAGGTCGGGAATGGTGGAGCTCACGGCCTGCGCGTGCGCACCCACCGACCAGCCGGCCATGGCCAACACGAGCGGGCGCAACGCGCTGCCGGGGAGTCGTGCCGGTGTCTTGCTAGCCTTCTGGTTCGGTGATCGTCGTAGTTCGGTCATGCGAGCGGGTCATGAGTCAGAGCGGCGGCGGCGGCCCAGCAACCGCCAGCCACCGCCGAAGCAGGCTGTCGGGCTGTAGGAGGCCCGCCTGGGAGCCGCCCCGGGGCCCGGGTCTGGTCGGGTATTATACGGGGCATCCTATTCTCCCTTTCCGGCATGGCAGCACATCCTCTCGACCCGCGTCTCGACCAGCTCAAAGTCTGGGTGTCCGGACTCGGTCCGGCCTGGTCCGTTAACCCCGACTCCTGCACCCCCGCATCGGCCGACGCCAGCTTCCGGAGGTACTTCCGGGCCAGCACCAGCCACCCCGACCATCCGAGCGTGATCGTGATGGATGCACCTCCCGCGCAGGAGGACTGCCGCCCCTTCATCCATGTCGCGGAACTGCTCGGCGCCGCCGGCGTGAACGTGCCCAAGGTACTGGCGCAAAACCTCGAGCAAGGCTTCCTGCTGCTCAGCGACCTGGGCAACACCACGTATCTCTCGCGGCTGGACGCGGCCAGCGCGCGCGGCCTGTATGGCGATGCCGCCGCCGCGCTCGTGAAGATCCAGCTCGCGACCCGCCCCGGCACCTTGCCCGCCTACGACCACGCGCTGCTGCAGCGCGAAGTCGACCTGTTCCCGCAGTGGTACGTGGCCCGGCACCTGGGCGTGACGCTCACGCCCGACCAGGAATCCGGCCTGGCCGAAGTGATGCAGACGCTGCTGGCCAACAACCTGGCCCAGCCGCGGGTGTATGTGCATCGCGACTATCACTCGCGCAACCTGATGGTGCTTGAGGGCGAGGCCAATCCCGGCATCCTGGATTTCCAGGACGCGGTGATCGGTCCCATTACCTATGATGCGGTGTCGCTGTGGCGCGATGCCTATATTGAATGGGACGAGCAGGAGCAGCTCGACTGGCTGATCCGCTACTGGGAGCGCGCGCGCAAGGCCGGGCTGCCGGTGGCGCCCGATTTTGGCGACTTCTACCGGGATTTCGAGTGGATGGGCCTGCAGCGCCACCTCAAGGTACTCGGCATCTTTGCCCGCTTGTACCATCGCGACGGCAAGGATGGCTACCTGGCCAACCTGCCGCTGGTGCTCAAGTACGCGCGCCAGGTGGCGGGCCGCTACATCGAGCTGCGCAGGCTGGTACGGCTGTTCGACGCCCTCGACGGCGTCGAACGCCCGGTCGGCTACACGTTCTGATGCCGGCGCAAGCCATGCCGGGCGCGCAGCCATGACATCCTGCGGCGATCCCACGGCCACGCTCACCCGCGGCGGCGAGTGGTGGGCTGGCGTGCGGGCACTGGCGCCGATGCTGCTCGGCGTGGCGCCGTTCGGCCTGATCTATGGCGTGCTGGCGGTCAACGCCGGCATGCCCGCGTGGCTGGCCTGCGCCATGAGCGCAATCGTGTTCGGCGGCGCCTCGCAGATGATCCTGACGCAACTGTGGGCGGCGGGCACGCCGGCGGTGCTGATCGCCGTGACGGTCGCCATGGTCAACCTGCGCCATGCGCTGTACTCGGCCACCATGGCCCCGGCGCTGGCGCACCTGCCGGGCCGCTGGAAGACACTCATCTCCTACCTGCTGACCGACGAGGCCTTCGCCGCCATGACGCGGCGCCTCAGCGACGACAACGAACACAAGCGCTACCGCCACTGGTTCTTCTTTGGCGCCGGCTTCGCGCTGTGGGCCAGCTGGCAGGTCTCGACGCTGGCGGGTGTGCTGGTGGGCGCCCAGATCCCGCGCGACTGGCCGCTCGATTTCTTCCTGCCGCTCACCTTCATCGCCATCATCGTGCCCGGCATCAAGCACCGCTCGCACGCCGCGGCGGCGCTGGTGGCCACGGCGCTGGCGGTGGCCTGCCATGGCATGCCGCACAAGCTTGGCCTGATGGTCGCGGCGCTGGGCGGGATTGCCGCGGGCATGCTGCTGCTGGGCAAGGACCGCAGGCAGCGCAAGCCGGCCGCGACGGAGCCCGCCGCATGAGCCAGCTCACCCTGCTGCTGGTGTTTATCGGCGCCGGCCTCGCCACCTTCCTGATCCGCCTGTCCTTCATTGCCGTGGAAGGCCGGGTGCGGCTGCCGTCGTGGTTCCGCACCGCGCTGCAGTTCGTGCCGGCCGCCATGCTGTCGGCGTTGATCGCGCCCGACCTGCTGATGCGCGATGGCCACGTCGACATCGGTCCCGGCAACGCGCGCCTGGTAGCCGGGCTGGTGGCCATTGTCATCGCCGCCAGGACGCGCAGCATCGGCTGGACCATCGCCGGCGGCATGGGTACCCTGATCGCGCTGACATACCTGCTGAACCACGCGCTGAAATAAGCGCCGGAGACCCTGCATTGAAAGCCATGATTTTTGCAGCCGGGCGCGGCGAGCGCATGCGCCCGCTGACCGATGCCCATCCCAAGCCGCTGCTGCCGGTGGGCGGCAAGCCGCTGATCGTCTGGAAGATCGAGGCGCTCGCGCGCGCTGGCTTCAAGGACATCGTGATCAACCACGCCTGGCTTGGCGAGCAGATCGAGCAGGCGCTCGGTGATGGCGACCGCTTCGGCGTGCGCCTGGCGTACTCGGCCGAGCCCAGCGCGCTGGAAACCGCCGGCGGCATTGCCCAGGCGCTGCCGCTGCTGTCGGCCGCGCCCAAGCGTGGCGAGATCTTCCTGGCGGTGTCCGCCGACATCTTCACCGACTACGACTTCCGCACCCTGCTGCCCCGCGCGCGCGCCATGGCCGGCGCGCCCGAGCCGCGCATGCACCTGGTGATGGTGCCCAATCCACCGTTCCATCCGGGCGGCGATTTTGCGCTCGGCTCCGACGGCCTGTTGTTGCCCACGCCCACGGCGACGGCGCCGAGCCTGACCTTTGGCAATATCGGCCTGTACGACACCCGGCTGTTCACCGCCATCGAGCCCGGCCAGAAAGTTGCCATGACGCCCTACTACCGCGCCGCCGTGGCGGCCGGGCTGGCCAGCGGAGAGCGCTTCGACGGCACCTGGGAGAACGTCGGCACGCCGGCCCAGCTGGCGGCCCTCGATGCCACGGTGCTAGCGCGGGCCGGCACCGCTTGCGCACCCCTGCCCTGAGCGGGTCCGGCCAGTCCAGGCCCGCGCCGGCAATCCGGCGGCGTTAGAATCGCCCTATTCCCCATCCACGTGGCCCAACACATGTCCGCACCCGACTCCGCCCTCCTTCTCGCCTGTCGCGACCGGCGCGCCCGCGTGCTGCAGCAATTACGCGCCGCCGGCGGCGGCGTGGCGATCCTGCCCACCGCGCCGGAAGCCATGCGCAACCGCGATAGCGACTATCCCTATCGCCACGACAGCTATTTCTATTACCTGACCGGCTTCACCGAGCCGGAGGCGGTGCTGGTCCTGGTGGCGCAGGCGTGCGGCGCCGAGCGCAGCATCCTGTTCTGCCGCCCCAAGCACGAGGAGCGCGAGATCTGGGATGGCTTCCGCTATGGCCCGGAAGGCGCGCAGGCGGCCTTCGGCTTCGACGAGGCACATTCGGTCGAGGAAATCGACACCCTGCTGCCCTCGCTGCTGGCCAACCACGCCGTGGTGGCCTACCCGCTGGCCGCCAACACCCGCACCGACATGCAGGTGCGGCGCTGGCTCGAAACGGTGCGCATGCAAGGCCGTGCCGGCGTGACCGCGCCATCGACGGCGCTCGACATCCGCACCATCCTCGACGAGATGCGCTTGTTCAAGGACGCCGGCGAGATCGCCACCATGCGCCGCGCCGCCGAGATCTCGGCCCAGGCCCATGTGCGCGCCATGCGCGCTTCACGCGAGGGCCTGCGCGAATACCACCTGGAAGCCGAGCTGCTCTACGAATTCCGCCGCCACGGTGCGCAGAGCGTCGCTTACAACTCGATCGTCGCCACCGGCCCCAATGCCTGCGTGCTGCACTACCGCGCCGGCCCCGCCGAGCTGCGCGACGGCGACCTGTGCCTGATCGACGC
The DNA here is from genome assembly GCF_052113425.1 of Cupriavidus sp. YAF13. NCBI lineage: Bacteria > Pseudomonadati > Pseudomonadota > Betaproteobacteria > Burkholderiales > Burkholderiaceae > Cupriavidus > Cupriavidus sp. YAF13. Next base: position 11,585 of record NZ_JBFRDD010000061.1, read on the forward strand.
CGGCTGCGAGCTCGATGGCTACGCGTCCGACATCACCCGCACCTTCCCCGTCTCCGGCCGCTTTTCGCCAGCCCAGCGCGAGCTGTACGACCTGGTGGTGGCCGCGCAGGAAGCCGCCATCGCCGAGACCCGCCCCGGCGTGCCCTACAACGTGCCGCACGACGCCGCCACGCGGGTGCTGGCGCAGGGCATGCTTGATACCGGCCTGCTCGATGCAAACCGTTGCGGCGGCTTGGACGAAGTGCTCGCCAGCGGCAGCTACCGCCAGTTCTACATGCACCGCACCGGCCACTGGCTGGGCATGGACGTGCATGACGTGGGCGAGTACCGCGTGCCCGGCGCGGCGCCGGCCGAGGGCGAACGCGCCTGGCGTCCGCTCGCGCCCGGCATGGTGCTGACGGTGGAACCCGGCATCTACGTGCGCCCGGCACCGGAAGTGCCGGAGCGCTTCTGGCATATCGGCATCCGCATCGAGGACGATGCGGTTGTCACCGAGGGCGGCTGCGAACTGATGACGCGCGGCGTGCCGGTCAAGGCGGACGAAATCGAGGCGCTGATGCGCGACGCGGGAGGTGCACGATGATCAGTTGGCTACGCAAGCTACTTCCGAGCGGCGAGCGCACGCAGACCAGCCGCGCGCGCGCCGTTGATCCCGCGCAACCGTTCGTTGTCAACCTCTATGATGACCGCCTGGTCGTGCATCGCCCCGATGGCCAGCGCGAAGAACTCGAATGGGACGTGATCGAACGCGTGGTGGTGCGGGTCTCGAACCGCGAGCCATGGGCCGGGAAGGCCTGGCTGATCCTAGTGGGAGACCCCAAGGCCGACGGCACACCCCGGGGCTGCGTGGTACCGCTCGACGCGGCCAATCATGCGGCGCTGGTGGAACGCCTGCAGGCGTTTCCCGGCTTCAACCAGCAGAAGCTGGACAACGCCCTGAGCGACGCGGCGGCGGGCAAGCACCGTACCGATGCCAATTGCTGGAAGCGCGGCGCGCAGCCGGCGGAGTCCGGCGCCATGGGCAATGCAAGCAACGACAGCAACCCCGTCGCCCAGCCAGGCAGCGAGCATGAGCCCGGCCAGCACTGAAGCCTCTGCGGACAGGGATATCGCCATCGTCGGCGCAGGGCCGGTAGGCCTCGCGCTGGCCAGCCTGCTGCTGCGCAAGAGCCCATGGCGCCTGACCTTGATCGACGCCGCCACGCCGGCGCGCGCGTCCCGCGATCCGCGCGCCATCGCGCTGTCGTACGGCAGCCGCCAGCTGCTCGAGCAGATCGGCGCGTGGCCCCGCGCTGTCACCCCGATCGAGCATATCCATGTGTCGCAACGCGGGCGGTTCGGCCACGTCAAGCTCCACAGCCACGACTACGACGTACCCGCGCTGGGCTATGTGGTGCGCTACGGCGAGCTGTGCGAGGCACTTGAGCGTGCGCTGGCCCAGGCCGTCCAGGCCAGCCCCGCCCCCGCTGGCGAACGCCTGCGGCGGATCTACGAGACGCGCATCGATCATCTGGAGCAATCTGGTCCCGATACGGCTGCTGCCAGCCCGGTGCGCCTCTCCGGCCATGACCATGACCAGCAGCCCACCGCCTTCGGCGCGCGCCTGGTGGTGCAGGCCGAAGGCGGCCTGTTCCACCAGCAGTCCACCCGCGCGGAGCGTGGCGCGCAGGGACAGAAATTCCGGCGCGACTATGGGCAGACCGCCATCGTGGCCCACGTGGCCTGCTCGCGCCCGCAGCCCGGCTGGGCCTGGGAGCGTTTTACCGGGGAAGGGCCGCTGGCGCTGCTGCCGCATGAAGAGCACGGCACGCCCGGCTACGCCCTGGTCTGGTGCTGCCCGCCGGAACAAGCGGCGCGCCGGCTCGCGCTGTCCGAAGGGGAGTTCCTTGCTGAACTTGAACAAGCCTTCGGCCCGCGCATGGGCCGCTTCACCGGCATTGGCAAGCGCCATGCCTTCCCGCTTGGGCTGAACGCGGCGCCCGTCACCGTGCAGGGCCGCGTGGTGGCGGTCGGCAATGCGGCGCAGACGCTACATCCGGTGGCCGGCCAGGGCCTCAACCTCGGCCTGCGCGACGCCTTTGCCCTGGCGCTCGCGCTGCGCGCCGACTGCAGCCCGCAGGCCCTGCAGGCGTTTGCGGCGCAACAAAAGCTGGATCGGGCCGTCACCATCGGCGTGACCGACCTGCTGCCGCGCGTGTTCGGCGTTTCCTACCCGCTCGCTGCCCACGCGCGTGGGGCGTCCCTGGCGGCGCTCGCTTGCCTGGGACCGCTCAAGGACACGCTGGCGCGTCAGATGATGTACGGCATGCGCCGCTAAAGGCTGCCAAGGGCCGCCGGCGGCCCTGTCGTCAACATTGTTTGCAATCCGGCCCGGTGCAATATTTGCTCAAATCTTGAGCAGCCCGGGCCGTTTGGCGGTAAAATCCTGCCCTCGCACATGCCCACTGAATGACGCCGAGCAATGCTTCGGCAGGGCATGCCATTTTCATTTTTGTCTAGTTGCGGGCCGCCTTGCGGCCCCTCGTCAGTCGCTACAGTCGCTATCGTGCAAATCGGACCGCACCAACTCCGCAACAACCTGTTCGTCGCGCCCATGGCCGGTGTGACGGACCGGCCATTCCGCCAGCTGTGCAAGCGGCTGGGGGCGGGCTATGCGGTGTCCGAAATGGTCGCATCCAACGCACAGCTGTGGAAGAGCGAGAAGACCATGCGGCGCGCCAACCACACGGGCGAAGTCGAGCCCATCGCGGTGCAGATCGCCGGCGCCGAGCCGGCCATGATGGCGGAGGCCGCGCGCCACAACGTAGAGCGCGGCGCGCAGATCATCGACATCAACATGGGCTGCCCGGCCAAGAAGGTGTGCAATGTGGCCGCCGGCTCGGCGCTGCTGCAAAACGAGCCGCTGGTGGTGCGCATCGTCCAGGCGGTGGTCGCCGCCGTGGCCGAGGTCGATCCGCGCGTGCCCGTCACGCTCAAGATCCGTACCGGCTGGGACCGCCAGAACCGCAATGCGCTTCGCATCGCGCGCATGGTGGAGGACGCCGGCATCAGCATGCTCACCGTGCACGGGCGCACGCGCGCCGACCTGTACAAGGGCGAAGCCGAGTACGAGACCATTGCCGCGGTCAAAGCCGCGCTCTCCATCCCCGTGGTCGCCAATGGCGACGTCACCACGCCGCAAAAAGCCAAGCATGTGCTGGCCGTGACCGGCGCCGATGCCATCATGATCGGCCGCGCGGCGCAGGGCCGGCCCTGGCTGTTCCGCGAGATCGAGCACTACCTGGTCACCGGCGAGCTGCTGCCGCCGCCGGAAGTGGCCGAGATCCGCGCCATCATGAACGCGCACCTGGAAGACCACTACGACTTCTACGGCGAGTTCACCGGCGTGCGCACCGCGCGCAAGCACATTGCCTGGTACACGCGCGGCCTGGCCGGCGCCAACCTGTTCCGCCACCGCATGAACACGCTGGACAGCACCACGGCCCAGCTCGCCGCGGTCAACGAATTCTTCGATGAGCAGGCGCTGCTGTCCGAGCGCCTGGTTTATGTGGAAGACGGCGCGGACGGCACGGATGATGCCGACGACGAGAAACGCAACAAGTCGAACAACAACAATAACGGGGAGTTGCTTGCCGCATGAGCCGCAACGCTATCGACCAGTGCATCCGGGACAGCCTGGGTGCCTACTTTCGCGACCTGGACGGTGAAGAGCCGTCGAATATGTACAACATGGTGCTCGAAGCCGTGGAACGGCCGCTGCTGGAAGCAGTGATGGCGCGCGCCGAGCGCAACCAGTCGCTCGCGGCCGCCTACCTGGGCATCAATCGCAATACGCTGCGCAAGAAGTTGCAGCAGCACGGTTTACTTTGAAGCGTCTCCCCATAGCCATGATCAAGCAAGCCCTCCTCTCCGTATCCGACAAGACCGGCATCGTCGAATTTGCCCGCGAGCTCAACTCGCTCGGCGTCGCGCTGCTCTCCACCGGCGGCACCGCCAAGCTGCTGGCCGATGCCGGCCTGCCCGTCACGGAGGTGGCCGACTACACCGGTTTCCCCGAAATGCTCGATGGCCGCGTCAAGACCCTGCACCCGAAGGTGCACGGCGGCATCCTGGCCCGCCGCGACCTGCCCGAGCACATGGCGGCTCTCGCAGAGCACAACATCCCCACCATCGACTTGCTGGTCGTGAACCTGTACCCGTTCCAGCAAACCGTGGCCAAGGATGACTGCTCGCTGCCGGACGCCATCGAGAACATCGACATCGGCGGCCCCACCATGCTGCGCTCGGCCGCCAAGAACCACCGCGACGTCACCGTCATCGTGGACCCGGCCGACTACGCGCCGGTGCTGGAGGAAATGCGCGCCAACGCCAACAGCGTCGGCTACGACACCAACTTCCGCCTGGCCACCAAGGTGTTCGCCCACACCGCGCAGTACGACGGCGCCATCACCAACTACCTGACCAGCCTCGGCGCGGACAAGTCGCACCAGACCCGCAGCGCCTACCCGCAGACGCTGAACCTGGCCTTCGAGAAGGTGCAGGAAATGCGCTATGGCGAGAACCCGCACCAGTCGGCCGCCTTCTATCGCGACCTGAAAGCCTCCGATGGCGCGCTGGCCAACTACACGCAGCTGCAGGGCAAGGAACTGTCGTACAACAACATCGCCGACGCCGATGCGGCATGGGAATGCGTCAAGACCTTCGGCGCCGCCACCGGCGCGGCCTGCGTGATCATCAAGCACGCCAATCCGTGCGGCGTGGCCGTCGGCGCCAACGCGCTGGAAGCCTACGAAAAAGCCCTCAAGACCGACTCGACCTCGGCCTTCGGCGGCATCATCGCCTTCAACGTCGAGCTGGACGAAGCCGCCGCCCAAGCCGTGGCCAAGCAGTTCGTCGAAGTGTTGATCGCCCCGTCGTTCAGCGCCGGCGCACGCGCCGTGTTTGCTGCCAAGCAGAACGTGCGCCTGCTGGAAATTCCGCTGGGCAACGGCCTCAACCCGTATGACTTCAAGCGCGTCGGCGGCGGCCTGCTGGTGCAAGGTCCCGACGCCAGGAACGTCCAGCGGGACGAGCTGCGCGTTGTGACCAAGCGCCAGCCCACGCCCAAGGAAATGGACGACCTGATGTTCGCCTGGCGCGTGGCCAAGTTCGTCAAGTCGAACGCCATCGTGTTCTGTGGCGGCGGTATGACGCTGGGCGTCGGCGCCGGCCAGATGAGCCGCGTGGACTCGGCCCGCATCGCCAGCATCAAGGCGCAGAACGCCGGCCTCACGCTGGCGGGCTCGGCCGTGGCATCGGACGCCTTCTTCCCGTTCCGCGACGGCCTGGACGTAGTGGTGGATGCAGGTGCCACCTGCGTCATCCAGCCAGGCGGCTCGATGCGCGACGACGAAGTGATCGCCGCGGCCGACGAGCGCAATATCGCAATGGTGCTGACCGGCGTTCGTCACTTCCGCCATTGAGGTCCGGGCTGGGCACTTGAGCGCATCGCGGCATCGCAAGCGCCCGCCCTCTCCCACGGCCCCTCCCCCGCATGCGGGAGAGGGGAGCAAACCAGCGGCAAGATCAACCGATTGGTGTAGCCGTGTGAAGCGCCCGAAGGGCGGGCCACACCCCAACGCAATGCGAAGCGAGCCGTGAAGGTTTACCTAGGCCGTATGGGGCGCCTCGGGATTCGGCGAAAAGAGCGGAAAAGAGGGACCCATGTCTGAGTATCGCCTTAAGGCGATGCGAGTTTGGGTCCCGGCCGCTCTTTTCGTCGAAGCCCGAGGAGGTAGTCGCCCCATCCGGCGCGCCTATTTTGCCTACTTTTTTGGCAAGACAAAAAAGTAGGTCGCCGCCCCGCAGGGGTGGTGAAACTGCAGTTGCAGTTGCAGTTGCAGTTGCAGTTGCAGTTGCAGTTGCAGTTGCAGTTGCAGTTGCTTTTGACATTAGGCAGTTGCAATCGCAATTGCAGTCACCCCTACCCTCCCAACGTTACAATCCCCCATCACCCATTAAAAGCCGAGCCCGACCCTCATGCGTATCCTCGGCATCGACCCCGGCCTCCGTACCACCGGCTTCGGCGTGCTGGAAAAGCACGGCAACAAGCTAACCTACATCGCCTCCGGCACCATCAAGAGCGACGGCGACAGCGGCCTGCCTGCGAGGCTGAAAACCCTCTTCGACGGCATCAGCGAAGTCACCCGCACCTACGCGCCCGATTGCGCCGCGATCGAGAAGGTATTCGTCAACGTCAACCCGCAATCCACGCTGTTGCTGGGCCAGGCCCGCGGCGCGGCGATCTGCGGGCTCGTCACGCATGGCCTGCCGGTGTTCGAGTACACGGCACTTCAGTTGAAGGTGGCGGTGGTCGGCTACGGCCGCGCCAACAAGGAGCAGGTGCAGGAAATGGTGATGCGCCTGCTGAGCCTGACGGGACGCCCCAGTTCCGACGCGGCGGATGCCCTGGGCATGGCAATCTGCCATGCCAATGGCAGCAACACGCTCACCGCCCTGACCGGGCTGGCCCCGGACCTGGTACGCAAGGGCATGCGGGTACGGCGTGGGCGCCTGATCGGCTGAGCGAGCCCAGGCGGCCAAGCAGCCGCTTGCACCGTCAAGTCTCTTACAATCGAGCGATTGCCCGTCAAAGGATGCCGCATGCTCCGCTCGCCTCGCGCGTTCCGCGCCTTGAATCCGCCCCGCTCTGCTCGCCTGCCGGCGCTGTTGTCCGCGCTGGCCGCCGCGGTTCTCGCCGGCTGCGCCGCGCTGCCACCCGTGGCCACTGTCCCGGCAGCCCCTGCCCCTGGCCCGGCCCCGGCCGTGCCCAAGGCACTGGTGATCGGGCATCGCGGCGCGAGTGCGCTGCGCCCTGAGCACACGCTGGCGTCCTATCAACGCGCCATCGACGACGGTGCCGACGTGGTGGAGCCCGACCTGGTGATGACGCGCGACGGCGTACTGGTGGCCCGGCACGAGAACGAGATCGGCACCACGACCAACGTGGCGGAGCTGCCCCAGTTCGCCAGCCGCAAGCGCATCAAGGTGATCGACGGCGAACGCCTGAATGGCTGGTTTACCGAAGACTTCACGCTGGCCGAACTCAAGACGCTGCGTGCGCGCGAGCGTATCGCGCAGGTGCGCAAGGCCAATACCCAGTACAACGACAAGTTCGAGATCCCCACCTTCGACGAAATCATCGAGCTGGTGGCCAAGGCATCGCAACACAGCGGGCGCGTGATCGGCCTGTACCCGGAAACCAAGCACCCGAGCTATTTCCGCGGCATCGGCCTGCCGCTGGAGGAGAAGCTGGTGGCCACGCTGCAAGCCCATGCGTACACGCGCAGCGCGCCGGTGTTCGTGCAGTCCTTCGAGACCGGCAACTTGCGCGAGATGCGCCAGCGCCTGGCCCAGGGCATGCCTAATGTGAAGCTGATCCAATTGATGGGCGGCGCGAAGAACCGGCCTGCCGACTGGCGCCTGGCCGGCGACACCCGCACCTACGCCGACATGATGACGCCGATCGGCTTGCGCGAAGTGGCCAGCTATGCCAACGGCATCGGCCCGGAGAAGTCCAGCGTGGTGCCCCGCGACGCCAATGGCAACCTCGGCACGCCGACTGCGCTGGCGCGCAACGCGCACGCGCAAGGCTTGCTGGTCCATCCCTATACCTTCCGTCCCGAGAACACCTTCCTGCCGCGCAACCTGCGCACCGGCGGCGACGATGCCACGCGCAGCCCAGGCGGCATGGTGCGCGAAGTGCAAGCCTTCCTCGCCGCCGGCATCGACGGCTTTTTCACCGACGATCCCGCGCTGGGACGCGAGGCGGTGGACACGCTGGGCCGATAGCCGATAGCCGATAGTCGATGGCCAACATGGTCCGCCGCGCCGGTACGCCGCACGCTGGGCTACACTGGCGGCCTTCGCGATGGCGGGCCTTCCCCCGCGCTGGCCGCCGCCGCAATCCCTTCCCACCCCGGCGCGCGCGCCGTAATTCGCTGCAGACACTACACCATGATCGGACGCATCGCCGGCACCCTCATCGAGAAGAATCCCCCGCACCTGCTGGTCGATTGCCACGGCGTCGGCTACGAGATCGACGTGCCGATGAGTACCTTCTACAACCTGCCTGCCGTCGGCCATCCCGTCACCCTGCTGACCCAGCAGATCGTGCGCGAGGACGCGCACCTGCTGTATGGCTTTGGCAGCGCCACCGAGCGCAACACCTTCCGCGAGCTGATCAAGATCACCGGCATCGGTGCGCGCATGGCGCTGGCGGTGCTCTCCGGCATGTCGGTCGGCGAACTGGCGCAGGCCATCACGCTGCAGGAAGCCGGACGGCTGACGCGCGTGCCGGGCATCGGCAAGAAGACCGCCGAGCGCCTGCTGCTCGAACTCAAAGGCAAGCTGGGCGCCGAGCTTGGGGCTGCGCCAGGCAGCACGCCGGTGCACGATAACGCCGTCGACATCCTCAACGCGCTGCTTGCGCTCGGCTACTCGGAGAAAGAGGCAGCGCTGGCGATCAAGCCGGTGCCGGCCGGCACCGGCGTGTCCGACGGCATCAAGATGGCGCTGAAGTCCCTGTCCAAGGGCTGAGCAAGCCGGAAGGGCTACAATCCAACCACTTTGCCCGCCTCCGTAACATGATCGAAACCGACAAGCTAGCCACCGAGCGGGGCGCCGATCGCGTCATCGCCCCCACCGCTGTCTCCCCTAACGAGGAGGCCTTCGAGCGGGCGCTGCGTCCCAAGCTGCTCGACGAATACGTTGGCCAGGAAAAAGTGCGCGGCCAGCTCGACATCTTCATGCACGCCGCGCGCAACCGGCGCGAAGCGCTCGATCACGTGTTGCTGTTCGGGCCGCCGGGGCTGGGCAAGACCACGCTGGCGCACATCATCGCCCGCGAGATGGGCGTCAACCTGCGCCAGACCTCCGGCCCGGTGCTGGAGCGCCCGGGCGACCTGGCGGCGCTGCTGACCAACCTGGAAGCCAACGACGTCCTGTTCATCGACGAAATCCACCGGCTGTCCCCGGTCGTCGAGGAAATCCTGTACCCGGCGCTCGAGGACTACCAGATCGACATCATGATCGGCGAAGGCCCGGCCGCACGCTCGGTCAAGCTGGACCTGCAACCCTTCACGCTGGTCGGCGCCACCACCCGCGCGGGCATGCTGACCAACCCGCTGCGCGACCGCTTCGGCATCGTGGCAAGGCTGGAGTTCTACACCGCCGAGGAGCTGTCACGCATCGTCACGCGCTCCGCCCWGTTGCTGGGTGCCCGCATCGACCCGCTGGGCGCGCTGGAAATCGCACGCCGCGCGCGCGGCACGCCGCGGATCGCCAACCGGCTGCTGCGCCGCGTGCGCGACTTTGCGGAGGTCAAAGGAGACGGAAATATCACTCGCAGCATTGCGGACGCCGCCCTCGCCATGCTCGACGTGGATGCGGTCGGCTTCGACCTGATGGACCGCAAGCTGCTGGAAGCCATCCTGCTCAAGTTCAGCGGCGGCCCGGTGGGCGTGGATAACCTGGCCGCCGCCATCGGCGAGGAGCGCGACACCATCGAGGACGTGCTCGAGCCCTTCCTGATCCAGCAGGGCTACCTGCAGCGCACGCCGCGGGGGCGCATGGCCACGGCAGCCGCCTACCGGCACTTCGGGCTGGCGGCGCCCGGCGAGAGCGATTCGGCCCCAGCCTGAGCGGCATCGAAACCCGCATTAAGTCATTTCGAGGCCCGCAGACAATTCTTTTGTCGTGCATTGCTGGCTGCTTCCTCCTTGTCCACAATGACTTAGCCCCGACCGCCAAGGCAAGGCGACAACTGACGGCAGATGCCCGACGGCCGGCTAACTGATCCCAGACAGGAGAGAGCACATGAATCGACGCCACTTTGTCACCCGGCTGGCGGGCTCAAGCCTGGTCGTGGCCACCGCATTCGCGGCTGGCTGCACCACCACCGGCGCCTATGCGCCAACCGACGCTGCGGCCAAGAAGAAAGAGATCGACGCGGGTGCCGACGGGGCGCTCAACCGGCTGTTCGCGACGGTCGACAGCTCGCGCGAGCTGGCCTCGCGCGCCCAGGGCATCCTCGTGTTCCCGCGTGTGCTGTCGGCAGGGCTGGTGGTCGGCGGCGAATACGGCGAGGGCGTGCTGCGCGCCAAGGGCGCCTCGGTGAGCTATTACCGCACCACCTCGGCCTCGGTCGGCGCGACCGCCGGCGGCCAGTCCAAGTCCGTGGTGCTGATGTTCATGACGCCCGATGCCTACAACAAGTTCGTCAACAGCAGCGGCTGGACGGTCGGCGCGGATGCCGGCGTGGCGCTCGCCAAAATCGGTGCCAACGGCAAACTCGATACGATCACCGGCCAGCAGCCTGTGATCGGCTTCGTGCAGACCAATGTCGGGCTGATGTTCGATGTGTCGCTGGACGGCTCCAAGATCAGCAAGCTGAACATCTAGCCGCAGCCCGCTCAGGCAGCCCTGGCGCGGGGCGACCCGGCCAGGGCGCGCGCTCGTCTACAGTGTGGCGGGGCAAGGTGGGGGCGCGGCTGGCATAATCGCCCAAAAATCGCCCCTGGAACACCCCGATGACCATGTCAAGCGCCACGCCCGCCCATAGCGGGCGCGTCTATCGTTACTACGATCTCGTGATGGTGGCTTTCGTCACGGTCCTGCTGTGCTCCAACCTGATCGGCGCAGCCAAGGCGGCCCAGGTCACGCTGCCGGTGATCGGCCCGGTGACCTTCGGCGCGGGCGTGCTGTTCTTCCCGATTTCGTACATTTTTGGGGACGTGCTGACCGAGGTCTACGGCTACGGGCGCGATCGCCGGGTGGTCTGGGCCGGATTCGCGGCGCTGGCGTTCGCCACCTTCATGAGCCTGGTGGTGCTGAGAATGCCGGTGGCGCCCTTCATGAGCGATTACCAGAAGAGCCTGGAAGACGTCTTCGGCAATACCTGGCGCATCGCGCTGGGCTCGCTGATCGCCTTCTGCTGCGGCAGCTTCACCAACAGCTATGTGCTGGCCAAGATGAAGCTGTGGACCAATGGCCGCTGGCTGTGGACCCGCACCATCGGCTCCACGCTGGCCGGCGAGCTGGTCGATTCCTCGCTGTTCTACGTGATCGCCTTCTACGGCATCTGGCCGATGGAAAAGGTGATCCAGGTCGCCATTGCCCAGTACTTCCTCAAGACCACGTGGGAAGTGGTGATGACGCCGGTCACCTACAAGGTGGTGAACTTCCTCAAGCGCGCCGAGCGCGAAGACTACTACGACCGCAATACCGATTTCACGCCCTTCCGCCTGCGGGTGTAAGGCGCGCCCGGCGCAGCCAGCACGGCTCAGGGCACCCTGCGGTCGACTTCGTCCAGCGTCACCGCTTCCAGGTGGCCCACGTCCGCCCATTGCATGACCGTGAGCCGCACGCTGTCGCAGCGCAGCCGGTTGATGCTGGCATTGAGCAACTCATGCCGGCGCGGCGCCTCCAGCGTCATGTCGTTGGCTTCGCGGTACAGGCAGTCCAGCACGCCGCCGTGGGCCACCAGGGCAATGCGCTCGCCGGGATGGCGGCGCCCGAGCGCCAGCGCGGCTTCCACCGCGCGCTCATGAAACGCCAGCAGGGACTCACCGCCATCGGGCGCGTAGTCGGGAACCCGCGCCTGCCACCTGGCGAAATCCTCGGGCATCTGCTCGGCCACTTCCGCGTAGGTCATGCCCTCGAGCGAGCCATAGCAGCGCTCGCGCAAGCGGGGATCGGGCTGCACCGCCAGGCCGAGCGCCTCGGCCAGCGGCGCCGCCGTCTGCATCGCGCGCGACAGGTCGCTGGCGTAGACCGCATCGATCGGCTCGACCGCCAGCGCCTGGGCCAGGGCATCCGCTTGCGCCACGCCGGTGGCGTTGAGCGGGATGTCGAGCTGGCCCTGCAGGCGCCGCTCGCGGTTCCATGCGGTCTCGCCGTGGCGGATCAGGATCAGGTGGGTGAAGGCCAGCGAATGCGGCCCGGGCAATTGCGACATGCCGTTTCCTTTAGGCGATTTAGGCGGCGCTACGCTGTGCTGTCGTGGCGCCCCTGGCGCGCAGCGCTTGCGCGCCGCGCGGCCCGTGCTTACTGCGCCGGCTGGCCGGCGAGCTTCGGATTGAGGGTATAGGTGCCGGTGCAGGCAGCCTGCGCCAGCACGTGGCCCTGGATGGCCTCGCGCACCTGGGCCCCGGTGAAGGTGCCCTCTAGCGGCAGGCGGTCCAGGTCGAGCGCGTAGACGGTAAACACGTAGTGGTGCACCAGGCTGTCGTTCCACGGCGGGCACGGGCCGTCGTAACCGTAGTAGTCGCCCTTCATGTCCGGGTCGCCGGCGAACCAGCCGGTGTAGTCGTTCAGGCCGTGGCGCAGCCCGCCTGCCGCGGCCGTGCCGCCGGTGGCCTCGGGGCCCGGCTTGCCGCGCGCGATCACGCCATCGCTGTGGGTGCCCACGGAGATGGTGCGCAGCCCCATCGGAATATCCACCAGCACCCAGTGAAAGAAGTCCACGCGCGGCAGCGAAGCGGGCACTTCGCGGCCTTCCTGGTTCACGTCGTCGCCACGGCTGGGCACGTCCGGATCGTGGCAGATCAGCACGAAGGAACGCGTTTCGGCCGGGGCCTCGTCCCAGTGCAGGTCGGGATTGCGGTTGCTCGACAGCGTCACGTGGGTGGCGGGGTCGATCGCGCCGAAAGCGAACTCGATGGGAATCGGCCCGTTGTCGCTGAATGCCTTGCTCCAGAGCTTCATGTTTCTCTCCTTGCTGGGTTGCGCCGCGCACTGCGCGGCATGCGGGATCAGGCCAAGGCCGGTCCCGGCGGTGACGTGCGGCGGCGGTAGCTGAGCTGCAGCAGGCCGTCGTCGAAGGCGCGGTGCGCCACCAGTTGCCAGTCCACGCTGCCATCCGGCGAAGCGATCATGCCGTCGAGGCTGGTGGCGATGTAGAGGGTGACTGTCTGGGTCATGTCCGGTCGGGCCGCCGCCGCATCAGCGGCTGGCCTGGGCTGGCTGAGCGTGGACGGACGGCGCGGACGGCGGCACGCGCAGCCAGAAGGTGACCGGACCATCATTGACCAGGCTGACCTGCATCATGGCGCCGAACTCGCCGGTCTGCACCTCGCCGTGCGCGGCGCGCGCACGCGCCACGAAATGGTTGTACAGGCGCTCGCCATCGGCGGGCGCCGCGGCCGGGGTGAAGCTGGGCCGCGTGCCGCTGTTGGTATCGGCGGCCAGCGTGAACTGCGACACCACCAGCAGGCCACCGCGCGTGCCGCGGCCATCGATGTCCTGCACGGGCAGGTTCATCTTGCCGGCCTCATCGGAGAACACGCGGTAGGCCAGCAGCTTGGCGAGCAGGCGTTCGGCCTGCGCTTCGGTGTCGCCGCGCTCGGCGCAGACCAGCGCCAGCAGCCCGGCGCCGATCTCGCCGGCGGTGCGGCCGTCGACAGTGACGCGGGCCTGGGTGACCCGCTGGATCAACGCAATCATGAGCCGTTCCTGCCCGGCCTCAAGCCAGCGTCACGCGTGCGAAGCGGCGCTTGCCCACCTGCACGACGTAGCTGCCGGCCTCGACCTTCAGCCCCTTGTCGCTGACGATGGTGCCGTCGATCTTGACGCCACCCTGCTCGATATTGCGGTTGGCTTCCGACGTGGACGGCACCAGGTTGGCCTGCTTGAGCAACTGGCCGATGCCCAGCGGTGCGCCGGAAAGGCTGACCTCGGGGATTTCGTCGGGCACGCCGCCGCGCGCGCGGTGGTTGAAATCCTCGAGCGCGCGGTCGGCGTCGGCTGCGCTGTGAAAGCGCGTGACGATCTCCTGGCCGAGCATCACCTTGCAGTCGCGCGGATTACGGCCCAGCGAGATCTCCTGCTTCATCAGGTCGATCTCGCTCATGGGGCGGAACGACAGCAGCTCGTAGTACTTCCACATCAAATCATCCGAGATGCTCATCAGCTTGCCGAACATCTCGCTCGGGGCTTCGGTCACGCCGATGTAGTTGCCCTTGGACTTGGACATCTTCTCCACGCCATCCAGGCCCACCAGCAGCGGCATGGTCAGGATGCACTGCTGCTCCTGGCCGTATTCCTTCTGCAGCTCCCGGCCCACCAGCAGGTTGAACTTCTGGTCGGTGCCGCCCAGCTCCAGGTCGGCCTTGAGCGCGACGGAGTCGTAGCCCTGCATGAGGGGGTAAAGGAACTCATGCACCGAAATCGGAATCCCAGTGCGGAAGCGTTTGGTGAAGTCGTCGCGCTCCATCATCCGCGCCACGGTGTACTTGGCCGCCAGCTGGATCATGCCGCGCGCGCCCAGCGGATCGCACCACTCGCTGTTGTAGCGGATCTCGGTCCTGGCCGGATCCAGCACCAGGCTCGCCTGGCTGTAGTAGGTCTGGGCGTTGGCCTCGATCTGTTCGCGCGTGAGCGGGGGACGGGTGGCATTGCGCCCGGACGGATCGCCGATGGTGGAGGTGAAATCGCCGATCAGGAAAATGACCTGGTGGCCCAGGTCTTGCAACTGACGCATCTTGTTGAGCACCACCGTGTGGCCGATATGGATATCGGGCGCGGTGGGGTCCAGCCCCAGCTTGATGCGCAGCGGCACACCGGTGGCCTCGCTGCGCGCGAGCTTGGCCAGCCATTCGGATTCGACCAGCAGTTCGTCGCAACCGCGCTTGGACACCTCCAGGGCGTGCATCACGGTGGGCGTGAGGGGGTAGGAAGTGGCAACGCCGGAGGAAACTTCAGTCATGACGTAAGTCTTTGAAAAACATGAGAATTCAGACGGCGGCACAAAACGGCTTGCGGCCGGTTTTGGTATAATCCGCGCTTCTTGTGCAAACGGGAATGTTCCCGTGGGCCAACCGCCATTCTAGGCGGCAAACCAATATGGCAGGCGCCGCACCTCCGGGGAGGAAGGCAGACGAGGCAAAAAATCGTCGCGGCAACGCAGCCCGAAACAAAGAGTGAATTTTACGTGATGTGGTCCAGACTCCGCGAAGTTTTCGCGCGTGAGCTGGTGGTTCTGGTCGATCCTACCAATGCCCTGCACGCCCGTCGGCGCAAGCAGTTGACAGCGGCGGTGGGTACGGTGTTCACGCTGGGCATGGCAGCCGCCATGGGCGTGGCCCCCCGTAGCGCCTTCGACGACCCCCAGGCTCCGCGTGTCCGGGAGGCGATACGCCTGCCCGATCTACGCACGCAACTCGAACAGCTTACCGAAACCGACGCCACCTTTGTGCGCGAAGAGCGCATGCAGCGCGGCGACACCATTTCCAGCCTGCTCAAGCGGCTCGGCGTGGACGACCCCGATGCGCAGGCCTTTATCCGGCGCAACACCACGGCGCGCGGCCTGTTCGACCTCAATCCCGGCCAGACGGTGCAGGCCGAGGTCGACGAGAACAACCTGCTGGTGTCGCTGCAAGCCAACCTTGGCGGTGACGCGAACGCCTCCCGCGAACTGGTGATCGAACGCGCGGGCGACCCTGCCGATCCGGTCTACAAGGCCCGCGTGCAGTCGGTGAAGAACGAGCTGCACTATGAGATGCTGTCCGGCGCCATTGCCTCGGGTGGCTTCTTCAAGGCCATGGACGCGGCCAATGTACCCGACGAGATCGTCCAGCAGATGCTCTCGATCTTCTCCGGCGTGATCGATTTCCACCATGACATCACCAGCGGAGACCGCTTCCGCATCGTCTACGAAGCGGGCTTCCGCGATGGCGCGTTCGTGCGCAACGGGCGCGTGATGGCGGTCGAGCTGATCAACCACAACCAGTTGCACCAGGCACTCTGGTACGCACCGGAAGGCAGCAAGCAGGGCGCGTACTACACCTTTGACGGGCGCAGCATGAAGCGGCCGTTCCTGCGCTCGCCGGTGGAGTTCTCGCGCGTGTCGTCGGGCTTTGGCGGACGTGACCATCCGCTGCACCACCACTGGGCACAGCACAAGGGTGTGGACTTTGCCGCACCCACGGGCACCAAGGTGATGGCCACCGGCGACGGCGAAGTCGAGTTTGCCGGCCAGCAGAACGGCTACGGCAACATCGTCATCCTCAAGCACCATAGCGGCTACTCCACCTACTACGCGCACCTGTCCGGCTTTGCCACGATGAAGCGCGGGCAGCATGTGTCGCAAGGCGAGGTCATTGGCTACGTCGGCCAGACCGGCTGGGCCACCGGCCCGCACCTGCACTACGAGTTCCGCGTCAACGATGTGCCACTGAACCCGCTGGCCATCGCCRCGCTCGACACGCCTGCGCTGTCCGGCCCGGCGCGCCAGCAGTTCCTCAGCTATACCAGCGAGATGCTCAGCCGCATCAACGCGCTGCGTACCTACAACGTGGCTTCGGCCAGCAATTGATCCATCGAGCCAGCCCAGCATGCCAACCTCGTCCCCAGACTGCTTTATCGGCATCATGTCCGGCACCAGCATGGACGGCGCGGACGGCGTGCTGGTCGATTTCTCTGGGCCACGGCCCGCGGTGCTGGCGGCAGCCTTCCAGCCCTTCCCGGCCGAGCTGCGCGACGCGTTCAGCGCGCTGCAGCAGCCCGGCGACGATGAAATCCACCGCGAGGCGCTGGCCGCCAATGGGCTGGCGCGTGTCTATGCGGCTTGCGTGGCAACCCTGCTGCGCGATGCCGGGCAGACGCCCGACGCCATCGCGGCGATCGGTGCGCACGGCCAGACCGTGCGCCATCGGCCCGGCTTGTACGACGGCATCGGCTATACCCGCCAGAGCCAGCAACCCGCGCTGCTGGCAGAGTTGACGGGTATCGACGTGGTGGCGGATTTCCGCAGCCGCGATGTAGCGGCCGGCGGCCAGGGCGCACCCTTGGTACCGGCGCTGCACCAGGCGCTGTTCGGCGACGCCACCCAGACACGGGTGGCCTGCAATATCGGCGGGATCTCCAATATCAGCGTGTTGCCCGCCACCAGCGAAGGCGGCGCGGCGCGGCCGGTCACCGGCTTCGACTGCGGCCCGGGCAACGTGCTGCTCGATTACTGGATCGACCGGCATCACGGCCTGGCCTACGATGCCGACGGCACCTGGGGCGCCAGCGGCAAGGTCAACCAGGCGCTGCTGGCGCGCCTGCTGGCCGAGCCTTATTTCAGCGTGGCCCCGCCCAAGAGCACGGGCCGCGACCTGTTCCATCCCGCCTGGCTGGAAAATCATCTTTCCCAGCACGGCACGGCACTCGATCCCGCCGACGTGCAGGCCACGCTGGCCGCGCTGACCGCCGGGGCCATCGCCCACGATGTCAAGCAGCACGCGCCCGACGCGGCGCGGCTGATCGTGTGCGGCGGCGGCGCCCGCAACCGCCTGGTGATGGCGTTGCTGGCGCAGGCGCTGCCCGCTGTCACGGTGCAAAGCTCGGACGATCTGGGCGTTCCCGTATCACAGGTGGAGGGCATCGCTTTTGCCTGGCTGGCGCGGCAGATGCTGCGCGGGGCGCCGGGCAATGTGCCTACCGTCACTGGCGCGGCCGGCCCGCGTGTCTTGGGCGCGCTCTACCCCCGATAGCAACACCTAGCCACCCTCACGCCGGCTCGGCGTGGCCTGCCTCGCAAACCCACTGGATAAACGCTTGCGCAACGGGCGAAGGCCGCATGGCTGGCGAACGCGCCAGCACCACGCGCTGCGGCGTCACGGCCTCGCGCAGCGGCAAGCAAACGATGGGCTGCCCGTCATAGCTGTGATCGCCCGCCGGGCGCGTGCATGACAGCGCCACGCCATAGCCGTGCGCCACCAGGCCGCGCTGCATCTCGAAAGTCTGCGTGTACTGGTGCAGTTGCGGGCGCAAGCCGTGCGCCCAGAACAGCGAGAGGAAGTACTCACGTGTTTGCGCAATATCCTCCAGGATCAGCCGTTCGCCAGCCAGGTCTTGCAGGCTCACGCTTGGCTGCACGGCCAGCGCATGACCGGCGTGCAGCAGCGCGTAGGGCGCAAGCCGGGCAAGTACCCAGCGCGCAATGCGCTGGTCGAAGCCGAGGTCGTAGGTCAGCGCCAGCTCCGCCTTGCCGGCAGCGAGCGTGCGATGGACCGTGGCCAGGTCGGCCTCGAACAGCGTCACGGCAACATGTGGATGCAGGCGCCGGAAGCCGGCCAGCAGCCGCGGTGCGTAGTAGGCGCCGAGATCCTGGAAGCACGTCAGCGACAGTTGCCCGCTAAGGCCGCGCGCCTGCGCCTGGTCCACGCCATCGGTTGCCAGGCCGGCGGCCAGCGCCAGGATGTCGCGGGCGCGGCCCAGCAGGCGCTGGCCAGCCGGCGTCAGCTCCAGACCGCGGCTGACCTGGCGGCGAAACAGGATTTCGCCCAGCGTTTCCTCGAGCTGCGCCACGGCCTGCGACACGGAAGGCTGCGACACGTGGCGCGCGCGGGCAGCCGCGCTAATGCTGCCGTGCTCGGCGGCCGCGACAAAGTACTCGAGCTGGCGGAAGGAGAATCCAATCATGATTTCCTATACTACAGCATAGGAAATATATTCTTTTCCTATTGCCACCCTGCCCCGATACTCGTCCCAAGCCAGCCACCCATGGGACACTCATGCACATCACCGCAGCCGAAATCGAGACCTACCAGCGCGACGGCGCCCTGGTATTGCGCGGCGCTTTCACCGATTGGGTGACACCGCTGCGCGAAGGATTCGAGCAGAATCTCGCGAAGCCGGGCCCGTTTGCCATCGAAAACGTCGGCAGCGCTGAGCGCGGCCGCTTTTTCGAGGACTACTGCAACTGGGAGCGCATCCAGCCGTTCGCCGACTTCATCCGGCGCTCACCGGCCGCAGCCATCGCCGGCCACATCATGCAGGCTGAGGCCGTCCAGGTGTTCCACGAGCACATCCTGGTCAAGGAACCGGGCACGGCAAAGCCCACGCCGTGGCACCAGGACCTGCCCTACTACTGCGTGGATGGCTTGCAGACCGCGAGCTACTGGATCCCTCTGGACCCGGTTACCACCGCCAATACCTTGCGTGTGGTGCTGGGCTCGCACCGCTGGCCCAAGTTGGTCAGGCCCAAGCGCTGGGCCARCAATGAGAATTTCTATGCTGGCAGCGACCAGTTCATGGAGATGCCGGATGTGGACGACGGCAGCCACACAATCCTGATACCGGAGCTGGAGCCGGGCGATGCCGTGGTGTTCGACTTCCGCACGGTACATGGTGCCGCAGGCAATACCGGCACGGGACGGCGCCGCGCCTTCTCGGCACGCTTCCTGGGCGACGACGTGCGCTATCTGGAGCGGCCTGGCCGCACCTCGCCGCCCTTCCCCGGAATCAGCCTGGCCAGTGGCGAGCGGATGCGCGAGGACTGGTTCCCGGTGGTCTGGCGCCGGGACGCATAAATAAAAAAGCGCACCAAGGTGCGCTTTTTTATTGCCGCGAGAACCTGTCGGAAACCGCGGCGCTCTTGCGAGCCTTACACCGAGAACGAAGAGCCGCAACCGCAGGTGGTGCTTGCGTTGGGGTTCTTGATCACGAACTGTGCGCCGTTGATGTCTTCCTTGTAATCGATCTCAGCGCCCACCAGATACTGGTAGCTCATCGAGTCGATCAACAGCGTGACGCCATTCTTGTCCAGCGTGGTGTCGTCCTCGTTCACCTCTTCGTCGAAGGTGAAGCCATACTGGAAGCCGGAACAGCCGCCGCCCTGCACGAACACGCGCAGTTTCAGATCGGCATTGCCCTCTTCCTCGATCAACTGCTTGACCTTGTCGGCAGCGCTGTCAGTAAAGACGAACGGGGCCGGCATGTCCTCGGTAACGGGTGCCTCTGCGACTGCGTTCATGGGGTTCTCCTATGTAGATACGCCTGTATTTTAAGCGCTCCGGGAAGATCGTGCCGAAACCCCGTGAATTCAAGGGGTTCTGTTGGTGCAATCAGGCCACGGGTGCCGTATCAGGCGGATTCTTGCGTGCCGGATGCCAGAACCAGGTTGGGCAGCGCCTTGGGTTGCGCATTGCCGAGCGGCACAAGGCGGCCTTCCACCAATGCCCCCTGGTGCATTTCCAGCGCGGCGTAGTGCACCTCGCCCTCCACGCGGGCGTGCGGTTGCAACTCCAGCAGTTCAGTCGCGTGCACAGGTCCGGTGACCGTGCCGTTGAGAATCAGGTGCCCGACCCGGACTTCGCCCTCGACCACGCCTTTTTCGCTGATGACCAGCATGCTCGCCTGGTCGGCAGCCGCCGTCACATTGCCGCGTACCCGGCCATCCAGGCGCAGGCCGCCCGAAAACGTCAGGTCGCCCTGGATCACGCTGTGCTGGCCGATCAGGGTATCGATCGACAAGCCTTTCTTCTTGGAAAACAACATAGGTCCCTTTTTTCGTTGCTGGCCCAGCGCACCCTTACGGCATGGCCGTCTGGGTCGCGCGCAACTGACCGTTTTGCAAAATTCGTACCGTGACCGCCCGTACCGTGGCGCCGGCAGGCAGCGCAAAGGCACTTTCGATCCGCTGGTAGTGCATGACCCGCAGGTCAGGCAGCGAACCAGCGCCATTTTCCGGCAGGCTCAAGGTGACCGGCTTGCCATCCCGCATCAGCGAAACGACCAACTGTAGCTCACCATGGAACTCAGGCAAGGATGAAAAAGCCTTGGATCCACCCTGCATTATCAGCAATCGATAGTGCATCTTCAGCGGGTCGGCTTCATCAAGACCCACGCGAAAACTCCGCACATGGATGCCGGACGTATTGCCGCTGGCCGGGAGCAGGCCCTCGAAAAATGCCAGGTCTTCCTTGAGTTGGGCGACCTCGCCTTCCGCCGTCTTCAACTGCCCGGTCAGCGCCTCCTGGGCGCTGCGGGCCATCTGCAACTGCGCCTCGGCGGTGTTGGCCACCGCCTGCAAGCGTTCGTGCTGAGCCGTCATCGCCGCCACCTGCTCGCGCAGGGCCTTGTTCTCCGCCGTCATATCCGGCGCACCAGCCAGCCGCCGGCCAGCGTCGTACGCCCAACGCGCAGCGACCACCACCACCACGAGCACGACGACGAGCGCCGCGGCGGCGCCCAGCGCACGCAGCGGCCACGGCAGATGCGAACGCACCGCCAGGCTCCCGGATAGCGAGCCCCGGCGCGGGCGCAGCACACGATACTTCATGCGCCGCGGGCTCGCGGCACCGGCAGGCGGACGCGGTACGGGTCGGCAGGCCTTCGCATCCAATGCATCATGGTCGGGTTCTCCGGGCGGCAAGAGCAGGGATTGTATCCGGGGCGATGCAAAGTATTTGTAAAACGTGGTGATAGCCTGCCGTTACACGCCATTGCGCGCGCCTTCACGAGCGCTAGCGGCAAAAAAAAACCGCACGGCGAACCGTGCGGTTTTTTCTGAACGGCCAGATCCGGTTGAACCGGACCTGCCGAACACACATTAACGCTTCGAGAATTGCTTCCGACGACGCGCCTTGTGGAAACCGACCTTCTTACGTTCCACTTCACGCGCATCGCGCGTGACGAAACCGGCCTTGGACAGCGACGGCTTCAGGGTGGCATCGTAGTCGATCAGTGCACGGGTGATGCCGTGGCGCACTGCGCCGGCTTGACCCGTTTCACCGCCGCCAGTGACGTTGACCTTGATGTCGAAGGTCTGTGCGTTGGCAGTCAGTTCGAGCGGCTGGCGCACGATCATCAGCGAGGTTTCGCGAGCGAAATACTCGTTGATGGGCTTGCCATTGACGATGATATCGCCCTTGCCCGACTTGATGAAGACCCGAGCCACTGCGCTCTTGCGGCGGCCAGTACCGTAATTCCAATTTCCGATCATGGATGGCCCCCTTAGATTTCCAGCGCTTTAGGCTGCTGCGCTTCATGCGGATGCTCGGCTTCGGCGTAAACCTTCAGCTTCTTGATCATCGCATAGCCCAGCGGGCCCTTCGGCAACATGCCCTTCACAGCTTTTTCCAGGGCGCGGCCCGGGAAACGTTGCTGCATCTTACCGAACGTCGTTTCGTAAATGCCGCCCGGGTAACCCGAGTGACGATAGTACTTCTTGTCGGTTTCTTTGGTACCCGTGACACGCAGCTTGCCTGCGTTGACGATGATGATGTAATCACCCGTGTCGACGTGCGGAGTAAATTCCGGCTTGTGCTTGCCGCGCAGTCGGCGTGCCACTTCGCTGGCAACACGGCCGAGGACTTTGTCCGTCGCGTCAATCACGTACCAGTCGCGCTTAACCTCTGCAGGCTTTGCGGAAAAGGTCTTCATGATTTTTCCTGAGACTTGTAGAACCTGCCCGAAACATTGACTTTACGTCGTCGGCCGACCCTTAGGATCTGACCTTCCTGCTTGTATGTGCAGGCTCTCCCTGAATTCCTTCCCGCGGGCATGACGGAAAAGCCTACGAGTATACTGCGGACTGCGGCCCGAGCACAAGGAAAGTTAGGGAAGAACACCAAGATGATGCCCCTCCGTGTGCTGTTCGCCATCCAGGATGCCAGCGAACAGCATAGAAGCAACCCATGAGGCACTTACGGCGGGATGCGCTTCGGGCCTGGCAGGCGCAGAATAAAAAAAACCCAAGCTATTGAGCTTGGGTTTGAATCCACCAAAGGAGGAGGGTGGAGGAGACACTGGGAGACCGACGGGGCTGGATCGAGGTGCGGGCCGACGAATGTGGCTGAAACCATCCGATTCGCTTTCGCACTCTGCGCCGTGTTGCGCGCCGTCGTTCAATGATTCAAATTATACATGAGCGCCCTCTCAGCGCAAGGAAATTTGCACTGCGAAATGACATTCCGCATTGTAAAAAATCATCAAGAGGCACAAGACGATTTTTTATACAATAAAATCAATAACTTAAGAATTGACTGCGCTGTCACGGTACTGTCATCTTAGAAGAGAGCTTCAGTTTCCGGGAGAAATGCCGAATTATGGCGCTTCCAGACAAGTGGCCTATACTCAAAAAGCAAGCTTTGAAATCGCGTGTTCTTGATCGAATACGCACTCACTAGAACGCAGGATCGAACAAAATGGAATGCAAAGTAACTTGGATGGGCACCGACGGCATGAGCTTCGTGGCCGAGACGGGCAGTGGCCATATCGTGGCGATGGACGGTGCACCCGAGGGCGGCGGCCACAACCTGGCCCCGCGTCCGATGGAAATGGTCCTGCTGGGCACCGGCGGCTGCACCGCCTATGACGTGGTGCTGATCCTGAAGAAGAGCCGGCAGGATGTGCGCGGCTGCAGCGTGAAGCTGCACGCGGAGCGCGCCAGCGAAGACCCGAAGGTCTTCACCAAGATCAACTTCCATTTCACGGTGAGCGGGCGCAACCTGAACCCCGGCGCGGTCGAGCGTGCCATTCACCTGTCGCACGACAAGTATTGCTCGGCCTCGATCATGCTGGCCAAGACGGCGGAAATCACGCACACGATGGAAATTGTAGAGGTGTAGGGTGTAGGCGCCTGGCGCCTGGCCAGCCCGTGGGAGCCGGCGGTGGCGCCCCCATTGGGATGGGTGCGCGCCACACTAAAGAATCAGAAGCAAAGCAGGCCGATAAGCCGGATTCTGTGCGCGCCGGCTTCCTTGCGGTTGCCGGCACGTGACAATCATTCCTCTAGGCCGGTCGTTACCGACCGGCTCAAGCTCCCTACCCGCAGGCTCAGCGGGCCGCCTCAATGCCTGCCTATTTGGGATTGCTCCAGGTGGAGGTTACCGCGTTTCACCCTTCCCATCGGGCGAACCCGATGGCAAGACTCGTCTCTGTGGCCCTATTCCGCACGTTGCCGTGGATGGCTATTAGCCAACACCCTGCCCTATGGAGTCCGGACTTTCCTCCCCTTGCACCACGAGGGTGCAAGCAGCGATTGTCTGGCCTGCTTTGCGGCCCGCAGTCTAACACCGTTTGGCCGCGAACCGGCCACCCTCATGCGGCCTGCGCGCGGCGCCCGCGACGAAACACCGTGGTATCCGCGTAATAGGCCGGATCGCGATTGGCTTCGCACCAGCCGGGAATGCCCAGCACCGGCAACGGCGCAAAGCGGCCGCTGTGCAATTCGGCCGCTTCGAGCGAGGCGCACACGGAATCGTCGAGCGAGCCGGGCAGCGCAGCGCCTGCAGCCGGCGGGACGGCCAGTGGCCACGCATGCGCGGTCAGGGCCTTATAGGGCCGCACCAGCTTCTCCAGCAGAGCGTGGCCGAAGGGCACCACGCTACAGCGGGCAGTGCTGTCACGGCTTCCGGCATGCTCGCTACCGTCCCAGACATCCCGCCGCGCCACGAACAGGTGCTCCCAGCCAAAACCGCGCAAAACGGACTCCAGGCCACTGTCGGCACTCAGGAACAGGATGGCGTTCTCGTCGAACAAGGTCGCGGCATCGCGCAGGCTGCCACGGCGGCCCTGCACGCCTGCCACCGCGATAGCGTGGGCCTGCAGCCGGTTCAGCACGCGTTTGGCACGGGGAAAATGCAGCCAGATGAGCGCATTGAAGAAATCGTGCAGGTTGTCGCGCGTCGGCACGGCGCCGGTGGCGTAAATATGTGCCTCGTAGGCCGTGCCGGCGGGCAATTCGGCTTGCGCAACGAAACGCAGCGGCACGCCGCGGGCATTGCGCAGCGCGCGCTGCGCGGCCACTTCGCTGAGGACGGCGCGCAGGTCGGCGCCACCTTGCAACGCACTGACCAGCGCCGAGCCGATGGTGGCAAACGGCCGGAACCACGGCTGCGCCCAGTCGATCTGCGCCACCGCGGCGACCAGCGCCAGCCCGGCTGCGGCGTCGGCATCCCGTGACGCCGCAGCCGGCCGGACCTGGCTTTCTGCTTGCACTGCCGCTTCCGCCTCCGCTTCGCCAGCGCGGCTTAGCGGGCCTTCCAATGCAGCGTCTCGCCGCCGCGCAGCGGCACCAGCGTGGTATCGCCATATGGCAGCTCGGCCGGCAGCTCCCACGCCTCGCGGACCAGGGTGAGCGTGCCGCTATTACGCGGCAGGCTGTAGAACGCCGGGCCGTTGAAGCTGGCGAAGGCTTCCAGCTTGTCCAGCGCACCGGCGGCTTCGAAAGCTTCGGCGTAGAGCTCCATGGCGTGCAGCCCGGTATAGCAGCCGGCGCAGCCGCAGGCATGCTCCTTCAGCCCGCGCGCGTGGGGCGCGCTGTCAGTGCCGAGGAAGAAGCGCTCGCTGCCAGACACGGCCGCGGCCACCAGAGCTTCGCGGTGGGTCTCGCGTTTGAGCACCGGCAGGCAGTAATAGTGCGGGCGGATGCCGCCGGTGAAGATGGCGTTGCGGTTGTACAGCAGGTGATGCGCAGTGATGGTGGCGGCGACCGGGCCTTCGGCGTCGCGCACGTACTCGGCCGCATCCTTGGTGGTGATGTGCTCGAACACCACCTTGAGCGCCGGGAAATCGCGGCGCAGCGGCGTCATGACCTTGTCGATGAAGACGGCTTCGCGATCGAAGATGTCGATCGCCGGATCGGTCACTTCGCCGTGCACCAGCAGCGGCAGGCCCACGCGCTGCATGGCTTCCAGGGCTGCCGCGCAGTGACGCAGGTCGGTCACGCCGGCATCGCTGTTGGTAGTGGCGCCGGCCGGATACAGCTTGACCCCGTGCACGAAGCCGCTGGCCTTGGCCGCAACGATCTCCTCGGCCGTGGTCTTGTCGGTCAGGTACAGCGTCATCAGCGGCTCGAACGCCATGCCGGCCGGCAGTGCGGCCAGGATGCGGTCGCGGTAGGCCGCGGCCTGCGCCACCGTGGTCACGGGCGGCTTCAGGTTGGGCATGATGATGGCGCGGGCGAACTGGCGAGCGGTATCCGGCAGGACGGCGGCGAGGGCGATGCCGTCGCGCAGGTGCAGGTGCCAGTCGTCCGGGCGGGTAATGGTGAGAGTCTGGGTCATGGCTTTCGTGGGCCGGCCGGCAGTCACGGCTGGCGCTTGTCMGGGATTACAGAATCAGGATGGCGCGGTAGTCATTCACATTGGTCCGCGTGGGGCCCGTCACCACGAGGTCGCCGGCGGCATCGAAGAAGCCCCAGGCATCATGCGCGTCGAGCCGGGCGCGCGCCGGTGCACCGGCAGCCTGCGCACGCGCGGGCGTGGACGGGTCCAGCAACGCGCCGGCATTGTCCTCCGAGCCGTCGATGCCGTCGGTGTCCGCCGCGATGGCGTACACATTATCAACGCCATCCAGCTCCAGGGCGAGCGACAGCAGGAACTCCGAGCACCTTCCGCCACGGGGCTTTCCAGCCGCCCCGCCACCGCCCTGCGGCAACGTGACGGTGCATTCACCACCGGAAATCAGCACCACGGGCACCGCGAATGGCGCATTGTACGCGCGTATCTCGCGCACCAGCGCCGCGTAGACTCGGGCAACTTCCTGCGCCTCGCCGGTCACCGTGTCGCCCAGTACCACCGGCTGGATGCCGCGCGCGCGGAAGTGATCCGCTGCCGCCATCAGGCTGCCGTGTGCGGTAGCGATCACACGATTCTCAACCCGCGCGAACAGCGGATCGCCGGGCTTGGGCGTTTCCGCCACTTCGCCGCGCGCACCGCGCTCCAGGTAAGCCTGCACCACCGGCGGGACCACCGCACCGTAGCGGCGCAGGACCGCCAGGGCATCGGCGTAGGTACTGGCGTCGGGCACGGTGGGACCGGAGGCGATGGCGCTGGGGTCATCCCCGGCCACGTCTGACACGATCAGCGTGGTCACCGGTGCGCGGCAAGCCTGGGCGAGGTGCCCGCCCTGGATGCGCGACAGGTGCTTGCGCACGATATTCATGTCCGTGATGGGAGCGCCGCAGCGCAGCAGCTCCTGCGTGGCGGCCTTGAGGTCCGCCATGGCGATGCCGTCGGCCGGCAGCGACAGCAGGCTGGAGCCGCCGCCGGACACCAGCACGATCAGCCTGTCATCCGGCCCGAGCTCGCCCGCCCGCGCCAGGATCTCGGCCGCGGCGCGCTCGCCAGCCTCGTCCGGCACCGGGTGGCCGGCCTCTATCACGCGCACGTGTTCGGTCGGCAGGCCGTGGGCGTAGCGCGTCACCACCAGGCCGTCGAGCTGCACCGCGCTGCTCCGGCTGGCATATGCCCGCTCCACGGCCAACGCCATCGAGGCCGCAGCCTTGCCAGCGCCTACCACCAGGGTGCGCCCGCCAGCCTGGGGCGGCGGCAGGTGGTCCGCCACGATGCTCAGTGGGTCCGCTGCCGCCACTGCGGCATGGAAGCTATCCAGCAGCAAGGCGCGCGCGTCGGCCGCGGTGGCCGGCAAAGGTTGGGCGGCCGTGCTCACAGCGCGCGCGCGATGGCCTGGCCCAGGTCCGCCGTGCCGGCCTTGCCGCCAATGTCGCGGGTCAGCGGGGCATGTTCCGGCCCGGCCGACAGCACCTTCTCGATGGCACCCAGCACGGCCGCGCCGGCTTCCGGCTGGCCCAGGTGCTCCAGCATCATGGCGCCGCACCAGATCTGGCCGATCGGGTTGGCCACGCCGCGCCCGGCGATGTCCGGCGCGGAGCCGTGCACGGGCTCGAACAGGCTGGGGAAGGTGCGGTCCGGATTGATATTGCCCGAGGGCGCGATGCCGATGGTGCCGGTGCAGGCCGGGCCCAGGTCGGACAGGATGTCGCCGAACAGGTTGCTGGCGACCACCACGTCGAACCAGTCCGGATGCTGGACGAAGTGCGCGGTGAGGATGTCGATGTGGTACTTGTCAACCTTCACGCCGGGGTAGTTGGCAGCCATGGCCTCCACCCGCTCGTCCCAGTACGGCATGGTGATGGAGATGCCGTTGGACTTGGTGGCCGACGTCAGATGCCTGGCCGGACGCTTTTGCGCCAGCTCGAAGGCGAACTTGAGGATGCGGTCCACGCCCGTGCGCGTCATCACCGTTTCCTGGATCACCACCTCGCGGTCGGTGCCGGGGAAGATGCGCCCGCCGATGCTGGAGTACTCGCCCTCGGTGTTCTCGCGCACTACGTAGAAATCGATGTCGCCCGGCTTGCGCGCATTGCCGTCGCGGTCCACCAGCGGGCTGCGGATACCGGGCATCAGCCGCACCGGGCGCAGGTTGACGTATTGGTCGAAGGAGCGCCGGAACTGCAGCAGCGAGCCCCATAGCGAGACGTGGTCGGGCACGGCGTCCGGCCAGCCCACCGCGCCGAAGTAGATGGCGTCGTACTTGACCAGGGTGTCGAACCAGTCGTCCGGCAGCATCTTGCCGTGGCGGGCGTAGTAGTCGCAACTGGAGAAGTCGAAGTGATCGAACTGCATGTCGATGCCGAACCGGCGCGCCGCGGCGTCCATCACGCGCAGGCCCTCAGGCATCACTTCGGTGCCAATGCCATCGCCGGGGATGACTGCGATCTTGTACTTGCTCATGTCTCGAGGGCCCGCTGCATGGTATGGAAATCGGGGAAAAACGCGCTGCGCTTGGCAGATAACCCGGGCAGGCCGGATAATGGAACATTCTATTGCAATCCGGCAGCCTGCTGCCGGTCCGGTGCCCGCCATGTGCCAGCTGCTCGGCATGAACTGCGCCACGCCGACCGACGTGACGTTCTCCTTTACCGGCTTCGCCGCCCGCGGCGGCGTCACGGACCACCATGCCGATGGCTTTGGCGTGGCGTTCTTCGAGGACAAGGCCTGCCGCCTGTTCATCGACAACCAGTCCGCCGGCACCTCGCCCGTGGCTGAGCTGGTCAAGCGCTACCCGATCAAATCCAAGAACGTCATTTCCCATATCCGCAAGGCGACCCAGGGCACGGTGCGGCTGGAAAACTGCCATCCCTTCATGCGCGAGCTGTGGGGGCGGCACTGGATCTTTGCCCACAACGGCGACCTGAAGGACTTCTCGCCTTTCCTCTCGGGGGTCTACCAGCCGGTCGGCGACACCGATAGTGAACTCGCCTTCTGCACGCTGATGCAGGGGCTGCGCAAGCGCTTCCCCGGCTCGCAGCCGCCGCTCAACGAGCTGTGCCACGCGCTGGCGGACATCACGCGCGAGATCACGCAGCACGGCGTGTTCAACTACCTGCTGTCCAATGGACAGGCGTTGTTCTCCCACTGCTCCACGCGCCTGTACTACATCGTGCGCCAGTGGCCGTTCTCCACCGCCCACCTGATCGATGCCGATCTGTCGATCGATTTCGCCCAGGTCACCACGCCCGATGACCGCGTGGCGGTGATCGCCACCGCGCCACTGACCGACAACGAAACCTGGACCGCCTTCGCGCCCGGCGAGCTGATGATGTTCGAGGAAGGCCGCTCGGTGATGACGCTGACGGTGCCGATCCCGCCGGAAGTCCAGGCCAAGAACGCGGCCAACAGCGCCTGCACCTAAGAGGCCATTTCAAAAAGATGCTGGCGTCGTTGCGCGGCCTTGGCCGATCCACTTGTACTGTCTGCGGCCGCGCGCCTAGCCAGAACCGCTTCGCTTCATTTTGAAACGGCCTCTAAGCCTGCGGCAGCGCCACGCGCCAAACAAAAAGGGACGCCTCGGCGTCCCTTTTTGCATCCTGCCACCCATCAGCGCGAGGAGGCAACTGCCCGCATCAGTGATGCAGGATCTTCGACAGGAACTGCCTGGCCCGCTCGGAGCGCGCTTCGATATTGCCGAAGAACTCCTCCTTGGCGCAGTCCTCGACGATCTTGCCCTGGTCCATGAAGATCACGCGGTTGGCGACCTTGCGCGCGAAACCCATTTCGTGGGTCACGCACATCATGGTCATGCCTTCCTGCGCCAGCTGCACCATCACGTCCAGCACTTCGTTGACCATCTCCGGGTCCAGCGCCGAGGTCGGCTCGTCGAACAGCATGCAGATCGGATCCATCGACAGCGCGCGGGCAATTGCCACGCGCTGCTGCTGGCCGCCCGACAGCTGGCCCGGGAACTTGGCCGCCTGGGCTTTGAGGCCCACGCGATCCAGGTACTTCAGGCCCTTCGCCGTAGCCTCTTCCTTCGAGCGGYCGAGCACCTTCATCTGGGCGATGGTCAGGTTCTCGGTGATCGACAGGTGGGGGAACAGCTCGAAGTTCTGGAACACCATGCCCACGCGCGAACGCAGCTTGGGCAGGTTGGTCTTGGGCGAGCCCACCGAGGTGCCATCCACCGTGATGTCGCCCTTCTGGAAGGGTTCCAGCGCGTTGACGGTCTTGATCAGCGTCGACTTGCCCGAACCCGAGGGGCCGCACACCACCACAACTTCGCCCTTGGCGACCTTGGTGGTGCAATCGGTCAGCACCTGGAAGGCGCCATACCACTTGGAGACGTTATTGATTTCAATCATACGGCCACCTTTTTCTGGTAACGCTTGACCAGCAGCGATGCGGAGAAACAGATAATGAAATACACCAGCCCGGCGAACAGCAGCATCTCCACGATGCGGCCGTCACGCTCGCCAATGCCGTAGGCCTGGCCAAAGAAGTCCGCCAGCGCGCTCACGTAGACCAGCGACGTGTCCTGGAACAGGATGATGCCTTGGGTGAGCAGCAGCGGCACCATGTTGCGGAAGGCCTGCGGCAGGATCACCAGCCGCATCGACTGCCCGTAGGTCATGCCCATGGCCTGCGCGGCGAACATCTGCCCGCGCGACACGCTCTGGATACCCGCGCGGATGATCTCGGAATAGTACGCCGCCTCGAACAAGGCAAAGGCAATCAGCGCCGAGGTCATGCGCAGGTCGGATGCCTGCGACAGGTTGAACGCCTTTTGCAGCAGCTGCGGGATGATCAGGAAGAACCACAACAGCACCATCACCAGCGGAATCGACCGGAAGATGGTGACGTAGCCCTGCGCGAACCAGTTCAGCGGCTTGACGGAAGACAGCCGCATCATCGCCAGGATGGTGCCCCAGACGATGCCGACCACCACCGCGGTGACGGTGATCTTGAGCGAGACCAGCATCCCCTCGCCCAGCACGTCCAGCGTGGTCGCGTTGATCGAGCTGAAATCGAATGTATATGCCATGACGTGTCCTCTTACTTGCCGCCGATGAAGCCGGGCACGCGGGTGCGGCCTTCGACCCAGCGCATGAGCAGCATGACCACGATATTGATCAACGCGTACATGATGGTCACCGCGATGAAGGACTCATACGGGCGCGCCGTGTAGTCCACCAGTTGGCGCCCCTGCGCCGCCAGCTCCAGCAGCCCGATGGTCGACGCCACAGCGGAGTTCTTGAAGATGTTCAGGAACTCCGAGGTCAGCGGCGGCACGATGACGCGGAACGACATCGGCAACAGCACGTAGCGGTAAGTCTGTGCGAGCGTGAAGCCCATCGCCAGGCCGGCATTCCTCTGGCCGGGCGGCAGCGAGTTGATCCCCGAGCGCACCTGCTCGCAGACCCGGGCCGCGGTAAACGTGCCCAGGCAAAGCATGGCTGCAATGAACTGCTGCGCGAACGGGTTCATCTGCTTGATCGCCTCGCCACCGGGCAACAGCTCGGGCATGACGAAATACCAGATAAACAACTGCACCAGCAGCGGGATATTACGGAAGATCTCTACGTAAGTGGCGGCCAGGCCGGACAGCCACTTGTTGGGCACCGTGCGCAGTACGCCGAGTACAGAGCCGATGACGAGGGCGATGATCCACGACGAGAGCCCGAGTGCAATGGTGACCTTCAGGCCGGAAATCATCCAGTCCAGGTAGGTCTCGTTCTGGGCCGCTTGTTCGAGGAATACACCCCAATGCCAGCTGTAGTTCATGATGTGTCCTCAAAAAGAAACGGAAGGACATGCCTTCCGTTTCACACAACCGGAATCCCAGTATCAGTCGAGTGCCTTGTCGTTCGGCGTCTTGAACAGTGCCTTCATGTCTTCCGACAGCGGGAAGTCCAGGTTCAGGCCCTTGGGCGGGACCGGCTGCTGGAACCACTTGGTGTACAGCGTGTTGATCGAGCCATCCTTCATCATGCCCGTGATCACGGTGTCCGACAGCTTCTTGAACTGTGCGTCATCCTTGCGGATCATGCAGCCATACGACTCGCGCGATTGCGCCTTGCCAACCACGATCCAGTCGGCCGGATTCTTGGCCTTGGCGCGCTCGCCGTACAGCAGTGCGTCGTCCATCATGAAGGCGACGGCGCGGCCCGATTCCAGCGTCAGGAACGACTGGCCATGGTCCTTGGTGCTGATGATGTTCATGCCCAGTTTCTGGTCATCGTTCATCTTGCGCAGCAGGCGTTCCGAGGTGGTGCCGGCGGTCGTCACCACGTTCTTGCCCTTGAGGTCGGCCCAGTCCTTGATGCCGCCATCCTTCTTCACCATGATGCGGGTGCCGATGATGAAGATGCTGGTGGTAAACGATGCTTGCTTCTGGCGCTCGAGGTTGTTGGTGGTCGAGCCGCACTCGATGTCGATGGTGCCGTTCTGCAGCAGCGTGATGCGGTTCTGCGAGGTGATCGGGATTTCCTTGACCTGCAGGTTCGGCAGCTTCAGCTGATCCTTGATCGCTTCCACGATCTTGACATTGACATCGTAGGAATAACCGACCTGGCGCACGCCGCCCAGGTTGTAGTTGAACGGAATCGACGACTCACGAACGCCAAGCGTAATCACACCGGTGTCTTTGATCTTCTGCAGCGTGCCCGTCAGTTGCTCGGCAGCTTGCGCGGTACCGCACAGCACGCCAGCAGCAATCATCAGGGAAGCCAACTTGGCAACATTCATAACATCTCCTTGACCATGAAGAGAAAGGCGGGACTCTAACAAAAATCCACCCGCCGACGAAATAGTATTGCGCAGGCAAGCACTCAAGACAACGGGTTTTTCCCCTAACAGCGCCATTTAAGGCATGGTTTGCAAGGCAAACGAGGCATGCCTCCACTGCCCTGAAACCGTTGCGCCAACGCGTCGGGCCAGCCTTGCCGCAAGGCCTCGCCAGCACGGACGCCCCCCCACGTGCGTGGGGGCAGCGAGCGCATACGACAACGCGGCTGCCGGGAAGCCCGGCAGCCGCGTTACCAATCCTGGATGGACTTGTTGCGCCGCAGCATCGCCAGGTAGCGACGCTGCGGCGCCAAGCCGCGTCAGGTATCAGGGATAGAGACCGCGCATTTCGCGCGCCTGAAGAATCCGCGTGCACGCCACGATGAAGGCGGCCGTGCGCAAGGTAACCTTATTGTCCTGAGCGACCTGCCAGATCGCCCGGAATGCCTCTTGCATGATTCGTACCAGGCGCTGGTTGATTTCCTCTTCGGTCCAGAAGAAGCTGGAAAAGTCCTGTACCCATTCGAAATAGGAGACCGTAACACCGCCAGCATTGGCGATGACGTCGGGCGCCACCAGGATATTGCGCTCGCGCAGGATGTCGTCGGCCTCGGGCGTGGTCGGGCCGTTCGCACCTTCGATGACCATGCGTGCCTTGATGTGGGGCGCGTTCTGGGCTGTGATCTGGCCTTCCAGCGCGGCCGGGATCAGGATTTCGCAATCCACCTGCCAGAATTGCTCGGCGGAGATGGTCTCGCCCTGGAAACCTTCGATGGTGCCGCTGTGCGAGGCATATTCCATCATGGCGGGCACGTCCAGGCCGGCCGGGTTGTACAGCGCGGTGCGGTGGTCCTGCACCGCCACCACCTTGGCGCCTGCCTCATGGAACAGCTTGGCGGCCACGGCGCCGACGTTGCCGAAGCCCTGCACGGCAACGCGTGCGCCCTTGATCTCAAGGCCTAGGTTGCGCGCCGCCTCGGAACCCACCACGAACACGCCGCGGCCGGTTGCCTCGCGGCGGCCCAGCGAGCCGCCCAGCGAGATCGGCTTGCCGGTCACCACGCCGGTGGCGGTGCTGCCGGAATTCATCGAGTAGGTGTCCATCATCCATGCCATCACCTGTTCATTGGTGTTGACGTCGGGCGCC
This sequence comes from Cupriavidus sp. YAF13, assembly GCF_052113425.1. Lineage (NCBI taxonomy): Bacteria > Pseudomonadati > Pseudomonadota > Betaproteobacteria > Burkholderiales > Burkholderiaceae > Cupriavidus > Cupriavidus sp. YAF13. Next base: position 45,347 of record NZ_JBFRDD010000061.1, read on the forward strand.
GGGATGTCCTTGTTGGGCCCGATGATGAAGTTGATTTCGCTGGTATAGCGGCGCGTGACGCGCTCCAGCTCCGAGCGCGAGAGCGTGCGCGGATCGACGCGGATACCGCCCTTGGCGCCRCCGTACGGCACGTTGACCGCGGCGTTCTTGACCGACATCCAGGCCGACAGGGCCATCACTTCCGACAAGGTCACGTCCTGGTGGAAGCGCACGCCACCCTTGCCCGGGCCGCGCGACATGTTGTGCTGCACGCGATAGCCTTCGAAGTGGGCAATGGTGCCGTTATCCATCTCGATCGGCACGTCCACCACCAGCGCGCGCTTGGGGCGCTTCAGGGTCTCGACCCAGCGGGCCAGCGAGCCCAGGTAAGGCGTGACACGATCGACCTGCTGCAGGTAGATGCCCCAGGGCCCGAGCGCATCGGCGTTCAGGTAGGAAGGCAAGGAGTGGTTCTTGACGGCAGGATTGGACGGCGCTGCGGAAGACATCGTTTGGTTCCGGTGTGAAGGTGCCGCCAGCTTAGGGGAGGCGGCCCCGCCGAAGCCAATGCCGTTTGATTATCCCGTTATGCATGCTTTGCATAACCTTTGACCAAGGCTCTGTACTGCCCCCTGTACTGCCCTGTGCCGGCCTTGCCCGCTATGTGGCGGTGTGCCCGGCGCACCAGCTGCGCGCCTTCAGGGTTTCGGCAGTGCGGGCAAGGCCTGCGCGGCCAGCGAAGACCACACGCGCTCCACCAGCTGGCGCTTGTTGCGAACCTGCGCACTGCGCCGCTCGTTGACGTGTTCGCCCGGCTTCTCCCGGTAAAGCCGGATTTCCATGTCGATCGAGAGCGGCGCGCCGCGCGCGGCCTCCGCGCGCACCAGCCGGTGCTGGACCAGTTCCTCGCGCACCGCGCTCTCCGGCAGGAAGGCCATGCCATGTCCGGACAGCGCCATCACCTTGAGCGCCTCGGCCATATCGGTCTCGTAGCATTTGTCGAGCTTGAGCGCGTCGGTGGTTTCTGACAGCAGCATGTCGACCATGCGGCCAAGGAAGGCGTTGGGCGTGTAGCTGAGGAAGGGCACCGGCTTCTTGTCCGTGCCCGGCAGCCGGTACAGAGGCTTGCCGGTGGCGTCCGGCACGCTGTATGGCGACAGCCGCTCGGTGCCCAGCACCATCATGTCGTAGTGCGCGGGATCGAGCTGGATGGCCTGGCGCGCATGGTGGTAGACCATCACCAGGTCGCAGCCGCCATCGACCAGCGCCAGCACGGCGTCGTGCACGTTGAGCGCACGCAGCCGGCACGGCAACGTGCCGATCTCGCGCTCCACCGCCTTGAGCCATTCGGGGAAGAACGTCAGCGACAGCGTGTGCGGCACCGCGAATTCCAGCACCTGGGCATTAGCCGAACGCTGCCCCCGCATCAGCGCGCGGGTCTCGCTGACCTGCGCCAGCATGGCCAGGGCCTGCTCGTAGAACACCTTGCCCGCCGGCGTCAGGCTGGTGGGATAGCTGGAGCGGTCGATCAGCTCCGTGCCCACCCAGGACTCCAGCGACTGGATCCGGCGCGAGAACGCGGGCTGCGTCACATGACGCTGCTCGGCCGAGCGCGAGAAGCTGTGCGTCTCGGCCAGGCTGACGAAGTCTTCAAGCCACTTGATTTCCATGAGGCGGCATTATCCACCGGCTGCCCGCGGTTTTGCCACCGTCAGGAATACTATTCTATTCATTTGATTTTTATTAGAATGTACTTACACTTACATCCAGATTTGCACGACAAGACGCACGTGCTTGCTACGGGACGGACGCTATGATGGTCTCAAACCAACAAGGAGCCCTTCATGGCCACCCAGCAAGCCGCCGTTACCGATATTGCCAGCCACGCACGTAGCGCCGGCGTCCTTGGCACCCTCGACGCGGCCAGCGGCCAGCCGGAGCTCTTTGCCCCGCTGTCCGACGGCATGTCGTCCGCCTTTGCCGCCAGCGCGCGCATGGTGGCGCAAGGCATCGAAGCCTGCCTGCCGGATGCCGCCACGCTGCTGGCGCTGCTGCCGGAATCGCTGCGCGAAGGCTCGGCCGAGGGCTATGTGCGCCACCTGGTGCACGCCGATCCGCTGGCGCGCTTCTCCGCCATGCTGATTGTCTGGCGGCCGGGGCAGCATAGCCCGGTGCACGGACACCAGACCTGGTGCGCCTACCGGGTGCTGCGCGGCACGCTGCACGAGCGCCACTACCGCTGGGACGCGCAAAAGCGGCAGGCGCATCCGTGCGGCGAGATCACGCGCACGGTGGGCGATACCTTTAGCGTGCCGGCTGGGCTGCGCCATATCCATGCGCTCGGCAACGACAGCGACGCGGTGGCCGTGTCGCTGCATATCTATGGGGTGGACCAGGAACACATCTGCAGCGGTGTGAACCTGCTGGTGGACGCGGCCTAAGTCGTGCGGCCGGCGAGCGGCCAGGCACCCGAACGACGCTGCGCGCCAACAGGATTTGCCATGGACCGATACGACCGCCAGATACTTGCCGCTCTCCAGGAAGACGCCACCGTGCCGGTGGCCGAGCTAGGCGAGCGGGTGGGCCTCACCTCCACGCCGTGCTGGCGGCGCGTGCAGAAGCTGGAAGAGAGCGGCGTAATACGCAAGCGCGTGGCGCTGCTGGACCCCACGCTGCTGAATGTGGGCGTGACGGTATTCGTCTCGGTCCGCACCAGCCAGCACAGCGTCAAATGGCTCAAGACCTTTCATGACCTGGTCGCCTCGATCCCCGAGGTGACTGAGTTCTACCGCATGGCTGGGGATACCGATTACCTGCTGCGCGTTGTGGTCCCGGATATCGCGGCCTATGACCGGGTCTACAAGAAGCTGATTCAGGGGGCTGAGCTGGCTGATGTTAGTTCTAGTTTTGCTATGGAGCAGATCAAGTATACGACGGCTTTGCCTTTGGATTATGCGTGATTGGGGTTGGTCGCTATTGCTAGACGACGTCCCCCTGCGGGTTGTGATCGGCGTTGGCCTTTGAGCCCAAGGGCCATACGACATCCCCCGCAGGGGGATGTCGTATGGCCCTTGGGTCCAAAAACCAACACCGCTCAAAGAGAAACAGCGACCAACCCCGCAGAGCAATGGGGCCTGTCAGAAATTTTGTGTTTAGGGCATAACATGTCGCCAAGGAGCATGTATGCCACGCAAGACGAAGACCAGCCAAGCCGCAGACCGTGAACTGCCGGCCATTCCCGAAGACCTGATCGCCCATTTCGTTAAGGGTCCCATGAC
>NZ_JBFRDD010000062.1:0-48445 GCF_052113425.1 Cupriavidus sp. YAF13
TTTTAAGGCGATGCGAGTTTGGGTCCCGGCCGCTCTTTTCGTGAAATCCCGAGGGGGTGTCGCCCCATCCGGCGCGCCTTTTTTGCCTACTTTTTTGGCAAGACAAAAAAGTAGGTCGCCGCCCCGCAGGGGTGGTGAAACTGCAGTTGAAGTTGAAGTTGCAGTTGCAGTTGCAGTTGCAGTTGCAGTTGCAGTTGCAGTTGCAGTTGCAGTTGCAGTTGCAGTTGCAGTGGCAGTTGCAGTGGCAGTTGACTGCAGTTGACGTTAAGCAGTCCCCCTTAACGCTGAAGGCCTGAAGGCTCGAACGCTCGAAAGCCCGCCAGGTCAGCCGAGCAATTCGGGAGCCACCACCCCAAGCTGCTCGCAGGCCCGTGCCAGAGCCGCCTCCAGGGCCCCGCTGGCAAGCGTCATCGGCGCACGCAACTCATTGCGCAGCCATCCTTCGCGCGCCAGCATGGCCTTGAGCGGGCCCGGATTGGGCTCGGCGAACAGCAGCTTGATCATCGGCATCAAGGCATGGAAAAGCCGGCGCGCATGCTCGAGCCGCTGCCCCGCCACCGCCTGCGCGAGCGCCACGAACAGCGCCGGATACAAATGAGCCGAAGCGATGATCGCGCCCGTGCCGCCCAGGCACAGCGTGCCCAGCAACTGGTGATCCTCCCCCGCCAGCACGCTCAAGCGAGCGTCGGCAATGACGGCCTGCGTGCCGAGGTAATCGCCGCCGCAATCCTTGATGGCGCGGATATTCGGATGAGCGGCCAGCGCCAGGATGGTTTCCGTCTCCAGCTTCACGCCGGTCCGGTAGGGAATGTCGTACAGCACCAGCGGCGCGGGAGCGCTGTCGGCCAGCGCGCGGAAATAATCCAGCAGGCCGGCCTGCGACGGACGGACGTAATGGGGCGCAGGCGCCAGCAGCCCGGCCAGCGGCCGCTCGGCCAGCCGGCGCACGCGCGCCTGCACCTGCTTCACCTGGCTGCCCGCCACGCCCATCATCACCGGCAAGCTGCCGGCACTGGCCAGCACGGTATCCAGCACGGCCAATTGCTCGGCCTCATCGAGCGCGGCCGCCTCACCGGTGCTGCCGCACACCACGATCCCGGCGATGCCGCTGCCGGCGTAGTGCAACACCAGGCGGGCCAGCTCGGGAAAATCGACCGAGCCGTCGGCAAATGGCGTCACCAATGGCAGCCAGATTCCTGAAAAAACTTGTGGTGCCTGCGAATCCTGCTGGGCTTGTTGGGCTTGTTGGGCTTGTTGGGCTTGTTGGGCTTGCTGGGCTTGCTGGGCTTGAGCTTGATCTGCTGCTTGCATCGAATCACTCCTGTACGACCGGTCAATAAAAACCGTGCAGAAGCGCGCCGGGTGGCAGATGAGCCCGCGTGGGGCAGTGGGAAAGCCTGAACCTTGAAACCTGGCCTCGCCCCTGTACGCTGGTACGCAGGTGCCGCTCCGTCGCTCATCTGACGGAAGCAGCGCCCCGGTCAGATGAGCGGCTGTTTTTTGGCTTTGGCGCGCGCCGGCACCTGCCGCTGCGAGGCAGGGCAAACAAGTGCGGAAATCGACGGAACAGCGCGCATGGCAGGTTGGGGCTGAATGGGAGCACGCCGTGGCGACCACGGCAGAAACGACAATCTACCGGGACGGCCGGCCTGCCGTCAACTGCACCCGGGCCGATCCGCTTGCGCCGGCCGGTCCCTGCGCTACACTGGGGACTCCACGAATTCCGGAGTCTTCGATGCGCGCATCCCCTTCCCTGTCACTGTCCTCCGGGCGCTCTGTGCTGCGCTGGCTCATGCTGGCCTTGTGTGCAAGCCTGCTGTCCGCCTGCGGGTACAACGACTTCCAGTCCAAGGACGAGGCCGTCAAGGCGGCCTGGGGCGAGGTGATCAACCAGTACCAGCGCCGCGCCGACCTGATCCCCAACCTGGTCAATACCGTCAAGGGCTATGCCACGCATGAGCGCGAGACACTGGAAGCCGTGACCAAGGCGCGCGCCGCGGCCACCAGCATCCAGGTCTCGCCCGAGACCCTTAACGACCCCGAAGCCTTCAAGCGCTTCCAGCAAGCCCAGGGCGAGCTGAGCGGCGCGCTGTCGCGCCTGCTGGCGGTGTCGGAGAACTATCCGCAACTCAAGGCCGATGCGTCGTTCCGCGACCTGCAATCGCAGCTCGAGGGCACCGAGAACCGCATCACGGTGGCACGCCAGCGCTATATCACCGCGGTGCGCGACTACAACATCCTGGCGCGCAGCTTCCCCACCAACCTGACCGCCATGATCTTCAAGTACCCGGTCAAGCCGTCTTTCACGGTGGAGAACGAGAAGGCCATCTCGGCACCGCCCACGGTGAAGTTCTGATCCCGGACCATACCTATGCGCAATCCCTCTGAGCGCAGTGGCTGGACAGCCGCCATGCTGGCGCTGCTGCTGTGGCTGGGCGCGCTGCTGGCGTCCCCGGCCATGGCCGCCGGCGACGGCTTTGTCGCGGTGCCGCCGCTCACGCAGCGGGTCACCGACCTCACCGGCACGCTCAGCGCCAGCCAGCGCAGCGCGCTGGAAAACGTGCTCGCAGAGTACGAGCAGCAGCGCGGCAGCCAGATCTTCGTGCTGATGGTGCCCACCACCGATCCCGAGCCCATCGACGCCTACAGCATCCGCGTGGCCGACGCCTGGCGCGCCGGGCGCAAGGGCATCGACGACGGCGTGATCCTGCTGATCGCCAAGGACAACCCGCCCGGCCTGCGCAAGATGCGCCTGGAAGTGGGGCGCGGCGTGCAAGGCTCGCTGACCGACGCCATGTCCAAGCGCATCCTGCAAGACGTGATGGCGCCGCACTTCCGGCAGAATGATTTCTATGGCGGCATTGCGGCCGGCGTCTCGGCGATCCAGGCCACCATCGACAAGGAAGCCCTGCCCGGCCCGCAGGCAGGCGCCAAGGCCGCCCAGAGCGGCTCGTGGACCGACTGGCTGCCGGTGCTGTTCCCGCTCGCCATCATCCTGTTCTTCTTCATCTCCGCAGCCCGCCGCTCGGGTGGCTCGCGGATCGTGACGCGCGGGCGCGGCTGGGACGCGGCTGCGGGCGGACTGGGCGGCACCCTTGGCGGTCTCGGGGGCGGCGGCTGGGGACGTGGCGGCGGCGGTGGCTTCGGAGGAGGCGGCGGTGGCGGCGGCGGCTTTGGTGGTGGAGGCGGCGGCGGCTTCGACGGAGGCGGCGCCTCCGGCAACTGGTAACGACACATGCCACACTTCAAACGCGCCCTGCGCCATCTCGGCACGCGCCCCGGCGCCGCCAGCAAACTCTTCCCCGCCGACGCCCAGCAGCAACTGCAGCAGGCGGTGCGCGCCGGCGAGCAGCGGCATCACGGCGAAGTCCGGGTCGTGATCGAATCCAGCCTGCCCTTGGCGCTGGCCTTTTCCGGCACCAGCCCGCGCGCCCGTGCCCGCGCCCTGTTCGGCGCGCTGGAGGTATGGAACACCGAAGGCCACACCGGGGTGCTGCTCTATATCAACCTGGCGGATCACGCGGTGGAGCTGCTGGCCGACCGTGGCATCGATGCCCGCGTGGCCCCGGAAACCTGGCGCGCCATCTGTGACGAACTCGCTAACGGGCTGGCCCGGGAGCTATCGGTCAGGCCCGTGCTGGCGGCAGTGGAAAAGATCCACGATCAGCTGGCGCAGCATTTCCCTTCTGGCGACCGGCCCAATCCGAACGAGCTCGACGACCGCCCGGTCATGCTGTAGCGCTGCTTGCGTGACGCGCCCCCAGCATGTACCACAGCGCGGCCAGTACCTGCAGCGCCACCAGCCCGCCCCACACGGTCAGGTGCGCCGCCTTCGGGTAGCGACCCGCATCGGCGGGCCAGAGGTCCAGCACCAGCCCGATGCCGACCTGGCAGGCAAAGGTGGAGAGGAACACCGTCAAGGTCAGCGCCGTGGTGGCGCGCCCGATCAGCGCGTCGGGGAAGCTGCGCGCCAGCACGGCATAGGCCAGGATGCCGCTGGAGCCGAACACGCCATAGGCCGCCCACAGCAGCACCGGCGGCAGGGGCACACCCGCCATGATCAGGCACTGGATCACGATGAACCCGCTCATGCCAACGCCGGCGAAGGTGTAAAGGCTCACGCCGGCACGCTCGAGATGGCGCGCGGCCCAGCCCGCGCACACGCAGCCGCCCATCATGGCAAAGCCGATCACCGACACCAGGCGAGCGCCCTGCTCCGGCGAATAGCCGGCCACATCCCGCAGGAAGGCACCGACCCACAGCGTCTGCACCGCCAGGAACACACCTTGATTCAGCAGGGCCAGCGGCACCACGCGCAAAAAGCGCGCATTGCGAAAGACTTGCCAGGTGCCGCGCAGCTGCTCGGCAAGGCGCTGCTTGCCAGCGCGGCTGGTCTCGGGGGCGCCGAGCCACAGCAGCGCCGCCATGGCCAGCGTCAACCCGGCCAGCCCGTAGCTGACGGTGCGCCAGTCGGTCCATGACAGCAGCCAGCCCAGCGGCGCGCCCACCACGACGGCGCCCAGCCCGCCGATCGCCATCACCACCCCATTGAGCAAGGGCATGCGCGACAGGGGGAACCAGATCGACAGGGCCTGGATGGCAGCCCCCAGGCAAACCGACACGCCCACGCCGATCATCAGGCGCCCTGCCGCCAGCGCGGCCATGCTGGTCGCCGAGGCGAACACCAGCGCGCCAGCCACCGCCACCAGCAGCAATGCCGCCTCGGTGCGGCGCGGGCCAAAGCGGTCGAGCATCAGCCCGGCCGGCAACTGGGCGCAGGCAAACCCCAGGAAGTAAAAGCTGGTCAGCAACCCCAGGTCGGCGGCGCCCAGCCCCATTTCGCGGATCAAATGCGGCGCGAAGCCGAGGTTGACGCCCCGGAAGATATAGGAAACCAGGAAACCCAGCGAAAAAATGCAAAGCACGCGCCAGCGCGCGGCGGCCAGCGCAGGATCGCCAGCCCGGGAAGCAGGAGACGGCGCCGCAGCGGCGGGGGTGGATACATTGGCAGAATTCATGTCTGCATTGTCGTCAGTCGCCGCGCGCAACACCAACGAAAGATACCCGCCGCAATTGTGAGTAGAATTTGACGGCAATGACCTCCCGACACCCGAAACCCATCAAGCCTGGCCTGTCCGGCCAGCCCGGCTTGCCCGCCCGCCCGGCTGAACCCGCCCCGCCACCCGAGCCGCTGCGCACGCAGCGCGCGCCTCACCTGCCCGCGCTGCAGGCACTGCGGGCGCTCGAGGCCGCTGCCCGCCACCGCAGCTTCTCGCGCGCAGCGGAGGAGCTGGCGCTAACCCACAGCGCCATCAGCCACCATCTGCGCGCGCTGGAGGACAAGCTGGGCACCAAGCTGTTCCAGCGCACCGGCCACCTGATGATCCCCACCAATGTGGGCGCGCGGCTGGCCGAGCGGATTCGCGACGGGCTGGCGGAACTGGAAGACGGCCTGCGCGAGGCCAGCAACGGTGGCGCCCCGCAGGTGGTGCGGCTGGAAGTCAGCGTCATGGCCGACCTGGCCAACGCGTGGCTGATCCGCCGCTTGCCGAGCCTGCACGCGGCCCTGCCGGGGCTGGACTTGCACCTGCGGCTGCACGCCGAGATCACGCCGCCCGATCCATACTCGGTGGACGTGGGGATCTGGCACCAGCGCGTGGACCTGCCCGGCTTTGCCTGCCACAACCTGATCGAAGACCATGTCATCGCGGTAGCCAGCCCGGCACTGCTCGCGCGCTACCCCGGCTTCACGCTGGCCGACCTGCCGCGCCTGCCAATGCTGCGCTTCGCCCTGCGGCCGTGGCGCGACTGGCTGGAAAGCGCGGGCCTGCCTGGCACGGAGCCCGAGCGCGGGCCGATCTTCCAGGACGCCGGCATGATGCTGCAATCGGCAGTGGCAGGACTTGGCGTGGCCACCGCGCGCCTGCAACTCGCCAGCGACTACCTTGCCAGCGGCGAACTGGTGCAGATCGGTACCACCCGCATCCCGTCCAGCCTGCATTACTGGGTGACCTGGCGCGAAGGCAACCCGCGCGAGAAGGCCATCCTGCGGTTCCATAGCTGGCTGCAAAGCCAGGTGGCGGGCGCCGCCCTGCGCGCGCCGCTTGATGCACCTCGGCCGGGTGCGCCGCAGCCGGGCGCCTGAGACCTAGCGCCCGGCCGCCCGCAGCGCCTCGATGCGCTCTCGCGTGAGCGGATGGGTGGAGAAGAAACTGTCGCCATCGTCGCCATCCCCGTTGTTGCCGCCATCCTCCGCGGCACGCCGGCTGCGGCGCTCGCGCTTGGTTTCGCGCTCGCCGGAGGCGGCTGGCGCGCTGGCCTCGCCCTCGCTGTCGGCCTTGGCCGCCTGGACTTCCGCCTGCCGGGCGTGGGCGTCCTCCAGCGCCTGCAACACGTCGGCAAACGCCGACACCGGCAAGTGGTTGCGCTGCATGACCTCCACCGCATACGCATCCGCCGCGCGCTCATGGTCGCGCGAGTAGCGCAGGGTCAGGATCGCGGCGGGCACGCCTGCCAGCACGGTGGAATAGTCACCAAAGAAATAAGCCGCCAGCGCGCCCACCGCCGAGGCCTGGAGGATCTGCTGCAGGCCATGGCGCTCGGCCACGTGCCCGGCCTCGTGGGCAAGCACGCCCATGAGGCCCGGGCCCACGCCGGTCAGCTTGACGAGTTCATCCGTCACCACGATGGTGCCGCCCGGCAGGGCCAGCGCGTTGGGCCCGAGCCTGCCGCCGTGGCGGAACAGGATCTCGTACTCGTGGCCCGGATCGGCCGGGCGCACCAGCGCGGCGAAGTCGGCGCGAATCCGCTGCTGCTGCGCCTGCGGCAGGGCCGATGGCATGAGCAAGCCATGATCGATGCTGGCGAGCGTGGCCTCGCCGAGGCGGGCTTCCAGCGCCGGCGGCACGCTGCGCGCCACCATGCCGGCGCCCCAGGGCAGTACGTAGAAATATCCCAGCAGCAGCGCCGCGGCCAGACCCGGCACGGACAGCAGCGCCAGCCGCCAGCTGTTCTGCGCACGCACCACCCAGCCTTCGCGGTGGCCGCTGGCGCCCAGCAATGCGGCAAAGCCGGCGTGGTCGGTGACCTCGCAGAAGGCGCCGTCGGCAAACGTGACCAGGCGCGGCGCGCGCTTGACCCGTTCGGAGACGCGCAGCGCGGCCAGCGGCGCGCGGCGCAGCACCGTGCCATCGGCTTCGCGCAGCACCGCATCGCGCCCTTCGATGGACAGCATCACCCGATGGGCACGCGACGAGCGGCCGTCGAAGTAAGTGGCGGCTACCGGGGCGGTGGCCGTGGCGTCGGGGATATCCTGCATCAGGGCCTTGGCATCGAAGTGAACGAACTTGGCTGGGCGATGGGGTGGGTCACAGCGCAGTCACAGCGCAATGTCGATGTCGTACCAGTCCACCGCGGCATCGCCCAGCGCGCCAACCTGCTGCGTCTCGCCGGCCACGAAGGCGTCCAGCGGACCCGCCGCGAGCATGGTCATGCTCTCGATACGGTAGCGCATCGAACGCACGCGCGCGAACGGCAGGAACAGGCCCAGCGTCAGTGCATTGGCGATCATGTTGGTGGCGAAGATAAATAGCAGGCGGCCCGCCTTGACCTCGCTGCGAAACGCGTGCGGCGCCAGCGTGGTGTGATTCCACACCAGGTTCTGCAGCCGCGCCATGAAGAAGGGGCCGACCGCCATCATCGCCACGAAAAAGCCGATGACAGCCATGATCCCCGCCACCACCGGCGCGCCGATGCCCGCCCCCATGCCAGCGCCAATCCCGGTGCCGATGCCTTTGCCCAGCATGCCGCCGACCACGCTCATCCCCACCACGACCGCCACCATCATGCCGAATGCGCGCAGGTAGACGCCATAGAAGCCGCCCGCGCTCGCGCTGATGCCGAAGGGCGCGGTGCCAAAGCGGGTGTTGTCATGCTGGTATTGCTTGAAGCGCTGGTGCGCCAGCGGCGCCAGCGCATAGAGGCTGAGCACCGTGAGCACGGGCCAGAGCAGGAACACCTTGTAAGCCTGGGCATCGCTCCCGGTGAAGGCAAAGCGCAGGCCGCGGTAGCTGGAGTTCGCCATGCGAAAACGCAGGGACCGTACCAGCAGCAGCGGAAACACCACCGCCACAGCCAGGCCCAGCGCCAATGCCAGGAACAGGGAAATATGGCTGGCAAGCTGAAACACCATCGCCAGGCCAAACACGATGGCGCGGCCCTTGAGGATGGCGGAGGCACGGCCGTGGTAGTCGAAGCTCGCGCCGTCCAGACGCGTGTTGCGATAGAAGTACTGCATCGTGCGGACCTTGGCCCAGGCCGAATAGATGCCCAGCGTGACGATGGTCAGCAAGGTATTGACAATCCAGATGCGGAAAAACTCAGAGCCCGAGCCAATGAACTCGAACCGCAGAGGACGCACAGTGGTGGCCGGCTGGTCATATGCCGCCGCTTGGAACGCGTTGTTATCTAGCTGCATTCTGCTTTCTCCCGTGAATTGTGCAATTTGGCGATACGCCGGCTAACCGCAGTACCCGCACGCCGCGCGACGATATCTCTTATCCCGGCATAGCGGCCAGCAATGTATCAGGAATGTAACCAAGTCGATCGTATTCGCCCGCCTTGGCAGGAAGTTCCCTACTCATCCAACAGGGCGAGGAATAGCCCGGGCCAATGTGAGTCAGCCAACATTTACCCACCGATCCGGCTACATCTTTTGTCGCCGGCGCATGCTTTTGGCGCGTGCGTAACCTTGCCGCACCGCCCATCGCCAAGACCATGTGCATCAAGGCGCACAAGCCGCTTGCCGTATGAAGTATCACCGCTGCAACCGTTCGCACGGTCGTGCGGCGACTGCTCCACCACCCGAATACGTTCTCGCGAATACCCTTTGGATGGCTCCCGGGCGAGGCAGCAAAGGACACCTCGCACCTCCCATTCGCCACATATGTTGATCTAAGAGAAGACAGAGCATCGCTTTTTGCCATGCCTGCCATGTTGCGGCGCACACAACAGCCCCGAAAGCAGTAACGGCAAGGAAACACTTTGTTACAAGAAACTCAGAATGTAACAAGTTCGCAAAATGCATTTCTAACAAAATCAGCAACTTATAAGCCATGGCACGTTCGTCGCTCTTGTCTTCGTTACAAAGAGCAGAGCGACCGAGAAGATAGTCGATGTCAGCAAATACGGTACGCCAGGGATGCCTGCGACAAGGCGGTACAAAACCACCGGGCGCGGCATCACGATAATCAGACTTGAACGGGGAGTGGAGCAGTGGCCGTGACAGGGCCTGCTTCGCGGGGAGGTTAAGCGCCGGGCCAGCGCAGTTTTCAGAATCCATGGCCCACGCCGCACACGGCAGCAGCAACGCTGCCGGTGCGGCGATTTCTATCTGCTTTGCAGTACTTTCAGGCGCGGGCTCGGTTCCGGAGGGACGGCGGAACCGGCCCGCCGCACTCTCTCGCGGCGTCGGAGGGTCAGAGAGGCTGCGGCTGGGCGACGTGTTGGTCGAGCATTCGTGGTTCGGCCGCTCTGCATACGCGCAGCAAGCCCGCCGTCAGGGCCCACAATCCCACGCCAGCCACGACATCCACCAGGTAATGCCCCCCTTCCGTCGGCGTCGACAGGATCATCGCCAGGTTCAACAGGCATGCGACCACGAACCCGGTGCGGGTCCAGCGCATCGTTTGCACAAAGATCAGCGCCATGGCGGTGTGATAGGACGGAATGGACACCAGCCCCTGTACGTGCGCGAGATCGAATACCTGCATCGCTCCGGCACGTAATTCGCTGAAGTGTGAAACGCTGGCCATCTCGGCGGCGCTTGCTACGCCGAACGAGACGTAGGCCCCGGCGGCGGGCCAAGGGGCGGAAATCAGCAACAGCAGCGTGCACGAGAGGAACATGTTGGACATGAACTCACGCAAATGTTCGGCCCGCCCCGCCAAACCGGTCACCATGGGAACCAGGAGCAGCTGAGCCAGGCCGCTGGCGTAAGCCAACTGCAGGAAAAGCGTCACCGCGGGCCGCGCCCTGACCCAGTTGTAGACCTGCGGCCAGTCAAATCCCAACAGCTTATCCAGCTCGGCCAGCCTGGCATCCACCAGAGGCGGGGCCAGCGTGATCAGCAAATAGGACATCACGCTCATGACATTGGTGAAGGCCACCAGCAGCGCGCCACATTGCGCCACTAGCGCCAGCCGCCGATAGTGCAGTCCGCGCGATGTTGCTGTCACGCGCGGCATGCCTGCGATCCAGCTGAGAATCAGGGCAATGGCGGCAAGCATCGCCACGGCCCTGCAGATGGCGACGAGGCTGGCATGGGCCACGGAACGCCCGCTTGCCGCGAGCCAGATCGAATCCAGAACCAGAAACCCGAGCACGAACATCCATCTGATCGCGTCACCGCGCGTGAAGACCCTGTCGCCCATTTTCATTTTGCAGCCCCTCCCCGGACTCATCCAGCTGCGCGCCCCGCTCGCTCGTCTGCGGCGAGGTACTGGATGCAAGATAGCGTAGTCGGGCTGCGTCCGGCATCGACTCTACGTGGGACTACCAAAGTACTAGGCGCCCAAGCATCGCTCCCTGACTGCCGGTTGCCTGGGGCAACCCGCCGAGGCGCCCTGCTTTCGCAGCTCTGGGCCCGTTTTCACAAATGCAACCGATCCACGCGATGCCAGCGAACTATGTAAGGCATGCGCAACTCATCCATACAGATGAGTCCGGCCCGCGTTCTGGCTTGTGAAAAGTACGCCGCGCGCTATATCGTCCGCCCTTAGGACTACGACCTTTGCCGTTAGTAAGAATCTCTCGTATTTTCGTTCTCATCGGCACGGGCCACTGCTAGTTCTTTCCAACCCTCGCATCGAGTACCGCCGGAGATACGCATTTTCAGAAATGCAACCATTTGATCCGCTGGCGCCAGGCTAGCGCTACCGCAGGCCACATGCCGGCATAGGGAAAGCACGCATCCGGGACGGAAGCGCGGGCTTGGAAATGCGAAGCAGCCGTTCCATTTAAGAAGCACAAGATGCTAGAACTTCGCATTTCCCGGTCGAGGGCATACTGAATCACAAAATTCGCAGGACGATGCGCAGTAACATGGAAGAAACATTCTGTTACACACTTGCGTTGGCAAGCGACGAGCTCATCACCGTCCCTGTTAGTGAAATCAATGACTTAGCAGCGCTGGCACGTTCGTCGCATTTATGCTTCGCAGAACATCTGATCGGACTAAAGGCRCAAGCCAGACCACAACAACTGGCACCGCCTTGCAACCACCAAGTCCGACGACAAGGTTATAACGAACCCGCAAGCCCAGGCGGGACCAGGGGAGGGGCTCAGGCGCAGGGCCGCGCCAGATAACTACACGGCCCAGGCAGGACAGGCATGCACAAACGTGCCTGCCCGATGATAGGCAGTTGCAGTCACTTCAGGCGCGGGTCGATCCGTCAATGGTCAGGATCGGCCCGCGGCACCTGCGCAAGGCGCGACACACAGTCAGTGACGCGCCGGGTGCGGGTGCTCCGGCGGGCTTTGCCCGTTGGCAGGGTTCCTGAAGTCAGGTGGGGACGGGAGGTCCACCACGCGAGTCGGGTCCAGGGAGCTTGTCGGCATTGTGCCGACGTTCAATTTTCACCCTCGTTCGTGACAAGCTGGCATTCGTGCTTAGCCAGGTGCGGTGATCGAGCCGAGCCCGATGTGGCCCGGACCCCGAGCGCCATGCAGCTGGCGAACTGAAGACCCTCCATTCCCGAAGCCGCGGTGCTCTGGATCAGGCATCGCCCTTCAAGAAGACCGCGAACTAGAACAAGTCCGGAACGGACACTAGCTCGCAACAAGAAGAAGAGATCGGGGGAGGGTTATATGACCGCGTACGTCAATCGTCCGCTGCTGTATCTGTCGCAGCATCACGACGCCATGCGTTGCAGGTTCCTGGCGCAACAAGGCTGGAAGCTGATCTTCGCATCAAGCCAGCGAGAGCTCGACGCACTCGCCCAGGACACGCAGCCCATCAGCGGGCTTCTCGATATACACAGTGGATTCAGTGACGCCGAGCTCGAGTCGTTCGAGCCTTGGCTCGCTCAGCCGAACATGAGCTGGGTCGCCACTGTCACGAGCAAGGAAGCGCTCTCGGATTCAGCGCGCCGTTTGCTCGGGCTGCACTTCGTCGACTACTACAGAGATCCTTGCGATATGTCGGCGCTGGCCCATTCCCTGGGCCACGCGGTCGGCATGGTGCAGCTGCGCCTGGAGGCCTCGCATCCACCGCCCCAGGCGAGTGGCCTCGACGGCATGATCGGCAATTGCGCTGCCATGCAAAGCCTGTTTCGCGGCATAGAGAAAGTCTCCAGATGGGATACGCCGGTACTCATCGCCGGCGAATCGGGCACGGGCAAGGAGCTAGCCGCCCAGGCGATCCACCGCGCCTCACGGCGCGCCGGGCAGCCCTTCGTGGCAGTCAACTGCGCGGCAATCCCCCCCACCCTGCTCATGTCGGAACTGTTCGGCTACGAGCGCGGCGCCTTCACTGGCGCCCTCAAGCGCAAGCCCGGGCGCATCGAGATGGCACACGGAGGCACCCTCTTCCTCGACGAGATCGGAGATATGCCGCTCGAAAGCCAGGCCAGCCTGCTGCGCTTTCTGGAAACCGGCCGCATAGAAAGGCTGGGCAGCACCGAGTCGATCACGGTCGATGCGCGCATCGTGTCTGCCACGCACGTCGATCTCGACGCGGCAGTTGCGGCAGAACGCTTCCGCGGCGACCTCTATCACCGCCTGTGCGTGCTGCGCGTCAAGCAGCCGCCGTTGCGCGAACGGGAAGGCGATATCACGCTGCTGGCCGAGCATATCCTGAACAATATCCGCTCGCATTCCCCGGATCATATCAAGGGCTTCTCGCCAGCAGCGCTGCGCGCCCTCAGTGCGCATGACTGGCCCGGAAACGTCCGCGAGCTGATCAACCGTACCCGGCATGCGGCAGCCATGTGCGAGAACGGCGTCATCACACCGTGCGACCTGGACCTGCAACCACCTCCCGAGACCCGCCCCCTGACGCTGGCGGAAGTGCGCGAGGCGGCGGAGCTGAATGCCGTCAAGGAGGCCTTGCAGCGGCACCACGAGCGGCTTATCGACGTGGCCGCGGAGCTAGGGATCTCGCGAGTCACACTGTTCCGGATGATGCGCGAGCACAGGCTTCAGGTGAGAAAGGGCGGGTTGGGCATGGTTTGCCTGCAGGGCTAGTCCGACGCCGGAAAGCGCGTTAGAAGAGGAGAAAAACCATGTCGCCCAATGCCTATCTTGAAATGGCACAGACCGAAGCCGCCCACTGGTGGTTCCGCGGCCGCCGGGATATCGTCGCAGCCATGATCAAGCGCCTGAGCTTGCCGGCCGACGCGGCCATCCTCGAAGTGGGGGCCGGCACGGGCGGCAATCTCGCCATGCTTTCCCGCTTTGGCAAGGTGAGCGCCGTCGAAATGGATGCCACCGCGCGGCAAATCGCCGAACAGAAGACGGCAGGCCAATTCGATATCCGCGGCGGCAGGTGGCCCGACGATATCCCATTTTCCGCGCCAGGCTTCGACCTCATCTGCTTTCTGGATTGCCTTGAGCATATCGCCGAGGATACGGCCTCGCTTGTGAGTGCACGACGCATTCTGAAACCAGGCGGCGCGGTGCTGATCACCGTGCCGGCTTATCAGTGGCTCTGGAGCCAACACGACGAATTCCTGCACCACCAGCGGCGCTACAGCCAGCGGGCGTTGCGCGCAACCGTCAGCGCAGCGGGCCTGGAGCTCGAGCGGATATCGCACTTCAACGCGCTGCTGTGCCCGTTTGCCATTGCCGCACGGCTCAAGGACCGGCTCAGCGGCAGCCCTGCCTCGACCGGCAGCGCGGTGCCCGCAGCGCCGCTCAATGCCCTGCTGCACCGGATATTCTCCGCGGAACGGCACTGGCTCTCGATGTCACCTCTGCCCTTTGGCATCTCCCTGCTGGCTGTTGCCCGGCTACCGTGAACGCACGGATCGATCGCGCCGGTACAACCCGGCTTATACGATTCGCCTTGTCAGGTGCCGCAGCGACCCTGCTGCATGTGACAACGGCCTCGACACTCATCGCCTGGGGCTCGGCGTCACCCATGCTGGCCAACGGTATTGCCTTCATCATGGCAACGGGCTGCTCCTACCTGCTCAATACACTGTGGAGCTTCTCGAGCCGGCTGCACCGCAAGAACCTCGCGCGCTTTCTTGTTGTATCCGCGCTCGCGCTGGTCCTCACGGTGCTCATCTCCTGGGCCGTCCAGGCAACGGGGGGCAGCTACTGGATCGGCTTGCTGGTGATCGTCATGGTGGTGACGCCTTTCAGCTTCCTGATGCATAAGATCTGGACCTACCGATAAGCTGCCCGCAGCAACATGCATCACCGCTCCTGGGATACTCGCCGCACGCTGGCCAGGTTGACCACCCGCTTGCCGGCGGCAAGCTGCCCCGGCTGGCGCCGTTCCTGATAGCGGCGGCGCACCAGGTAGATGGGCCGTCCCTTGGCTTCGTAGTAGATGCGGCCGACATACTCCCCTACCACGCCGATGCCGATCAGCTGAACCCCGCCAAAGAACAACAGCACCGAAAGCAAGGAGGCATAGCCGGGCACCTCCACACCAAGCACAATCGTGCGCGCAATAATGAAGATGCCGTACCAGAAGGCGATCGAGGCGATCAGGAACCCCAGATACGTCCATACGCGCAACGGCAGCGTGCTGAAGCTGGTAATGCCCTCCAGGGCGAGATTCCACAAACGCCAGCCGGAGAACTTGGAATGCCCGGCATTACGCGCCTCACGCTCGTAGGGCACGATCACGGTCCGATAGCCCACCCAGGCGAACAAGCCCTTCATGAATCTCCTGCGCTCCGGCAACTGCTTGAGCGCATTGACGACCACGCGGTCCATCAACCGGAAATCGCCGACGTTCTCCGGCAGCTTCAATTCCGACAGATAGTTATGCACCCGGTAGTAGGCCAGCGCCGCCGTGCGCTTGAGAAACGAATCGCACGAGCGGCTTGCGCGTTGTGCGAGGACGACCTCGGCCCCCTCCCGCCAGCGCGCAACCAGGACGGGAATCAGGCTTGGCGGATCCTGCAGGTCGGCATCGATCGGGATGACCGCATCGCCAAGCGCCTCATCGATCCCCGCGGTAAGCGCGGCTTCCTTGCCAAAATTCCGCGTCAGGTCGATCACCCGCACGCGAGCGTCCCGCCGCGAGATCTCCAGCAGCTTCTCCAGCGTGCCATCGTTGCTGCCATCATTGACGCAGACGATCTCGAACGTGGCCGCCTCGATCGATTCGAGTACTGGCACAACGGATTTGAAGAACCCTGGAATAGCATCGCGCTCATTGAAAAATGGCACCACCAGAGAGATCTGCTTGTTATCGTATTGATCAATCATGACCCACCCCCTCCACCCGCGTTTCATTGTTGTGGCACGGCTCCGGGTTCTGAACTCGCTCCGTGCGGATTCGACGGACTACGTGAAACAACGTTGCCAGGATCGCAAGCGGCATGAACTGGAATCCGATCGCCTGGACAACAAGCAACCCGAGCAGTGGCGTGAGCCAAAGGACGAGTAGCAACTCCTTCTCCCAGCGCACCCATCCGCGCTCAATGGCATAACCGGCAAGCCAGAGAATCACGAAACCGAGAAATGCGAGGTCGTAGTCGTAGAGATAAGGACTCAGCATCAGCGTGGCCGCCATCAAAGCGCTCGCCCGCAGCGGGAAACTGGCCGGCCTGCACCACGCATAGATCACGACGCCGGCGGCAAGGGCCGCCACCATGGCATGAATGCCATAGGAGAGCGCGAGATTACCGCCCAGCAATCTCACCAAGGCAAACACGGTCGGCATCCGGGCGAGCTTTGCTTCGCCACCCTCCACCGCGAGGCGTGCCATGTCCGCATTGGCGAGGAATGAGAAAAAGGTCTGCGTGCCGAACACCGAAGCGCTCAAAGCCAGCAGCGCGGCTGAAGAAGCCACCATGGCTGCCAGCGCCTTCCAGGCCCGGGCACAAACCAGTGCAAGCGGGAACAGCAACGCCAGGTGCGGCTTGATGGTCAGGATTCCCATCACCAGCCCGGCAGCAACCGGGTGACGCCGCACCATCGTCAGCGAGAGCGCGGCCAGACCGGCGGTGAGCAGGGCATTCTGGCCCGTCGCACACACCACGGCGATACCGGGGAAGGCCATGCCTGGCAGCCATGCGCCGCGCCAAGTAACAATGCGGCTCCCCGCCCACAGGTAGAGTGCACCGGTCGTCCCGATAAAAGCCCCGTACGCGGCGCCGAATGAAAGCAGCGCCAACGGACAGACCAGCAGCAGGAAGCTAGGCGGGTATAGCCAAGGAAGCGTGCCCCCGGCGGAGGCAAGGGCCGGCATTGCGGCGATCTCGACCAGCCGCAAGGTGGCGTCATCGTAGGCACCCATGGGGTTGCCGCTCAGGGCAAGCTGGGCGGCGCTCCAGAAGGCGATAAAGTCGCCACCGAACAGGCTCGCATCAGCTTGCCTCGACAGATAGGCACGCCAGATCCAGATCGAGAAGAAGAGAACGTAGGCGACGAGCGCCACGGCCGAGTACAGGCGTACCCGCTCGGGGTTCAGCCAGTGCTCGCCCGGCGCCTGGTCGCCATCGACTGCGGCAGCGGCAGCGGCAGCGGCAGCGGTTCTCATCATGCGCATGTCACACTCCCTGCCACCTGGGTGCCCGCCCGCCGCAGGATCGCGCCGGCCACCAGGATCAGGATCACGGGGCCGATCTGCGGGAGCGTCATGAAGGGATTGAGAAGTTCATACAAGGGCAGAAGCCACACGACTACCAGCAATTGCCGCTCGCCGCGCAGCCATCCTCGCCTGAGGCAGTCGCTCACCATGCCGACAATGGCAAGCCCCATCCAGGTCAGCTCATAGCCATGAAGATATGGGGTCGTCAGCATGGTGGCCGTGGCGAGCATGGCGATGCGAAGCCCCGTGGGAGTCTGCCGCAACCAGACATAGAGCAGGCCACAGATGGAAGACAAGGCAACCAGGCCCTGGGCCAGATAAGCCTGGGCGATGCTGCCGCCGGCCAGGCGCACCGCCGCAAACGCTGTCGGCGAAATAAGCCACCCCTGCGGGCTATGCTCAATCAGCTGCACTCGCGCCAGTTCGGCAGCGCCAAGGAAGGCCGGGATGGTCTCCCAGCCAAACGCCACCAGGCTGGCGCCAAGCAACGCGAGCGCGGTCAGGGCCGCGGCGGCGAGGGCCCTCCATGCCTTTGCCGCGATCAAGGCAATGGGAAACAACAGGCCGAGCTGCGGCTTGATACAGAGCAGGCCAATACAAATGCCGGCGAGCACCGGGCGCCGCTGCAGCCAGCGCATCGAGAGTGCCGCTAAGCCGGCTGTCAGCATGGAATTCTGCCCCAGCAAGAGGGTCAGCAACACCCCAGGAAACGCGACGATCGGCAGCCAATTCCCAGACCTCCAGCTCGTTGCGGAACCAAGCAACCTTAGCAAGGACGTGACATAGAGATACGCCGTGCCGGCTGAGAAGAGGAAATAGCTGACCGGGAACGGCAGCAGCGCCAATGGCAGCACAGCCAGCAGGAATGTCGGCGGATAGAGCCAGGGCATAAAGAAATCGCCGCCTGAGGCCTGCGAGCCGAACGCCGCCATTACCGGGGCCAGCAACTTAAACACATAGGCATCCTGCGCAGCCCCTTGCAGCGCTAGATAGGAAGCGCTCCAGAATACGGAAAAATCCACCCCGGGACGCGCCGCATGGCCGCTCATGAAGCCGTTGCTGGCCCATCCCCAAGCGACGACAAATAGACCGAAGAACACCAGCACGACAATGCTGTAGAAACGAACCCGGTCGAGGCCGAGCGCGCCCGACTGCGGGGATTCCTTGCCTTCGCGCATTCTGGCCCTCACGATTCGCTCCTGTCCGTGTCCTCGCAATGGCGCTTTTCTCGTGCGTTGAAAAGGCGCTACGCGATGCCGGTTTGCCTCTGGCTTTCGACGCGCTATTTGCCGAGCATCCTTAGCTGGTCCCTGGCACGCGCTCTCAGTTTCTCTTCGGCTACCGTGGTTTTAGTCTTGTCTGAATCCCAAGATTAAACAAGCGCGCCCCTTGCCCGAAAACACTGCGTTTTGCGGCTTTCCAGGGCAATAAAGGCCCAACGTTTCAGCCTTGAATCGCGAGCGAATAGCTCCCAGAGCCAGGCCTGGCGCCGAGGACGTGCCAGACCTGCGTAAGACGGACCGCCATTTGACGTTTCTCGCCAGAAACATGCCACTTGGCGCCAGCCTCGCCGCCATCACCTCAACCATTCGGCGGATCTGCCGGGCCTTGCGTCCGCGTGCAGAGGCTGTGCACGCCCTTTGCAATGCCCTTTTGCGGAAAGTCATCCTTCCTTCCTAGCGACTTAGGACTAGGCGGATCCGTCACGCCTCATCCATAGGCCGCCGTAACGCGTGCGTTGCTGCGCCGCACGTTTCCACGCAGCAACGACGATGCCGGCGCAGACCCTGGCTGGCACGCTCTCTGCGCGCCCGCCCTCCCGGAGTCCCTTTGAATTCAACGAATCCCGGTGGGGTGGCCCAGCTTTTGCCTATGGTCTGGCATACGGCCCCAGGACAGTTCCAGCTGGATGCCGAAGAAGCGGAGGCACGCAGCAAAGGCGCCGAAGCCCGACAACGAATCAGCGAAATGAACTTACGCCATGACTGCTGACCGACAACACGCCATGCCCGCTGTCCATCTGGAGGCCGCAAGGACTATCTGGAGGGACGGTACATCAAATCGCCTGCCAGGACTCCCCTCGCAGGCGCTGGTGAAGGGCATGCTGGACGGGATCCGGATTGCCGCCACGCATAGCGCCGCGATCTCTCGGCTTTGTCGCGAACACAAGGGTGGCAAGTGGCCGTTCCACGCCTTCGCAATCTGCGGCCCTCCGCAACGAACAACCCTCCCCCGCAGTTGATTTTCATTGCATCAAGTCTTTTCCCAACACCGAAGGAGATTGTCATGAATGCCCTGATCAACAACATCAAGCGCTTCGCCAACGATGAAGATGGTGTCACCGCCATTGAGTATGGCCTGATCGCTGCACTGATCGCCGTCGTCATCATCGGCGCGGTCGCGACCGTCGGCACACAGCTCAAGTCCACCTTCACAACGATTGGCACTGCGCTCACATCCGCTAACGGCTAAGGCGACGCGGACGGGCTCTCCAGCCCGTCCGCACCCCGCCTCGGCCAAGGCGGATTCACGATGGCTCACGGTGGAAAGGGGGGCTTCACGACACGAGCCATCCTGCCCAATCCAACGATCCACGACGACACGGCGGACACCATGCCAAAGCTAGGACGAATGTTCAGGGAACTGCACCGTGATCAATCCGGGGTGACTTCCATCGAGTACGCGTTGCTGGGGATTCTGATCGCCGTTGCCATTCTCATCTCGGTCCAGGCAGTAGGCGCCAGCGTGTTTGACCTTTACCAGAAGATCGCTTCCGCAGTCACCGCTTGAGCAGGAATGCCAGGTCCGAATAACGGGCCGGCACAGATAGAACAAAAAAAGTAGAGGGAACATCATGCTAGCCCAGTCCGCCTTACCGCAATGCGTCGGTCCATTGGTGATCGTGCTGGTCCTGACCGCAGCAGCCATCGACGCCCAGCAACGTCGCATTCCCAACTGGCTGACCTTCGGGGCGTGGCTGCTCGCGCTGCCTGTGCAGATCGTCATGCACGGCTGGGGCGCCGGAGCCCTGGCCTGGGCAAGTGGCTGGCTCACCGGGTTCGCCCTGTTCCTGCCGCTCTACCTTCTGCGCGGCATGGCAGCCGGCGACGTCAAATTAATGGCCGCGGTGGGTGCCTGGCTGGGCCCGCCGATGGCGTTCGAGATTGCGCTGGCTACCTTCGTGGCCGGTGGGGCGTGGGCGCTGGCACTGACGTTGTGGCGTGGCCGCCTTGGTCAGTTGCGCCGAAACCTTGCCTTGATGCTGACGTCGTTCGGTCGGGTCGGGCCTGCGCTCACCCGGGACAGCGGTGCCAGCAACGAATCGTCATGGTCGGTTGGATCGCTGCCCTACGGTGTGGCCATTGCCGCCGGCACGATCGGCGTGTTGTTCGCCTCCGTGTGACGACAACCATTCGCCACGATTCACCAGAAACTGAACCTGAAACTGAACCAGAAACTGAAATCGAGCTTGCAAGGCCGCACCAGCCAATCGACGGGGGGAGCAATGATCGAACACAACACATCGGGAACTGCGCAGCGGGCACCCATGCCAGGCTTCGACGCCGACAACCCGGACGGCGCCATGCGCGAACAAGTGCGTCCGTGGCATCCCGCGCCCAGGACGGTCGCCGACACCGGCGTCGACGTCACACTGCTGGTGGGACTATTGATGAAGGCGGCCTACGTGCATCGCAGCGCCATGCTCGCCCAGTTGGCCGATACCCTGAAGCTGCCCGCCACGGTGACCCACGAGGTCGCCAGCATCGCGGTGCAAGAGCGCATGCTGGAGGTGGCGCACCGCGGCGCAAGCGACCTTGACGTACGCTTCCGCCTGACCGATGCGGGGTATGCCAGGGCCGCCGAACTGGTCACGCGCAGCAGCTATGTCGGCGCAGCGCCGGTCACCCTCGACGCGTATCTCGCTGCCGTCCAGCGTCACTCCGTGCGCCAGGCATCGGTATCCAGGGAAGATATGGCTGCCGCCTTCGGCGACCTGGTCGTCCCTTCTCACCTGCTCGACGAGGTGGGCATGGCAGTCAATACCGGCCGGGCGCTGATGCTGTATGGCCCTGCCGGTAGCGGCAAGACTTACCTGGCACAGCGCCTTGGCAAGCTCCTGCCAGGTGCTGTGCCGGTACCGCATGCGATTACCGTCGCCGGCGAGATCATCCAGGTCTTTGACCCGCTCGTGCATGTCCCGTTCGATACCGCCGACGCACCGCTGCAGCAGCGCTCGACGGATCGCCGCTGGACCATCTGCCACCGCCCCGCCGTCTTGTCGGGCGGCGAGTTGACGCTGTCCATGCTGGACCTGCGCTACGACGCCATGTCGGGCTTCTACCAGGCGCCACCGCATATGAAGGCCAACAATGGCATCTACATCGTCGACGACCTTGGGCGCCAGCTGGTAGGCGTGAGCGAGTTGCTCAACCGCTGGATTGTGCCCCTGGACCGCGGCGTCGACATGTTCTCGCTGCAAACCGGCGTGCGATTCTCGGTGCCGTTCGATGTGTGGCCGGTGTTCTCGACGAACCTGGATCCCCAGCAGCTGGGCGACGAGGCATTCCTGCGGCGGCTCGGCAGCAAGCTCTTCATCGGCCCCTTGTCGAGCGATGACTACCGCGAGGTATACCTGCGCGCCGCCAGCGACGTCGGACTGGAAAGCACCGAAGCGGCATTCGACTTCCTGCTGGAGGAGCTGCACTTCCCTAGCAGGACGCCGCTGCTGGCCTGCATTCCACGTGACCTGCTTGTGCTGGTGGCGTCCAGCGTGCTCTATCACCGCGGTCCGCCGCAGGTGACGCAGGACGCGCTGCGCGGCGCCTGGAAGTGCTATTTCGGTGCGCAGGCAGTACCCGAATCCACGCGTCCCTCCGGCATAGGGATCGCATGGCAGGCCGCGCCTCACGCCGCCAGCTGAGTGCCGGCATGCTGTCTAACGAACAACGGTAAGGGGATTCATCATGAAAAACGCTCGAGCAATTCTGATGCTGTTCATCGCCCTGGTCGCGGGGGTCGCGGCGGTCGTCTCCGCCTCGCGATGGCTGGTGCAACAATCTTCCAGCTCGCTCAAACAGGTCGTGGTAGCAACCAGCGACCTGAATCTCGGACAACCGCTCACCAATGCGCAACTGAGCCTGGTGAGCTGGCCAGCGGGAAGCGTGCCGCCCGGCGCGTTCGAGGACCTCAAATCCCTCGAGGGGCGCGTGGTTCGCACCAGTGTCCAACGCGGAGAGCCGATTCTCGACGCCAAGCTCGCTCCGCTGGGCACCAAAGGTGGACTCTCCGCCGTGATTGGCCAGGGCAGGCGCGCCATCACCGTGCGTGTCAATGATGTGGTCGGGGTGGCGGGCTTTGCCCTGCCAGGCAATCACGTCGACGTGATTGTCAACACCAACGAGACCGAGGCCAAGGGCGCGGGCAACGGCAGCATCTCCAAGATCGTGCTGGAGAAGATCCTGGTGCTGGCGGTAGCCCAGCAAGTCAGCCGCGACGACACCCAGCCGAAAGTCGTCAATGCCGTCACGCTCGAAGTCACGCCCGAACAGGCAGAAAAGCTCGACGTCGCCCGCAGTGTGGGCACTCTGTCGCTCGTCCTGCGCAATCAGGTCGACGTCGCCGCGGTCAGCACCGGTGGCGCTACCAAGATCACATTGCTCGGCACGCCGCCGACGGAACAACCCGTCAAGGTGGTCACGGTCAATGCGCCGCACGCGCCGGCCAGACCGCGTCCGCTCGCAGTGACGCCGGCCAGGCCGGGCCATTGCATCGGAGTGCTGGCCGGCATCCAGGGCAGTGTTGAATGTTTCTGATGGCCAGGGCGGCCGCCCAGCCAGATTCTATTTGGCAACTCTAGGCGCGAAGTACAGCCTCTCCGGGGGGAGATACGAAATGAACAACGTCAATACGGAAGTCCTGAGTGGTGCCCGAGCCATTGCGCTCGCGAGCGTCGCAGGTGCAATCTTGTGCGTACCGTTGGCTGCCGCTGCCCAGGTGGCGGTCGAAGCCGGCGCCATCGCCAAATCCACCACCGCGGCACCTGCCAAGGCAGCCATGGGCGCGCCCGCCGGCGGCCCGGTGCAGATGACCATCAGCATGGCGCCCGCGCCGGCTGCCGCGGTGCCCGCGGACAGCCGCGGGCCGAACTGCACCGGCGCGATCCGCAACGAGAGCAATATCATCGTGCCGGTCGGCAAGTCTTCGCTGATCCCCCTGCCAGAGCCGGTACGCAACCGCACGCTCGGCAACCCCAACGTGGTCCAGGCCACCATGGTGTCGCCGCAAACCCTTTACGTGCTTGGCCGCAGCGTCGGCACCACGAACATGATCGTGCAAGGACGCAGTGGCGGCTGCAGCATCATCAACGTGGTGGTCAACGCAGACGCCGGCGGGCTCCAGACCTCGCTGGCGCAACTGATGCCCGGCGAATCACAGATCCGCGTGCTGACGGCCGCTGACAACCTGGTGCTCTCCGGCAGCGTTTCGAACGCGCAGGCCGCGCAACAGGCCATGGAAATCGCCTATGCGTACGCCGCAGCGGCGCAGGGCGAGGGCAACAAGAAAGGCGGCGTCCTCAACATGCTGTCTGTCGACACGCCACAGCAGGTCATGCTCGAGGTCAAGGTGGCCGAAGTGTCGAAGACGTTGCTGAATCAGCTCGGTTCGGCAGTCAACCTCCAGGGCGGCTTCGGCTCCTGGAGCGGTGGCCTGGTGACCTCGCTGCTGAGCGGCGCGTCGGGGGCCATCTTCGCCAACAAGGCGAACAACCGGCCCTTCAACGTGGCCGTCGATGCGCAGAAGAATGACAGCCTGGTGAAGATCCTGGCCGAGCCGAACCTGGTCACCATCAGCGGCCAGGAGGCGAGCTTCCTCGCTGGCGGCAAGATCTATATCCCGGTGGCGCAAAGCAATGCCCTCGGTGGTGCATCCACCATCACCCTGCAGCAGGAGGAGTTTGGCGTTGGCCTGAAGTTCACGCCGACCGTGCTGGCAAATGGGCGCATCAATCTCCGGGTGGCACCCGAGGTCTCCGAGCTCTCGCCCACCGGCGCCACGGTCAGCGGCAGCAGCCTGACGGGCCAGACCATCCTGCCTTTGATCACCACCCGGCGCGCTTCCACCACCGTGCAGATGCGGGACGGAGAGAGCTTTGCCATTGGCGGCCTGCTGCAAAACAGCGCACGCGGCTCGCTAAAGGCATTGCCGGGCGCCGGCGAGGTTCCCGTGCTGGGCACGCTGTTTCGCAGCACGTCTTTCCAGCAGGACCTGACCGAACTGGTGTTCATCATCACCCCGCACCTGGTCCAACCCATGCAGAGCGCATCCTATCCGCTGCCAACCGACAGCTTCTCGACACCGAACCCGCTCGCGCTCTATCTGATGGGCAATATGGAAGGCTCCGGCAAGAAGACTGACGCACCGAGCCCGACGCCCTCGCAGCCGGCCCCGGCAGCTCCCGCGCCGGCAGCGGTCCCGGCAGCGCCCGCTCCGCAGTCACCAAAGGCTCCGCTGAGCATGGTTCCGGCAGCCAAGCCGCTGGATGACGTGCCCGTCATCTCCCCGCCCGCGCCCCGGGCGAGCGCTGCGGGCGTTCCGCCGGCAGACGCTGCCGCCGCGCGCATCGCGCGCATCGAAGCCACCGCGGCACGACTGGCGCAGGCGCGCGCCGCTGCCACCGCCAGCCCCGGCGGCCTGGCGCCGGACAAAGCCCGCCCGGCCGAAACACCGAGCGCCAACTGAGCTGCCGAAGCGTCCGTCCACGAGGAGAACCACCATGAACAAGAACCTGAAGTGCGCGCGCTGCGCCGCCGTCACGCTGGCAGTGCTTGGCACTCTGACCCTGTCCGCCTGCATGACATCGACGCCAAACTGGGACAAGCATTTTGGCCAGGCCGTTACCACCGTGACGCGATCCCAGATCATCAACCCCGACGCGCCCGCCGGACTGCCATCGCTGACGGGCACCGATGGCAAGACCGCCGTGGCCGCAATGACCAACTACGAGCGGTCGCTGATACGCCTGCGCCCCGCCAACACAGGCGCTGCGGGTGGCATGGATTTCGGTGCGGGGGGCTACGGCGGCATGGGCATGGCGGGGGGTGCGGGAACGCGCTGAAATCGGTTTGCTCGGGGAGACTCATCATGTCCAAATCAACGCTTCGCAGGACCGCACTGTCGAGCCATCGCGCCCGGCAGCGCGGAGCGGTAGCGATCATCGTTGCGATCGCGCTGGTCATGCTGGTCGGTTTCCTCGGCCTGGCGCTCGACCTGGGCAAACTCTACGTCGCCAAGAGCGAACTGCAGAACGGCGCGGATGCCTGCGCGCTGGCTGCCGCTCGCGACCTGACGGGAGCCACACCACTCACCGTCTCGGAAGCAGCGGGCATTACCGCCGGCCTGCGTAACATGGCATTGTTCCAGAGCGAGTCGGTACAGCTTGCCGCCAACCAGAGCGTGACATACAGCGACGCATTGGCCGACCCCTTCCTGGACAAGAACAGCGCCACCTACCCGCTCGCCAGCATCAAGTACGTCAAATGCTCTGTCAGCCGCGCCGGCATTGCCAACTGGTTCGCCCAGGTGCTCAACTTCCTGCCGGGCGTGAGTATCGGGGCCCAAACCGTCGCGTCGTTCGCGGTGGCGACCACCGGCTCGGCACAGACGACCTGCGCCATCCCCGTCTTTGTCTGCAAACCCAGCACCATCAGCCCGCCACAGTCCCCCTATACCACCGGGCAGTGGCTGGTGACCAAGCTCGACGCYAGCAACAAGGGCACCTACGGGGGCGGCAACTTTGGCTGGGCGGACCTGGGCGGAGGCAACAGTGCCAGCCAGATTGCAAAGCAACTTGACGGCGCGGGACAGTGCAACTTGCCGGCCCAAGGGACATTGATTGGCTCTGCCGGCAACAAGGCGTCACTGGCGGATGACTGGAACAGCCGCTTTGGCATCATCAAAGGCTCGAAAGTGCTAGGCGTGACCGACTTTACGGGATTCACGTACAACGACACCACCTGGACGGCAAAGAGCAGCGCTTACGACGGCAGCTCCGTGGATACATCGGGCAAGACCCAGCCGAACTTCCTTGCCGCGCGCAAGGCCTATCGTGCCTATCAGGGCGACTCCGTCACCGGGCTGAGCACACAGGGCAATGCCGCCTCCGCCGCTTCGTACCAGAGCGGCGCGGATCGCCGCCTCGTGCTCGCACCGATTGTGGACTGCTCCGGTTTCGCCAACCCCGGCAACCATAGCGCGCCGGTAATAAGCTGGGCCTGCCTGCTGATGATCGAGCCCATGCAAACCGGCGGAAACATCGACTCCGTGCGGCTCGAGTACCGGGGCGACTCAAGCACGCCCGGCAGCCCCTGCGCGACGCAAGGCATCCCTGGCGCAGGTACTGGCGTAGGACCGCTAGTGCCGGTTCTCGTGCAATAGGAGGAGATCATGAAGACAAGAAAAATGCTCCTGGCGCGCCATCGCGGCGTGGCGGCCGTCGAGTTCGGCATTCTCCTGGTCCCCATGCTGCTGATGGTCTGTGGCGTGGCGGAATTCGGGCGCGCCATCTACCAGTTCGACACCCTGACCAAAGGCACGCGCTCCGCGGCCCGCTACCTGTCGCAGTTCTCCCCGCTGGATGTCAGCTATCCGACGGGGCCGGCGAAATGCCTGGCCGTCTACGGCAATACCAGCTGCTCGGGCTCCGCGCTCTCGACCGGCCTCACGACATCGATGGTGGTGATCTGCGATCGGGTCGATGCATCAGGCTGCCCCGGCATGTCATTCGCCAACGTGAGCACCTACGACAACAGCACGGGCACTGGCACGCCGGCCGGCACGATCAACCTCGTCACGGTCAAGATCACCGGATATACGTACTCGCCCATCCAGACCTTCATCAATGCAAGCGGATTGACCTTCACCGACATCGCTACCGTCATGAGGCAGGTACTATGAAAACGCGAGCCCCCTTCCTCCGGCCTGCGCGGCAGCGCGGCGCGACTGCTGTCGAGTTCGCCTTGATTGCCGGCATTTTCTTCCCCCTGCTGCTTGGCATCRTGGAGTTCTCCCGCGTGCTGTTCTACTGGAACACCGCAGCCGAGGCGACACGGCTTGGCGCGCGCATGGCCATCGTCTGCGACGCCGATGACGCGATCATCAAGACCAAGATGCGCTCACTGTTGCCACTGCTCAGCGCCTCCAACATCCAGCTCAGCTATCTGCCAACGGGATGCGACTCCGATGCGGTCACCGCGCGGGGCACCTGCCAGAGCGCAACCGTCAGCATAACCAACGTCTCGGTACGCACGTTCATCCCCTTGATTCCGATTACGCTGACCATGCCGCCCTTCACCTCCACGCTGTCCCGAGAGAGCATGAACTCGTCAAGCGGTGGATCGGTTTGCAGCTAGATTTCCCGAGATTGGAGAACGCACCATGTTGAAGATCCTGATCGCATCGGAAGATGCCCAAAAACTTGACGAGATTTCCCGCCTGAGCGCAGGGATCGGGAACTTCCAGACCATGTCGCTGCTGGAAGGGCCGGCCCGCTTTCCGTTCCATGGCAGCCAGATGCAGCTGGCGGATCTCCTCATCATCGAGCAACCCGTCGTCGGGGCATCGCAGATGCATAGCATCGAAGCCTTGCGTCAGCAGCACCCCGAACTGCCTTGCATTCTTGTCACGCCCAACCCGTGCTCCGACTGCCTGATCAAGGCCCTGCGCGCAGGTGTGCGCGACGTCCTCGCGTGGCCGCTGGACAGGATGCAACTGGCGGAAGCGCTGCGGCGGGTGGAGACCAGCCATGTGCCCAGGAATCGCGAGATGGCGCAAGTGATCTCGTTCATTTCATGCAAGGGCGGTGCGGGCACCAGCTTCCTCGCCAGCAATCTCGGGTATGCGCTTGGCACCCAGTTGGGAAAGCGCGTCCTGGTAATCGACCTGAACCGGCAGTTCGGAGACCTGACCTATCTTGTCAGCGACAAGCCACCGCCCTCCACCCTCCCGGAAATCTGCAGTCAGATCGAGCGCATGGATGCGGCGTTCCTGGATGCCTGCCTGACGCATGTCGAGAGCAATTTCGACATCCTGGCCGGCGCCACCGACCCGATCAAGGCGAGCCAGATTCAGAAAGAGAAACTCGAGTGGATACTCTCGGTGGTCCAGCCGGTCTACGACTTTGTGATCGTGGACATCGGACAGGCGCTCGACCCTCTGTCCATCGGCCTGCTGGATCGCAGCGATCGCATCTGCGTCGTCGTCGAGCCAACCATCGCCTTTGCCCGTCCGGGACGCCGCCTGCTTGATATCCTGCGCGCCCTGCACTACTCGGCCGACAAGGTCCACATCTTGCTCAATCGCGAGGGCCGCCGCAATGCGCTGGCCCGCTCGGCCCTGGGCGACGTGTTTGGCATGAAGATCTTCCACGCGCTGCCCGACGATTCCTCGGCTGTCGACGAGGCAATCAGCCACGGAGAGCCGGTCGCGAAATCCCACAAACGCAGCGCCATCGCCAAGGCGATCCTGGCACTGGGTACGCAGTTCGTTGCCGCAACCGGAGCCGGAGCCGGAGCCGAGCGCCGTGCGCAACAAGACAGCGTGTCGCCGTTGCGCAAGCTGATGCTGCGCACGCGTGCAACCTGAGCCACCGAGTTCCTGATTCCCCTACCGGAGATCATCATGTCGATCCGCGATCAACTGTCGAGCCCCAGCCAGCCTGCCTTCATCGCCAATGGCCATGGGACAATCCAGTTCCCGCCGACCCCGGCGAACTACCGCGCGTTCAAGCGGACCATCCATGAGACGGTGCTGGACCGTGTGGAGCTGGAGCGGCTGGCGCGCTTCCCCCAGGAGCAGGTCCGGCAGGAAATCAACCTGCTGGTGAGCAGCATCATCGAGGAAGAGAAGATCCTGCTCAATGACGCCGAGCGCAGGCTGCTCACATCGGAGGTCTACGACGAGATGTTCGGCTTCGGGCCGCTTGAGCCACTGCTGCAAGACCCTACGGTTTCCGACATCCTGGTCAACACGGCGAAACAGACCTTCGTGGAGCGGCGCGGCAAGCTGGAACTCACCGATGTCACGTTTTACGACGACGCACACCTGATGAAAGTCATCGAGAAGATTGTGTCGCGGGTCGGCAGACGCATTGACGAAACCAGTCCGATGGTGGACGCGCGGCTGCCGGACGGTTCGCGCGTCAATGCGATCATTCCCCCCTCCGCCATCGATGGTCCCTTGCTATCGATCCGGCGGTTCGCCGTCAATCCCCTGCAGGTAGCCAACCTGGTCGAACTCAAGAGCCTCACGCCGCCGATGGCGCAACTCCTGCAGGCGCTAGCACACGCCAAGGTGAACGTGCTGGTGTCAGGCGGAACCGGCAGTGGCAAGACCACGCTGCTGAACATCCTGTCCGGCTTCATTCCCGAGAGCGAGCGCGTCGTCACCATCGAGGATGCCGCGGAACTCCAGTTGCGCCAGCCGCACGTGCTGCGACTGGAAACACGGCCGCCGAATATCGAAGGCAAGGGTGAGATCACGCAGCGCGCCCTGGTACGCAACGCGCTGCGCATGCGTCCCGACCGCATCATCCTGGGCGAGGTGCGAGGTGGCGAGGCGCTGGACATGCTCAATGCGATGAATACCGGCCATGAGGGTTCGCTGACCACCATCCACGCCAATACACCGCGCGATGCGCTTACGCGCCTGGAAAACATGGTCAGCATGGCCGGCCTCAACCTGCCACCGAAGGCAATCCGGCAACAGATATCCTCGGCAATCACCGTCATTGTTCAGGCGTCCCGGCTGACTGACGGGCGCAGGAAGATAGTCAGCATCCAGGAGATCACCGGCATGGAGGGCGAGATCATCAATATGCAGGAGATCTTTACCTTCCAGCGTACCGGTGTGGCCCAGGATGGCACGGTCAACGGGCACTTCCGCGCCACAGGCGTGTACCCGAAGTTTGCCGAACGCCTGCGCGTGTTCGGCGTGGGCTTGCCCGACGAGACCTATGACCCGGCAAAGCGCTTCGACGTCTGAACCGGCCAGCGGCACAGAGAATGCGGGGAGAAGAAAATGAGCTTCATATTTTATGCCTTCATCATCTTGTTGTTCGCTGCAGTGGTGCTTTGCATCGAAGGCGTCTACCTTTGGTGGAACAATTACCACGGCCCGGCGGCGAAGCGGATCGAGGCCAGGCTGCGGTCGCTGTCGGCCGGCGGGCAGGTTAGCGCAGAGACCCTGTCGATCCTGAAGGGGCGCATGCTAAGCAACACGCCGTTGTTGCAACGCTGGCTGCTGATGCTGCCTCGCGTCGGCGGGCTCGACCGATGGCTCGAGCAATCCGGGAGCACGTGGTCGGTTGCGCAGCTACTCGGCTATTGCGGGCTGGTCGCGCTGTGCACGCTGGCGCTCGTGCCGCTGCTGCCCGTGCCGCCGGGACTGGTGGTACTGGGCGCATTACTGGTTGGCTCATTGCCTGTCTGGCATGTCATCGCACTTCGGCATAAACGCCTCAAGCAACTGGAGATGCAATTGCCCGATGCTGTCGACATGATCAGCCGCGCGCTACGCGCGGGGCACTCCTTCTCGAGTGCGCTGGGGATGGTGGGGCAGGAGGTAAAAGACCCGATGGGCCGCGAATTCCGGACTACCTTTGAGGAGATCAATTACGGAGTCGCTCTGGACGAAGCCATGACCAACATGGCGATGCGAGTGCCGATCAACGACTTGCGCTACTTCGTGATCGCGGTACTGATACAGCGCGAGAGCGGCGGCAACCTTGCCGAAATTCTCGACACGATCGGCAACCTGGTGCGTGAACGCCTGAAGCTGTTCGACAAGATCAAGGTGCTCTCGGCAGAGGGGCGGCTATCGGCCTGGATACTGGGCCTGCTCCCGTTCGCCACCGCGGGACTGATTCTCGTGGTGAATCCGGATTTCATGACAGTGCTATGGCAAGACCCGATCGGCCTCAAGATGGTCGGGATGGCGCTGGGAGGAATGACGCTCGGCGTCGTCTGGATGCGCCGGATCATCCGTATCCGGGTCTGAATGTGCGCGACCCAGAAGTAAGCAGAATTCTCGATTCCGGAGGCGATCATGCAAGATGTCCATACAGAGCAGGTCCTGATGCTGGTTCTCATTTTTGTGGCAGCGTTCGGCGCGGTGTTCGGTCTGCTGCTGACATTCACGCCAAGCCGGGCACGCGAGAGGATGGGGCAGATAATCGGTACGGCCACCGGAGCCAGCACGGGGCAGGACAATGCCTGGCTCGACAACCTGGTGCGGTGGGCCAGGCCCGTGTCCCGCCTGTCGTTGCCCAAGGAGGGTTGGGAAGGCTCGCAGATGCGCGTGCGCTTCATGAACGCCGGCTGGCGCAGCAGTGCCGCGCCGCATCTCTACTTCGCCGCCAAGACGGTGCTGGCCATCGGGCTGCCCATGCTGGCCTTGGTAGCGGTGAGCGGCATGCAGGCGTTCCAGGGGCAGTACAAGACCTTGGCACTGCTGGCGGTACTAGGCGCGATTGGTTACTACCTGCCCAATGCCGTGCTATCGCGCAAGGTGGATAACCGCAAGCGCGCGGTGTTCGAGGAGTTTCCGGACGTGATTGATCTGCTCACGGTTTGCGTGGAGGCCGGGCTCGGGCTCGACGCGGCGCTGATGCGCGTGGCGGATGAACTCGCGCTGCGCTGTCCGGTGCTGGCCGACGAGCTGCAATTGATGCTGCTGGAACTGCGCTCTGGCTTCGCCAAGGACAAGGCGCTGACCAACCTGGCGCTGCGCACCGGTGTGGAAGACGTGGACAAATTCGCATCCATGCTGAACCAGGCCGACCGCTTCGGCACGAGCCTGGGGGAGTCGCTGCGGGTGCTGTCCGACATGCTGCGCACCAAGCGCCGCATGCGTGCCGAGGAACAGGCCGCGAAGATTGCGCTGAAACTATTGTTCCCCTTGATCTTCATGATCTTCCCGACACTGCTGCTAGTGTTGCTTGGACCCGCATTCATCCAGATCTACCGGGTCTTGTTGCCGACCATGTCCGGCCAGTGAGCTGGCTAGCCTCACCTGACCGGACGTCGCTCCCTCGATTGTCTCCCGGTGCAATGCCAGGGAGCCAGTCTTGCCCGGACTTTGTCCGGGCGTTTTTGCTGGTGGCACAAATTGCCAGCATGCCCGCCGGCGGGAAGTGAAGGGCGCGACGCGCCCATGACGCTTGACCATGTCTTCGCTCGCATGAAGAATACAGCCAGCCCCCCCTACCGTCGGCGCGTCGGCATTTCGCATGGAGACCCTATGAAGATCCGCATCCTCAGCGATCTGCACCTCGAACACGACACACCAGCGGCGGTGCCCGACTGCCCCGCCGACCTGGTGGTGCTGGCCGGCGATATCGCCAATGGCCGCGCCGGCGTCGACTGGGCCGCGCGCACCTTTTCGGGGCCGGTGGTCTATGTGCCCGGCAATCACGAGTACTACGAGAGCGCCTTCGAGCAAGTGGACGCGGAGATGGCGCAGGCCGCGGGGGCGGCGCCGCATGTGCGCGTGCTCAATGACGCGGTGGCTTGTTTCGACAACCTGGCAGGCGAGCCGGTGCGCGTGATCGGCACCACCTGGTGGACCGACTACGCGCTGTTTGGCGCTGGCCGGCGCGATGAGTCGATGCTGGCCTGCGCTGGCGTGATGGTGGACCACCGCCTGATCGAAGTGGCGGATGGCGACGGCCAGCGGCGCCGCTTCACCACCGCCGACGCCCTGGCGCGGCACGAAGCGGCCAGCGCCTGGCTGGCGGCGCAGCTCGCCGCGCCCTTTGCCGGCAAGACGGTGGTGGTAACCCACCATGCGCCGGATCTCGGCAGCCTCGACCCGCGCTTCTCCCATGACCTGGTCTCCGCCGGCTTTATTTCGCGCAGGCCAGACCTGGTTGCGCAGGCCGACCTGTGGGTGCACGGCCATACGCATACCGGCTTCGATTACCGCCTGGAAGATGCGCGCGTGGTGTGCAACCCGCGCGGCTATATCCGCCGCAAAACCGGTGAGCCGGAGAACCCGGCCTTCGACTGGTGCTACACGGTGGAGCTCTGAGCCTTTCCCGCGACGGCGCGCCTTCGGCCGGTACTGTCGCCCCAAAAACAAAAACCCCCGCCGGCTCGCGCCAGCGGGGGTTTTTGCTACTACGGGTGATGCGGGTACAGCAGGCTGCCGTTTGGCTGGCCGGCAGATTTACATCATGCCGTCCATGCCGCCCATGCCGCCCATGCCGCCCGGCATTGCCGGAGCCGATTCATCCTTCGGCGTTTCGGCAACTGCGCAGTCGGTGGTCAGCATCAGCGATGCGACCGAAGCAGCGTTCTGCAGCGCGGTGCGGGTCACCTTGGTCGGGTCCAGCACGCCCATTTCCACCAGGTCACCGTACTCGCCGGTGGCGGCGTTGTAGCCGTAGTTGCCCTTGCCTTCGATGACCTTGGCCACGACGACCGAAGCTTCTTCGCCAGCGTTCAGCACGATCTGGCGCAGCGGCTCTTCCATGGCGCGCAGCACGATCTTGATGCCAGCGTTCTGGTCAGCGTTGTCGCCGGTCAGGTTAGCGATGGCAGCGCGAGCGCGCAGCAGGGCCACGCCGCCGCCGGGGACAATGCCTTCTTCCACGGCTGCACGGGTTGCGTGCAGTGCATCTTCCACGCGTGCCTTCTTTTCCTTCATTTCGACTTCGGTGGCGGCTCCTACCTTGATCACTGCAACGCCGCCGGCCAGCTTGGCCACGCGTTCTTGCAGCTTTTCACGGTCGTAGTCCGAGGTCGCTTCTTCGATCTGGGCACGGATTTGCTTCACGCGTGCTTCGATCGAGCCTGCGTCGCCGGCGCCGTCGATGATGATGGTGTTTTCCTTGCCGATTTCGATGCGCTTGGCTTGACCCAGTTCTTGCAGGGTTGCCTTTTCCAGCGTCAGGCCGATTTCTTCAGCGATCACTGCACCGC
Source organism: Cupriavidus sp. YAF13 (assembly GCF_052113425.1). Lineage (NCBI taxonomy): Bacteria > Pseudomonadati > Pseudomonadota > Betaproteobacteria > Burkholderiales > Burkholderiaceae > Cupriavidus > Cupriavidus sp. YAF13. The sequence continues at coordinate 33,748 of NZ_JBFRDD010000062.1, forward strand.
CGGTCAGGATGGCGATGTCTTCCAGCATGGCCTTGCGGCGGTCRCCGAAGCCCGGAGCCTTGACAGCGGCGGTCTTCAGGATGCCACGGATGTTGTTCACCACCAGGGTCGCCAGGGCTTCGCCTTCGACGTCTTCAGCGATGATCAGCAGCGGGCGGCCCGACTTTGCCACTTGTTCCAGCACCGGCAGCAGGTCACGGATGTTCGAGATCTTCTTGTCGAACAGCAGGACGAACGGGTTGTCGAGGGCGACAACTTGCTTTTCCGGGTTGTTGATGAAGTACGGCGACAGGTAGCCGCGGTCGAACTGCATGCCTTCCACGACTTCCAGCTCGTCGGCCAGCGACTTGCCGTCTTCCACGGTGATCACGCCTTCCTTGCCGACCTTGTCCATCGCTTCAGCGATCAGCTTGCCGATCACTTCGTCGCTGTTGGCGGAGATCGAGCCAACTTGCGCGATTTCCTTGCTGGTGGTGGTGGTCTTGGTCAGCTTCTTCAGCTCTTCAACCGCGTTCACCACAGCCTTGTCGATGCCGCGCTTCAGGTCCATCGGGTTCATGCCGGCGGCAACGTACTTCATGCCTTCGCGCACGATCGACTGGGCCAGCACGGTTGCGGTGGTGGTACCGTCACCGGCGTTGTCGCTGGTCTTGGAAGCCACTTCCTTGACCATTTGCGCGCCCATGTTCTGCAGCTTGTCCTTCAGCTCGATTTCCTTGGCCACGGACACGCCGTCCTTGGTCACGGTCGGGCCGCCGAAGCTGCGCTCCAGCACCACGTTACGACCCTTCGGGCCCAGGGTAACCTTGACTGCGTTGGCGAGAATGTTCACGCCTTCGACCATCTTGGCACGGGCGGCGTCGCCGAATACTACGTCTTTAGCTGCCATGTTCTGAATCTCCTAAATCTGTACGAATGGGGTGCGTGGATTACTTGTTCACCACAGCCATGATGTCTTCTTCGCGCATGACCAGCAGTTCCTGGCCATCCACCTTCACGGCCTGGCCGGCATACTTGCCGAACAGCACGCGGTCACCCACCTTGACGTCGAGGACGATCGAAGCGCCCTTGTCGTCCTTCTTGCCGGGGCCCACGGCGAGCACTTCACCTTGATCAGGCTTTTCGGCAGCGTTGTCGGGAATCACGATGCCGGAAGCGGTCTTGGTTTCATTGTCCAGACGCTTCACGATCACGCGGTCGTGCAAAGGACGCAGATTCATACGGACTCCTTGGTACAAAAAGTGATTTTTGGTTCACAAAAAATGACCGCCAGCACTGACGGCCAGCAGAATTAGTACGTCGGGAGAGGTCTGTTAGCACTCATGCCCAACGAGTGCTAATTATAGGGACGGGGGGTAGCGTTTTCAAGTCAACGACTTGATACGTGTTTACCCTGGAATTGTGAAAATCGTTATGGAGCCTGGCCGCGCGGCGAAATCTTTATTCGCGTCCTGATGGAATCCGGACGGATTTCGCCGAAATAAAAGTTACCCATGGATCACCAGCCCAATGTTTCCGGGCGGGATCATCGCATGCCACCCGTGGTGTTGCCTGCGGCACTTTCGCCCGCTGCGCGATACTCAACGTCACCCACCTCCACGGCGACGTGACACGACGTGACACGACGTGACAAGAAGCCGCCCCATTCAAAACTGCATGGCAAGAGTACAGAAGCGTTGATTTACGAGCGCGCCGGCCTGGCCAAGAATGGTCACACCAACCCGGCTCAAACCCATCGCTGGTTCATCGCCAACCTATCCGGAGCGCATCATGTCCCACCCCACCATGCAGGCCCTCATCGTCGAATCCGCCGGCGCGCCGTTCACGGCGGTCCAGCTTCCCAAGCCAGTGGCCGGCCCCGGCCAGGTGCTGGTGCGCATCCTGGCCAGCGGCGTCAATCCGCTCGACGCCAAGATCCGCGCCGGCCAGGCGGAGCACGCCCGCCAGCCCTTGCCCGCCGTGCTGGGCCTGGACCTGGCCGGCGTGGCCGAAGCCGTGGGCGCGGGCGTGACGGCTTTCGCGCCCGGCGACAAGGTCTATGGCATGACCGGTGGCGTGGGCGGCCTGCAAGGCTCGCTCGCGCAGTACGCGGCGGCCGATGCCGACCTGCTCGCGCGCAAGCCCGCCGCGCTGTCGATGCGCGAAGCCGCCGCATTGCCGCTGGTGTTCATCACCGCGTGGGAAGGCCTGGTCGACCGGGCTCGTGTGCAGCCCGGCCAGAAGGTGCTGGTGCATGGCGGCGCCGGCGGCGTGGGGCATATCGCGGTGCAGATCGCCCGCGCGCTCGGGGCGCAGGTCTACGCCACGGGCTCGGCCGCGCAGAAGGCGATCATCGAGGGCTATGGCGCCACCGCGATCGACCACGCCGCGACATCAGTCGCGCAGTATGTCGAGCAATACACCGCGGGCGAGGGCTTCGACGTGGTCTACGACACCGTGGGCGGCGCGGTGCTGGACAATTCTTTTCTGGCGGCGCGCACCTTTGGCGGTCATGTGGTGAGCTGCCTGGGCTGGGGCACGCACGCGCTGGCGCCGCTGTCGTTTCGCGCGGCCACGTATTCAGGCGTGTTCACGCTGATGCCGATGCTCACCGGCAAGGGCCGCGCGCACCACGGCGAGATCCTGCGCGAAGCGGCGCGGCTGGCCGATGCGGGCAAGCTTTCCGTGCGGCTCGATGCGCGGCACTTCACGCTCGACAGCGCCATCGATGCGCATCGCGCCATCGAGACCGGCACGGCCAAGGGCAAGCTGGTGGTGGAGATTGCCGGGGACTAAGCGCCTGCGCTATTGCCCAGGCGCTCGATGGTCGCATCCAGGAAGGCGCGCAGCCGCCCCAGGCGGCGCAGGTCGCGGTGATAGCCCACCCAGACGTCGCGCCCCGGCGGCGCCTCGCCCAATTCGATGGCCTGCAGGCCGCCGATGCGCTCGGCCAGCGCGCAGGGCAGGACAGCCAGCCCCGCGCCAGCCGCGCACAGCTTGGCCTGCGCCTCGCGGCTGTTGCTGCCGAATGCTACCCGGGCGTTCGGCAGTTGCTTGCGCATCCAGGCCATGTCGGGCAGGCCCGCGAAGCCCGCATCCAGCGTCAGCAGGGCATGCCCCTCGCCATCGCCCGCGCACGGCGGTGCCACGCCGGGCGCCGAGTAAAGCGCGTAGTCCATGTGCATCAGCTTGCGCTGCACGATATCGGCCTCGTCGAAGGCGCGGATGCGAAAGACCAGGTCCGCCTCGCGCCGTGCCAGGCTGAGCAAGCGCGCATCGGTGACCAGTTCCACCGCGACGCGCGGATGGGCGCGGATAAAGTCCGCGATCACCGGGGTCAGCATATGCACGCCAAACCAGTCGGACGACGAGATCCGCAGCATGCCGTCCAGCTCCTGTGCCTGGCCGGACAGCTGACGCTCGAAAGCCATCGCCTCTGCCTCGATACGCTCCGCGTGGGCGAGCACGGCGGCGTGGCGGGAACAATGGCGGGCACGCCGGGCTCGGGCCGGCATCCCGTCAGCTTCAGGTGGAGGGCGCCCGGCCTTCCAGGGCCCAGTAGTCAGGCACCTCCCGGCTGGGACTGCGCAGCACCAGCGCGTAGCCGCACCGGCGGCAGCGGTAGGCATAGGCGGCGCCGTCCTGGGCCTGCGCATCGGCGCGCGCGGCCTCGAGGTCCTCGTGCGGCGGCAGGTGTCCTGGCCTGCCGGCCTGGCGCTTGCATCGCTCACACGGCAACATGGATTTACCTCAGGTTGATAGGGAGCATGGTTCCATCTTGTACAGTCGGATGGCAGCGGGCGAATTGGTGCAATGCACCATAATTATAGGCGCTTTGTGACCCCTTTCCAGATATATAGAGAGCGATGCGTCGCCTTGCGCCGCAACGAAACGATGCCACGGCAGGAGCGCTGCTGCCAGGCTAGCGGGCAGGGAGCGTGGGCGCCGTGAGGAGGTCTCGCCGCGCGTCCGGGTTCGATCCGGCTTGTGCCGACACATCGCCCGGAGGCCGCTCCCGCGGTGACTCGGCCAGCGGCACCGTGACGACGGCGAACACGGAAAACGGGCACCAGAAAGACGGCCTGAAGAGACTCATTCTGCGGATGACGATGGCGCCGGCAAGAAACGGTGAAGGCTCTGAAAAGCGAAGGACCGGCAAGGCAGCGCCCAGCCGGTCCGGCTTCAGGATTGGTAAGCCCTGCCCATCTTAACGACCGAATCGGCAGATGGTTGAGGCTGTCATCAACTATTCATGAAACCCGCAAGATACGACGCGCACCTGGACGGAATACATCCAGGTGCCACGCAATGCGCGCCGCGACTTCATTGCCCGGAAGCCGCGTCGCGCGCCTTGCGCTTGGCGGGCCGGCCCGTCTTGACGGTCTCGACCTGGGCCACGACGGCCAGCAATTGCCGCTCCGGCAGCGACTCCAGCATCTTGAGCCCAGCCCGCAGCAACTCGCTCTTCTTCACGTGCGCGCCGCCGTTCAGGCAGCGCCGCTTGAGCTCCGCCAGCTTGGCATAGTCCCACTCCGGCATGGTGAAGCTGTCGCGCACGACCTTGGCCTTGACGGGCTTCTGTGTCTTCTCAACCTTCTCAACCTTCTCAACCTTCTCAACCTTCTCTGCTTTCGCGGCCTTCGGTGCGGCAGCCACGGACGTACCCGTTTCAACCTTGGCAGCCTTGCCTGCCGTCTCCGCCTTACTGGCGCGCTTGACCGGCCGCTTCACTGCGGTGGCTGCCATTTTCTGCGCCGCGGCGGGCGCGGGCGCACGCGGGCGCCCATTCGAAACCGTTGCCATGCATCCTCCTGTTTTGATCGCAGTGGTATCAAAACAGTATATATCGTTTATTTTCRCAAGCGGCGCGGAGGGGAGGAAAGGAGGAAAGGGAGGCAACAGCCATCGCCGTCAATCGGGACGGGGCCGTGCAGACACGGATTTCGTCAAAAAACCTGCCATCCCCGCGAAGGGAAAAGTATCCACCGGCCCCGCCACGATCTTAGCCGCCGGTTATTTCATTCTTGCGACGAAGCGCAACCGCCCAAGCTACGTGCCCGGCGCGGACTCGCTGGCGATGGCCTGCAGCGCCGCCTTGTCGGATAACGTCAGGCGTCCGTATTCCAGGCGCAGCACGCCCTGCTTCTCCCAGTCCTTGAGCTGCCGGTTGACGCTCTGGCGGGACACGCCAAGCATATGGCCCAGGTCTTCCTGGGAGAGCCTGAGCGCGGCGGGGGCGCCGGATGTCCGCACGCCCGGCGTGCCGAGGGTGGACAGCGCGTGCGCATGCTCGACGGCAAGCAGGCGCCGCGCCAGCCGTACCGGAAACGGCATCAGGATCACCTCGTCAATCCACTCCAGTGCGCTGCGGTAGCGCCGGCAGATCAGTTGCGTGAACTCCATCAGCCAACGCGGCTCGCGCGCAATGAGCGTATGGAAGGTGGCGGCGGGAATCACCAACAACTCGCTAGCCTCCGCAGCGCGCGTGTCGTACACGCGGTGCGCATCGATGAAGAGCGAGACCTCCCCGAACCACTGCCCGGGCTCCAGCAGGCTGACCACGGCCTCGCGCCCGTTCTGCGCCGTGCTGCTGACCTTGATGGCGCCCCGCTCGACGCAGAAGAGCGCGTCCGGGTTGGAGCCGTAGGTAAACAGCACCTCGCCCTTGACCAGTTGCCGTCGCATGGCATGCGAGCGGAGCAGTGCTTCGAGCTCGGCCGAAAAGTGTCCGGCGGCGGTGTCATCTTCGTGCGGCTGCGGTCGTGTGTTCATGCCTTTGCCCCGGGTTGCTGGTTACGCTGCTGATGCCGCTCAGGTGATTCAGGCGGTTCAGGCGTGATCGGTACGGAACCAGCCGGTAAGTGCCCAGCGCGTCTTGTGGCAAGGCAATACTTCATGCGGGACCAGGTCGCTGCGAAACACGACCAGCCGCGCGCGCTGTGGCAGCACGCGGTGCAACTCGGTGGCGCCGTCGTCCTGCCCGTAGAGCGCGAGTTCGCCGCCATCGCGCTCGCTCCATTCAGGATTGAGGTAGAGCACCAGCGAGATCTTGCGATGCAGGGTCGCGCGATGCTGGTCCACGTGCTTCTTGTAGGCGGTGCCGACCGGATAGTGCGAGAAGTGAAATTCCTCGCGCTTCAAGCCCAGGAAGTAGCGCTCGTTCAAGGCCTCGCGCAAACCCGCAGCCCAGGCCTGGAAATCCGCCCTGCCCGCGCCGGCGGGCGCGTCGTCGAGCCACAGGATCGAATCGCCGCGAATGCCCGCGTCGCGCGCGGTGGCTTCGCCCCGCCCGATGCGGGCCGGATGGAACAGGCCGGCCTCCCACGCCGCGCGGCTCTCGGCATGCAGCCGCGCCGCCAGCGTGGTGTCGACGAGGTCGTCGGACACGGCCCAGCCGTGCTCTTCCAGGGCAACAAACAAGCGTTCCAGTGCTGACATGGGCGGGAGATTTCGTGCTGGGGAAACGTCAAGAATCAAGACAAAAAGGGCCACCTGGACAACGGGAGGCCCTTGGCGCGCAGGCGCGCAGTTTAACAGCCCCGGGCTGCAGCCATGCCGGCCGCGGGCCTGCTACAACCCGCTGCTGTCGAGATACTCCAGCGCCAGGCTCACCGCGCGGCGGGCCTTGAGCACATAGATCACCTGCCGGTCGCGCACGACCAGGCCCAGCACATCGGCCTGCATCAGTTCATTGAAATGGTGGCTGGCGCGCGGCAGGCTCAGCCCGGCGACGCCGGCCAGCTCGAACGCCGGCATGCCAGCTTCGCCCGCCTCCAGCAGCGCGCGGCAGATGGCGGCACGCGCTGGCACTGTCAGCAGCGCGTACGTCAGTGTGCTTTCTTGATCGGTCTCCATGGCCACGCCTTCCCGCTCGTCGTCCAGATGTCATGTAGTTATATGCGTCGGCCGGCCGTGTGGATTGCCGCAGCCCTTCCGCCGCGACCGCCTGACACCTACTTTCTACGCGGCAGGCGCAGCAAATGCAACCCGCGGGGGCTCGCTGGCGCACAATTACACAAGATTACAACAGGCTGCGGCGGCCCGCCCGTGGCCGCTCGCGCGGCGCCGGGGCGTCCTGCGCGGCGCTGGTGCCGGATCGCCTTTTGCCGCGCTGCACCAGCCGGCGTCCACCCGGCATCCACCCACTGCAAGATCCCGTAACAGGCACGCGCGCCCGCCGCGTGCCGCATCCGTGGGTGTATTTCGCGCTTCACTTGGCGGCGCAAGCCGTGGCGCAGCCCGGCACATCGGCGTACGCGAGTGAAATATTCAGTAATGCGCAGCGCGTTTCACACATTCCCGCGCCGCACTATGCTTGCCATAAGACCCGCCTGCGCGACGCCGCGCAGGCGGCGTGCGTGCGCGCGGAAACCAATCCGCCAGCCCGAGCAGGAAACGACAAACAACGGCATCGCCTCACGAAAGCCCGTCATGAATATCGCTTGCTTCTCGCCTTCATGAGCGCCGCGCGTTTGCTCTCGCCGCGCCTGCTCTGCATCGCCCTGGCGTCTGCCTGGGTGGGCGGCTGCGCGGTCGGGCCGGACTATCGGCGCCCCCCGGTCGAGACCCCCGCCGCGTATCGCGAAGCCGTGCCGGACGATCACCAATGGAAGGTTGCCGAGCCCCGTCCGGTGGACCTGACACAGGCGTGGTGGGCGGGCTTCGGCGATGCCCGCCTGAATGAGTTGGTCGGGCAAGCCAACGCAGCCAACCAGAGCCTGCGCCAGGCCGAGGCCCAGTACCGGCAATCCCGCGCGCTGGCGCAGGCGGCGCGGGCCAGCCTGTATCCCACGCTCGGTGCGGGCGTGGGCGTGGGGCGCGCGCGCACCAACACGCTGGGCATCCAGACGGTGTCCAACACGCATTCGGCCAACCTCGATGCCAGCTGGGAAATCGACCTGTGGGGCAAGGTGCGGCGCAGCATCGAAGCGGCCCGCGACAACGCGCAGGCCAGCGCCGCCGACCTCGCCGCCGCGCGCCTGACGATCCAGGGCGAGCTGGTGCAGGACTATATCCAGTTGCGCGTCACCGATGTGCTCAAGACGCTCTATGCGCGCACGCTGGCCGCCTACGAGGACTCCCTCAAGCTGACCCAGAGCCAGTTCCGCGCGGGGGTGGCCACCGCGGGCGACGTGGCGCTGGCGCAGGTCACGCTGAACGCGGCGCAAGCGCAGGCGATCGACCTCGACGTGCAGCGCAACCAGCTTGAGCATGCGATCGCTGTGCTGCTGGGGCGCGCCCCAGCCGAGTTCACGCTGGCGCCAGAGGCGTTTTCGATGCGCCCGCTGGCGGTGCCGCCGGGGCTGCCTTCGGCGCTGCTGGAGCGCCGCCCAGACATCTCGGCGGCCGAGCGCCGCATGGCGGCGGCCAATGCCAATATCGGCGTGGCGCGCTCTGCGTACTTCCCGTCGCTGGTGCTCTCCGCAGTGGGCGGCGCCAGCAGCGGCAGCCTGGCCAACTGGTTCGGGCCGCCCGGCCGGGTGTGGTCGCTGGGCGCGGCGCTGGCCGGCACCATCTTTGACGGCGGGCGGCGCAACGCGCAAAACGACCAGGCGGCGGCGGCCTACGACGGGGCGGTGGCGGCGTACCGGCAAACCGTGCTCAGCGGCATGCAGGAGGTGGAAGACAACCTCTCGGCACTGCGCGTGCTCGACCAGGAGGTGGTGGTGCAGGACCATGCGGTGGATGCTGCCCGCGTGGCGGAGCGCGTGAGCCTGGCGCAATACCGCGCTGGCACGGCGTCCTACCTCTCGGTGGTAACGGCACAGGCCCTTTCCTTGTCTAACGAACGGACCGCAATCCAGTTGCGTGGCCGTGAGCTTGCAGCCAGCGTGGCGCTGGTCAAGGCGATCGGCGGCGGCTGGCAAAGCGATGCGCTGGCGCAACCCTGATCTCTTGATCCCCTGATCCCCCGACCCACATCGGCAGACCACTTCCAAGGCAATCCATGGCGACCCAGTTCTCCCGCCGCAACCCCGTCCTGATCGGCCTGGCCGTGCTCATGCTGGCAGCCGTGGCGTGGTTCGCCGCCGGCCCGCTCAAGCGCATGGCGGCGCCACGCGGGGCAGCGCCGCCAGTGCCGGCGGTAACCGTGACCAGCGCACAGGTCAAGCGCGAGAACGTGCCGATTGGCGTGGCGGGCGTCGGCACCGTGCAGGCGATGGCCACGGTGACGGTCAAGCCGCGCGTGGACGGCCAGCTCGACCGCGTCGGCTTTGTCGAGGGCGAGGACGTCAAGGCCGGGCAGTTGCTGGCGCAGATCGACCCGCGCACGTTCCAGGCGCAGCTGCAGCAAGCCATGGCGCAGAGGTCGCGTGACGAGGCGCAGCTAGCCAATGCGCGCCTCGACCTGCAGCGCTACGAGGGCCTCATCAAGGAAAACGCCACCACGCAGCAGACGCTGGATACCCAGCGCGCGCTGGTGGCGCAGCTGGCCGCCGCGGTGAAGACCGACGAAGCGCTGGTCAACGTCGCCCGCGTGCAGCTCGACTACACCACCATCACCGCGCCGCTATCCGGGCGCGTTGGTGCGCGCCTGGTCGACCCGGGCAATATCGTCCACGCGGCCGACGCCAACGGCCTGGTGGTGATCCGCCAGATCGACCCGATCGACGTGGTATTCACGCTGCCCGATGGCGAATTCCAGCGCATCAACCGCGCCATGCAGGCCAGCGGCACACCGCTCGCGGTGGAGGCCAGCGAGCGCGCCAGCGGCCAGTTGCTCGGACAAGGCAAGCTGATCCTGCTCAACAACACCATCGACACCACCTCCGGCACCATCCAGCTGAAAGGGCGCTTCCCCAATCCCTCGCACACGCTGTGGCCCGGCCAGTACGTCAATGCGCGGCTGGTGCTAGGAGAGCGCGACCAGGCGCTGACCATCCCGGCCGCCGCCGTGCAACGCGGCCAGACCGGCACCTATGTCTATGTGGTGCAGGCAGACCATACGGTTGCATCCCGCGCGATCGAGGTGGCGGAGACCCAGGACGCCAAGGCCGTCGTGGCCAAGGGGCTGGCGGTCGACGAGCGGGTCGTGGTGGACGGGCAATACAAGCTCAAGCCCGGCACCCGCGTGAACGAGACGACCGCGGCCACCACCATCGCGGATGCCGGCGCAGCGCCCGCCTCAGCGCCGGCCGCCGGTGCCCCGGCAAACCGCGCCGGGAACGCACGGCCATGAGCATTTCCGCGACCTTCATCAAGCGCCCGATCGGCACCTCGCTGCTGGCGCTGGCCGTGCTGCTGGTCGGCGTCGCCGCGTGGCCGCTGCTGCCTATCGCGCCGCTGCCGCAGGTGGATTTCCCCACCATCCAGGTGTCGGCGAACTTGCCCGGCGCCAGCCCGGAGACCATGGCGTCGAACGTGGCGCAGCCGCTGGAGCGGCAGTTCTCGCTGATCGCCGGGCTCACGCAGATGACGTCGACCAGCGCGCAGGGCAACGCCCAGATCACGCTGCAGTTCGACCTCAACCGCAGCATCGATGCCGCCGCCGTGGACGTGCAGGCCGCCGTCAATGCCGCCAGCGGTCAGTTGCCCAGCAACCTGCCCACGCCCCCCACCTTCCGCAAGATCAACCCGGCCGACTCGCCGATCCTGGTGCTGGCGGTGCAGTCCGACACACTGCCGCTGACCGAGGTCAACGACTTCGCCGACAATGTGCTGGCGCAGCAGATCTCGCAGATCTCCGGCGTCGGGCTGGTCAACATCGGCGGCCAGCAAAAGCCGTCGGTACGCATCCAGGTGGATCCGCAGAAGCTCTCGGCCATGGGCATGAGCCTGGAAGACCTGCGCGGCGTGATTGCCGCCACCACGGTCAACCAGCCCACCGGCAGCACCGATGGCGCCACCAAGGCCTTCAACGTCTACACCAACGACCAGGTCACCAAGGCGGCGGCGTGGAACGACATGGTGCTGGCCTACCGCAGCGGCGCGCCGGTGCGCGTGCGCGATGTCGGCGTGGCGGTGGACGGGCCCGAGAACGCCAAGCTGGCGGGCTGGGGCTTTGCCGGCGCCGCCGCGCCGGCGGACAACACCTTCCACAACGGGCGCGCCATCATCCTGGCCATCACCAAGCAGCCGGGCGCCAACGTGATCGAGACCGTGGACCGCATCCGCGCCGCGCTGCCGCGCCTGCAGGCCGCGATCCCGCCCACCGTCAACGTCAACACGCTGGCCGACCGCACCCAGACCATCCGCGCCTCGGTGGCCGATGTGGAGTTCACGCTGGTGCTCACCATCGCGCTGGTGGTGATGATCATCTTCGTGTTCCTGCGCAACGTGGCCGCCACGGTGATTCCCAGTGTGACCGTGCCGCTGGCGCTGATGGGCACCGCCGGCGGCATGTACCTGCTGGGCTACAGCCGCGACAACCTGTCGCTGATGGCGCTCACCATTGCGGTGGGGTTCGTGGTGGACGATGCCATCGTGATGCTGGAGAACATCTACCGCCACGTGGAAGACGGCATGGAGCCCATGGAAGCCGCGCTCAAGGGCGCCGCCGAAATCAGCTTCACCATCGTGTCGATCTCGGTCTCGCTGGTGGCGGTGTTCATCCCGCTGCTGCTGATGGGCGGCATCGTGGGGCGGCTGTTCCGCGAGTTCGCCGTGACCGTGACGCTCACCATCGTCGTATCGGTGCTGGTCTCGCTGACGCTCACGCCGATGCTGTGTTCGCGCTACCTGACCCCGCCGCGCGGCCATCATCACGGCCGCATCTACCGGTGGTTCGAGCATGGCTTCGATGCCATGCTGTCGGGCTACAGGCGCTGGCTGGACGTGGTGATGCGCCACCAGTTCTTCACCCTGTGCGTGTTTATCGCCACGGTCGCCACCACGGTGGCGTTGTTCATCTACATACCCAAGGGCTTCTTCCCGCAGCAGGACACCGGCTTCATGTTCGGCATCGCGGAGTCCGCGCAGGACGCGTCGTTCAAGTCGATGAACGCGCGCATGGTGCAGCTCGCGGATATCGTGCGCGCCGACCCCGATGTCGCCGCGGTTGGCATGACCGGCGGGCAGAATACGCTCAACACAGGCAACTTCTTCATCAGCCTGAAACCCAAGGACCAGGGCCGCACCGTCAGTGCCGACGAAGTGATCGCCCGGCTGCGGCCCAAGCTGGCGCAGGTGCAGGGCGCCAACCTGTTCCTGCAGGCCGGGCAGGACATCAACGTGGGCGGGCGGCTGTCGCGCACGCAATACCAGTACACGCTGATGGACTCCAACCTGGACGAGCTCAACCAGTGGGCGCCGCGCATCCTGGAGCGCCTGCGCGCCCTGCCCCAGCTCGCCGACGTGGCGTCCGACCAGCAGAACGCCGCGGCAGCAGCGCGCCTGACCATCGACCGCGCGCGCGCCTCGAGCTTTGGCATCACGCCCGCGCTGATCGACTCCACGCTCTACGACGCGATCGGGCAGCGCCAGGTCGCGCAGTACTTCACCCAGATCAACAGCTACCACGTGATCCTGGAAGCCACGCCCGCGCTGCAGGACGATCCGCGCTTGTTCAGCAAGCTGTACGTGACCTCGCCGCTGACCGGCGAGCAAGTGCCGCTGTCCACGTTCGTCAAGATCGACACCGACAGCACCGCCTACCTGTCGATCAGCCACCAGGGGCAGTTCCCCGCCGTCACGATCTCATTCAACCTGGCCAAGGGCGTGGCGCTGGGCGATGCCGTCAAGGCCATCAACAGCACGCTGTCCGGCATGGGCCGCCCGCAGACACTCTCCGGCTCGTTCCAGGGCACGGCACAGGCTTTTGGCGCCTCGCTTGCCTCGCAGCCTTACCTGATCGCCGCCGCGCTGGTCGCCGTGTATATCGTGCTGGGGCTGCTCTACGAAAGCTATATCCATCCGCTCACCATCCTCTCCACCCTGCCCTCCGCCGGCGTGGGCGCGTTGCTGATCCTGCTGGCCGGTGGCTATGACCTCAGCGTGATCGCGCTGATCGGCATCATCCTGCTGATCGGCATCGTCAAGAAGAACGGCATCATGATGGTCGACTTCGCGCTCACCGCCGAGCGCGACCACGGCATGAAACCGGAGGAAGCCATCTACCAGGCGTGCCTGCTGCGCTTCAGGCCGATCATGATGACCACCATGTGCGCGCTGTTGTCCGGACTGCCGTTGATGCTCGGGCATGGCGCCGGCTCGGAGCTGCGGCGGCCACTGGGCTTTGCGATGGTGGGGGGACTGGTGCTGTCGCAAGCGCTGACGCTGTTTACTACGCCCGTGGTGTATCTCTACCTGGATCGCGCGCACTATTGGCATATGAAGCGCAAGGAACGGCGGCAGGCACGGCGCGAAGCACGTGAGCACGCGCGCAGCGCGCAAGCCGAACGCAAGAGCCAGCGCGTGCTGACGTCCGGAGAAGGGGATTGAGGCACGGTCAATGTGAGATCTCTCGCTCTTGCGAGCACCCGCCCTCTCCCCCGCCCCTTGTATGTCGGAAAATATGTCCTGGAAGCCTCAGATCGATGGCCCCATGCCCTGGGCGAAAGCCCAAGTTCGAGGGAGAGCGAGGATCGAGGCTTCCATTTTTTGATAGCGTTTAGCCTAAGCCCGAACGGTTGGATGGCAGCACGCCGAATGGTCACAAGGATGGGATAAGCCAAATGGATATCAAGGTTGTAGGAATCGACGTTAGCAAGAACACGCTGGATCTGGACTCTTTGCCTGACAGCGCGAGCTTGCAGTTCACCAATGACGAAGCGGGTATCGCTTCGCTGCTGGCCTACCTGGCCGAGCATAACGACGAAGGTCAAATCGAGCGCATCGTGCTCGAGGCGACAGGCGGTTATGAAACCAGCGTCAGTATCGCGCTGGCCGGTGCCGGATTGCCGGTCGCGGTTGTCAACCCCAAGCAGGTGCGCGACTTCGCCAAAGCTTGCGGGATTCTGGCCAAGACCGACCGGCTCGACGCGCGCGTGCTGGCGCGTTTTGCCCAGCAGATCCGGCCGCCAGTGCGTCCGCTGCCCGACGAGGCGCAGCGCGAATTTGCTGACCTGTTGGACCGGCGCAGCCAGCTGGTGGTCATGCGGGCTCAAGAGAAGGCTCGAGTCGCCACTGCGCCGCCGCTTGCCATCAAGAGTCTGAAAGAGCATATCGAATGGTTGGACACCCGCATCAAGTCGCTCGATATCGATATGACCCACAAGCTGCGCACCAGCGACGTATGGAAGCACAAAGTGGAATTGCCTAGCAGTGTGCCGGGCATTGGCAAAGTCAGCGTGTTCACCCTGCTGGGGCGACTGCCCGAGTTGGGTAAGCTCAACCGCCAGCAGATTGCAGCGCTGGTCGGCGTGGCGCCGTTTAACGACGACAGCGGCAAGCGCCGGGGACAACGCTACATCCGCGGCGGTCGAGCCGAGGTGCGCAATGTGCTGTACATGGCGACGGTAACAGCGATTCGTCATAACCCTGCCATCCGTAGTTTCTATGAACGCCTGAGTCTTACCGGCAAGCCATTCAAGCTCGCCGTGACTGCCTGCATGCGCAAGCTGCTGACGGTCCTCAATACCATGGCGAAGACCGGTCAGCCGTGGGAAAACAAACTGCCCGCTTGACACGGTTGCTCTCCCACAAGTGTGGGAGAGGGGAGAAAACCGGCAGGAGAGTCAGAGCATCGATTCGGTGTAGCCGTGATTCCCGCACGAAGGGCGGGAATCACCCCAACGCGATGCGAAGCGAGCCGTCAAGGTGTGCCAAGGCCGTATGGGGC
>NZ_JBFRDD010000063.1:0-47574 GCF_052113425.1 Cupriavidus sp. YAF13
GGGCCGTACGACGCAACCACAGAGGCAAAAACAGCCTTATTGCTCTGCCCCCGGCAGGGCGGCTTTCTTTTCGTTAGTTTTCTTTGCCGGTCAAAGAAAAGTGACCGGCAGCCCCCGCAGGGGGATGTCGTATGGCCCTTGGGTACAAAAACCATCGCCGATGAAATAAACACCGACCAACCCCGCAGGGCGATGTCGTACGGCCCTTGGGTACAAAAACCAACGCCGCACCAAATCAAAACCAAATCAAACAGCAAGAGCCAACGGTTCTGCCCTTGCGCACAATCCCCTATCCCGGCAACACCTGCTCCCCCGCCTCCCACACCCCCGACACCACCTTCTCCAGCCAGAACGCCCCAATGATCGTCTTGACGTCGGTAATCCGCCCCGAGCGCACCCAATCGATCACCTGCCCTGCCGGCACGATAAACGTCTCGAGGAATTCGCCTTCATCGAGCTGCGCCGGCCCGGCGGTCAGATCCCGCGCCAGGAAGATATCGATAAACTCGGTGGAATATGAAATAACGGGATGGATGCGCGTGAGGTAATCCCAACGCCGCGCGCTGTAGCCGGTTTCCTCCCGCAGCTCGCGCTCGCCGCAGCGCTGCGCGCCTTCCTGGGGATCGAGCTTGCCAGCAGGAAACTCCAGCATCACTTCGCCAACCGGATAGCGGTACTGCCGCTCCAGCAGCACAGTGCCATCGTTGAACAGCGGGATCATCATCACCGCGCCCGGATGCAGCACATATTCCCGGCCGGCATGCTTGCCGTCGGGCAGCTTGACGATATCTTGCTTGAGTGTGAGGAATTTGCCTGTGTGCAGCGTGGCGGACGCCACGCACACTTCCTTCAGGCCTTGATCGTCGCCAGCGGCGATCTCGCTAGCGTCCAGCGTGTCAATCTTGTCGCTCATGAAAGCTCCGGGTCCGGACGCGGCCGGCCCGGGCGCCTTCGCTACCCGGCCGTCAAGCCGCGCGATGTTTGACGAGGTACTGCCAGGTGAAGCCCGGGAAGGCAAACACCAGCACCATGCAGGCGGTGATGGCGTAGAACTGCCAGCCCTGCGGGAAGGCGTTGCCAAGTCCCGCCTCCACGGCGAAGCCGGCCAGGCCTGCCGCCACATACCAGGTGATCAACTCAGCCAGCCTCATCCACAGCGGCTTCCTGGCGAAACGCAGCGGAATCAGCGCGAACAGCCGCTGGTTGATGAACGGCAGGTTGGCACAGACCAATGCCAGCAAGATGACAAACCAGCCCGCCGCAGATGAACTCATATCGCTACGCCGCCGTCGTGCATCAGGACGCCAGCGTGGCGCGGATCGCCTGGTAGCACAGGTTCATCAGTGCCGCGGGGAACAGGCCCAGGGCAATGATGACCGCGCCGTTCAGCGTCAGCATCGAACGCAGGCCAAAGCTGGATTCCAGCTTGCGCTCGTCAGCCGGCGCATCGAAGTACATCAGCTTGACGATGCGCAGGTAGTAGAACGCGCCAATCAGCGAGAACAGCACGGCCACCACGGCCAGCCAGGTCATGCCGCTCTTGACCACGGCTTCGAGCACCGCCAGCTTGGCGTAGAAGCCCATGGTCGGCGGGATGCCGGCCAGCGAGAACATCATCACCAGCATCAGCAGCGCGTACCAGGGATTCTTGCGCGACAGGCCCTTGAGGTCGTCCAGGGTCTCTGCTTCGAAATCCTTGCCGGCGCGCAGCAGCACGATGCCGAAGGTGCCCAGCGTGGTCAGCACGTAGGTCACGGCATAGAACATCGACGAACCGTACGCGCTGGCGGCGCCGTCGGCCTTGCCGTCGGCCACGCCGGACAGCAGGCCCAGCAGCAGGAAGCCCATGTGCGAGATGGTGGAGTAAGCCAGCATCCGCTTCAGGTTGGTTTGCACGATGGCGGTCAGGTTGCCGATGGCGAGTGACGCCACAGCCAGCACCATCAGCATGACTTGCCAGTCCACCGCCAGCGGCAGCAGGCCTTCCACCAGCAGGCGCAGCGCCATGGCGAACGCAGCCAGCTTGGGCGCGCCAGCGATCAGCAGCGTCACCGCGGTCGGCGAGCCCTGGTAGATGTCCGGAATCCACATGTGGAACGGTGCGGCGCCCATCTTGAACGCAATGCCGGCCACGATGAAGACCACGCCGAAGGCCAGCATGGTGGTGTTGACGCGGCCCGATTCCACCACGCGGAACACTTCGCCGAGGTTCAGCGAGCCGGTGGCGCCGTACAGCATGGACATGCCATACAGCAGGAAGCCCGAGGCCAGTGCGCCCAGCACGAAGTACTTGATGGCGGATTCGGAGGTCACGCGGCTGTCGCGGCGCAAGGCCACCAGCGCGTAGGATGCCAGCGACAGCAGTTCCAGGCCCAGGTACAGGGTCAGGAAGTTGTTGCCGGTGATCATCACGATCTGGCCGCCGAGCGTGAACAGCGCGAGCATGTAGAACTCGCCGCTGAACATGTCGCGGTCGGCCAGGTAGCTACGGGTGTAGACCAGCGTGACGAACAGCGCAGCGGATGCGAAGGCCGACAGCAGGTTAGCCATCGGGTCCACCACCACCAGGTTGGCGAACGCGTAATGGGTCTCGCCGGCGACGCCGTTGATGCCGAACCACACGGTCAGCACCAGCGTGGTCAGCAACGACAGCGGATAGGCCACGCTGGTGCGGCTCTTGCCACGGGCAAGGTCGATCCAGTTGACCGCGGCGATCGCGATCGCCAGGAAAATGATTGGCGCCACAGGTGCCAATGTCGAGGACGGTTGCATGTTTGTTTCTCTCCCCGATTACAGCTTCGACTGCGCCACGTGCGACAGCAGGTTCACCACGGAAGCGTGCATCACATCGGTGAAGGGTTTCGGATACAGGCCCATATACAGGGTCATGATCGCCAGCAGGCCGAGCATCAGGAACTCGCGCTTGTTCAGGTCGACCAGTTCGGCCACGTGCTTGTGCACCACGTCGCCAAAGATCACGCGCTTGACCATCCACAGCGAATAGGCGGCGCCCAGGATCAGTGCCGTGGCTGCCAGCAGGCCAATCCAGAAGTTGAACTTGACCGCGCCCAGGATGACCATGAACTCACCGACGAAACCCGAGGTAGCCGGCAGGCCGCAGTTGGCCATGGCGAAGAACACCGACAGCGCCGCGAACTTCGGCATGGTGTTCACCACACCGCCGTAATCGGCGATCTGGCGCGAGTGCACCCGGTCATACAGCACGCCGATGCAAAGGAACATCGCACCCGAGATAAAGCCGTGGGAGATCATCTGGATGATGCCGCCCTCGATGCCGATCTCGTTGAAGATGAAGAAGCCCAGCGTGACGAAGCCCATGTGGGCGATCGACGAGTACGCCACCAGCTTCTTCATGTCGGCCTGCACCAGCGCGACCAGGCCGATGTAGATCACTGCGATCAGCGAGATGGTGATGATGAAGGCGGCCATGCTATGGCTGGCGTCCGGCGCGATCGGCAGCGAGAAACGCAGGAAACCGTAGGCGCCCAGCTTCAGCATGATGGCGGCCAGCACCACCGAGCCGCCGGTCGGCGCTTCCACGTGGGCGTCAGGCAGCCAGGTATGGACGGGCCACATCGGCACCTTGACCGCGAAGGCCAGGAAGAAGGCGACAAACAGCGCGATCTGCTCGTTCATCGACAGCTTGGCCTGGTGCCATTCGAGGATCTCGAAAGTACCGGTCTTGCTGTACAGGTACAGCAGCGCAACCAGCGTCAGCAGCGAGCCAAGCAGCGTGTACAGGAAGAACTTGAACGCCGCGTACACACGGTTCGGGCCGCCCCAGACACCGATGATGATGTACATCGGGATCAGCGTGGCTTCGAAGAACACGTAGAACAGCATGCCGTTGAGCGCGCAAAACACGCCGACCATCAGGCCCGACAAGATCAGGAACGAGGCCATGTACTCGGCCACGCGCTCGGTGATCACTTCCCAGGCGGAGATCACCACGATCACCGTGATGAAGGCGGTCAGCACCACGAACCACATCGAGATGCCGTCGACACCCAGGTGGTAGTTGATATTGAAGCGCTCGATCCAGTTCGACTTCTCGACGAACTGCATGGCAGCCGTGGAACGGTCGAAGTGGAATACCAGCGGCAGCGTCACGATGAAGCTGGCGACCGAGCCGAACAGCGACATCCAGCGGACGTAGCAGCGACTACGGTCGGAACCCGAGGCAAGGACCAGCAAGCCAAAAAAGATTGGCAGCCAGATAGCGAAAGACAGAACCATTTTCTTGTTTTCCTTACTTGGCGCTCACCGTGGCGAACGAGGTGCCGAACACCGTCATCGTCAGCAGTATCAACATGCCCAGGATCATGGCGAATGCGTAGTGATAGATGTAGCCGGATTGCAGGTAACGGCTTACCGACGCGAACCAGGCAACCACGCGCGCGGCGCCGTTGACCACCAGGCCGTCGATCAGGCCCTGGTCGCCGCCCTTCCACAGGCCGGTACCAAGCAGACGGGCACCGCGAGCAAACACGGCCTGGTTGATCGCGTCCATGTAGTACTTGTTGTCGAGCAGGGTGTACAGGCCCGAAAAACGTTGCTTGATGGCAGCCGGGATGTCCGGGCGCTTCATGTAGAAGAACCAGGAAAGCACCACACCGGCGATCGCCAGCCACAGCACCGGCGTGGTCAGCGAATGCAGGCCCATCGCCACCCAGCCGTGGAAGGCTTCGGTCAGCTCCGCCATCGCGTGGTGATTCTCGCCCACGTAGATCACGTTCTTGAAGGCCACGCCATTCTTGAAGAAGTCGCCGAACAGCATCGGGCCGATCGCGATCGCGCCGATCACCACCGACGGGATGGCCAGCAGCACCAGCGGCAGCGTGACGACCCACGGCGACTCGTGCGGCTTTTCTCCCGGAGCCAGGCCATGGTGATGGTCGGACGAGACTTCCTCGTCCTCATGGTCGCCATGATGGTTGTGGTGATCGTGGTTTTCCTTGCCGAAGCGCTCCTCGCCGTGGAACACCAGGAAGTACATGCGGAAGGAGTAGAACGCCGTGACGAACACGCCGGCCAGCACCGCGAAGTAGGCGAAGCCCGAACCCGGGATATGCGACTCGGCCACGGCCTCGATAATCGAGTCCTTGGAGTAGAAGCCAGCGAAGAACGGCGTGCCGATCAGGGCCAGCGAGCCCACCAGCGAGGTGATCCAGGTAATCGGCATGTACTTGCGCAGGCCGCCCATGTTGCGGATGTCCTGATCGTGGTGCATGCCGATGATGACCGAGCCGGCCGCAAGGAACAGCAGTGCCTTGAAGAATGCGTGGGTCATCAGGTGGAACACGGCCACCGAGTAGGCCGAGGCGCCCAGGGCGACGGTCATGTAGCCCAGCTGCGACAGCGTGGAGTAAGCCACCACGCGCTTGATGTCGTTCTGGATGATGCCCAGGAAGCCCATGAACAGCGCGGTAATGGCGCCGATCACCAGGACGAACGACAGCGCGGTGTCCGACAGCTCGAACAGCGGCGACATGCGCGCAACCATGAAGATACCGGCCGTCACCATGGTGGCGGCGTGGATCAGCGCGGAGATCGGGGTCGGACCTTCCATCGAATCAGGCAGCCACACGTGCAGCGGGAACTGCGCCGACTTGCCCATGGCGCCGATGAACAGGCAGATGCAGGCGACCGTGATCATCAGCCAGTCGGTACCCGGGAAGATCACCGTGGCGAGCTGGTCGCGCGCGGCGAAGACGTCGGTGTAGTTCATGCTGCCGCTGTAAGCCAGCAGCAGGCCGATGCCCAGGATGAAGCCGAAGTCACCCACACGGTTGACCAGGAATGCCTTCAGGTTGGCGAAGATGGCCGTCGGGCGGGTGTACCAGAAGCCGATCAGCAGGTACGACACCAGGCCCACAGCTTCCCAGCCGAAGAACAGCTGCAGGAAGTTGTTGCTCATCACCAGCATCAGCATCGAGAAGGTGAACAGCGAGATGTAGGCGAAGAAGCGGTTGTAGCCGGGGTCTTCGCTCATGTAGCCGACGGTGTAGATGTGCACCATCAGCGAGACGAAGGTCACCACCACCATCATCATCGCGGTCAGCGAGTCGACCAGGAAGCCCACCTCCATCTTCAGGTCGCCGATCTTCATCCACTCGTACACGGTGGCGTTGAAGCTCGCGCCGTTCATGACGTCCATCAGCACGATGATCGACAGCAGGCAGGAAATCGCCACACCGAGAATCGTCACGGTGTGGGCCAGCGTGCGGCCGGCGCGTGTCTCCGAGGAGAATGTGCTGAAGAACTTGGTGCCGAACAGGCCGGCGATGGCTGCACCGGCGAGCGGTGCGAGCGGAATCGCCAGTAGCAGGTTGGGGTCGAGCGTGGTTGCCATAGGACGCTTAGTGGTGTGCGGTCGGAGAACGGTCTTGATTCATAACGTAGCGGCGCGGATCAACCCTTGAGGGTGTCCATGTCGTCCACGTTGATCGTGTCCAGGTTGCGGAACAGCACGACCAGGATTGCAAGGCCGATTGCCGATTCGGCCGCAGCCACCGTGAGGATAAAGAAAACGAAAACCTGTCCTGCCAGGTCGCCCAGATAGTGCGAGAAGGCGACGAAGTTCATATTGACCGCAAGCAGCATCAACTCGATCGCCATCAGCAGCACGATCACGTTCTTGCGGTTCAGGAAAATACCAACGATGCTGACGGCGAACAGGATCGCACCGAGCACGAGGAAATGGGCGAGAGAGAGCACAGCGTTTCTCCGGGCTTTAGTTCTTGTTAGCGGCAGCCGCGGCATCCGGGCTGGCTTGAGTGCCGGCACGGGCTTCGCTGGGCATCGAGACCAGGCGCACGCGGTCCTGGCGGCGGGTGCGCAACTGCTCGCCCACGTCTTGCGACTTGTTGTCCTTGCGGCGGCGCAGCGTCAGCGCGACGGCGGCGATGATCGCCACCAGCAGGATGATGCCCGCCACTTCAAAGGCGTAGATGTAGTCGGTGTAGATCAGCTTGCCGAGCGCTGCCGTGTTGGAGTAGTCCGGGCCCTGCGCCACGTTGYTCAGCGGCACCGTGGTGCCGATGAAGTTACGCACCAGCACGGTGGCCATCTCGCCGATGATCAGCGCGCCGATCACCGAGGCCATCGGTACGTAGGTCCAGAAGTCCCGTCGCAGGTGCTCGATGTCGATATCGATCATCATCACCACGAACAGGAACAGCACCATCACGGCGCCCACGTACACCAGCACAAGCAGGATGGCGAGGAATTCGGCCTTCAGCAGCATCCAGATCGCGGCTGCCGTAAAAAACGACAGCACGAGGAACAGTGCGGAGTGCACCGGGTTCTTCGCGGTGATGACTTTCAGTGCGGAGAGCACCAGCACCAGCGCAAAGACATAGAAGATGGTGGTCGTGAGTTCCATGGTCCTCGTCGAGCCTTCCGGCACAAGCCACCCCTGGTGGCCTGCCCTTGCGGCATCCTTTTCGTTAGCCCCACACGGGGCCCGATTCACAATGCATTGGCAACGCCCGCCAGGTTCGGCGGGCACGCCCTGTAATGCGCTTATCAGCGGTACTTGGCGTCCGCAGCCTTGGCCGCGGCGATCTGCGGCTCGTAGCGGTCGCCCACTGCCAGCAGCATGTCCTTGGTGAAGTACAGGTCGCCGCGCTTCTCGCCGTGGTACTCGAGGATATGCGTCTCGACGATGGCGTCGACCGGGCAGGCTTCTTCGCAGAAACCGCAGAAAATGCACTTGGTCAGGTCGATGTCATAGCGCGTGGTGCGGCGGGTGCCGTCGGCGCGGGCATCGGACTCGATGGTGATGGCCACGGCCGGGCAAACCGCTTCGCACAGCTTGCAGGCGATGCAGCGCTCTTCCCCGTTGGGGTAGCGGCGCAGCGCGTGCAGGCCGCGAAAACGCGGCGACATCGGCGTTTTCTCTTCGGGGAACTGGACCGTGATCTTGCGGGCGAAGAGATAACGCCCGGTCAGAGCCATGCCCTTGAAGAGTTCCTTCAGGAGCAGGCTGTTGAAGAAGTCCTTGATGGCGAGCAGCATGACGATTGCTTCCTAATGATTCCGCAGGGCGCCGCCTGTTGTGGCTGCGCCCCTGCTTTGGCCGTTCAATGCCAGATATTCCAGGGCGACCGGATCCAGATCGCCACGATGACCAGCCAGCCCACCGTCAGCGGGATGAAGATCTTCCAGCCCAGGCGCATGATCTGGTCATAGCGGTAGCGCGGGAACGAAGCACGAATCCAGATAAACACCGACAGCAGCAAAAATACCTTGATCACCAGCCAGAAGAAGCCCGGGACCGCATTGGTGATGAAGCTCTCGAACGGCGGCGCCCAGCCTCCCAGGAACATCAACGCGGTCATCGTCGAGATGACGATCATGTTGATGTACTCAGCCAGGAAGAACAGCGCGAAGCCCATGCCCGAGTACTCGATCATGTGGCCGGCAACGATTTCCGACTCGCCTTCCACCACGTCGAACGGGTGGCGGTTGGTTTCGGCCACGCCAGAGATGAAGTACACGCCGAACATGGGCAGCAGCGGCAGCCAGTTCCACGACAGTACGTTGATCCCCATGTTGGCGAAATAGCCGGTGTTCTGCGAGTTGACGATGGCCGACAGGTTCAGGCTGCCAGACACCATCAGCACGGTCACCAGGGCAAAGCCCATGGCGATTTCATAGGACACCATCTGCGCCGCGGCGCGCATGGCGCCGATGAAGGCGTACTTGGAGTTGGAGGCCCAACCGGCCAGGATCACGCCGTAGACGCCAACCGAGCTGATCGCCATCACGTACAGCAGGCCGGCGTTGACGTTGGCCATCACCACTTCGGCCTGGAACGGAATCACCGCCCAGATCGCCACGGCGGGCATCAGCACCATCAGCGGGGCAACCAGGTACATGCCCCGGCTGACCTGCGTGGGCATCATCACTTCCTTGAGCAGCAGCTTGAGCACGTCGGCGATCGGCTGCAGCAGGCCGAGCGGTCCGACCCGGTTCGGGCCGATACGCACGTGCATCCAGCCAATCAGCTTGCGCTCCCACAGGATCAGGTAGGCCACGCACAACAGCAGCGGCACCACAATGACCACGGCGCGAATCAGGATCCACAGCGGCGTCCAGGCGCCGCCGAAGAGATTCTGTCCTTGCGAGGTAATCCAATCGATCATGTTTCTT
This sequence comes from Cupriavidus sp. YAF13, assembly GCF_052113425.1. Taxonomy (NCBI): domain Bacteria; kingdom Pseudomonadati; phylum Pseudomonadota; class Betaproteobacteria; order Burkholderiales; family Burkholderiaceae; genus Cupriavidus; species Cupriavidus sp. YAF13. Next base: position 9,178 of record NZ_JBFRDD010000063.1, read on the forward strand.
TCTCGCTCTTCTTATGCCGTGGCCGCCGGCTCGGCCGCGCCCTTCGCGGTGGCGGCCAGGTCGATGGCTTTCTCTACGGTGACGGTGCCGAACGGTGCGCCCAGCGTGGTCGCGGCAACGGTGCCGGCGGACACGCGCACGGTGCCGGCAGGCAACGCGGCTTCGAGGGCGGCTGGCAGCACCACGCTGCCCTGCCCTTGCGTCACGCGCACCGGGTCGCCAGCCTGCACGCCCAGCGAGGCGAACAGGTCGGCTGACAGGCCGGCTTGCATGGCGCGGCGCGCGGCTGCGGACAGTTGCAGCGAATCGGCACGGCGCACGATCGGGTCGGCATGGTAGATCGGCACATCGGCGATGCGTTCGATCCCACCCGCCACCTGGGCGGTGACGCGGATGGCCGCGTCGGTGCCGTTGTTCAGTTGCGGTGCGACCGGCTTGGCCAGCACTTCGTCTCGCACGCTTTCGGCGGTCTCGAAGTCAAAGCCAGGCACGTCCAGCAGGTTGCCAAGCACGCGCAGCACCTTCCAGCCCGGACGCGAATCGCCCAGCGCGCGGACGACGCCGTTGAAGCTTTGCGGCAGGCCTTCGCAGTTCACGAACGTGCCTGCGGTTTCGGTGAACGGGGTCACCGGCAGGATCACGTCAGCATATTGCAGCGCGGCGTCCGAGCGGAACGCGGACAGCACCACCACGGTGCCGGCCTGGGCCAGCGCGGCCAGGGCCTGGCTCGGGTTGGCGGCGTCGAACTCGGGTTCCGTGTTCAACAACACGTAGGCACGGCGCGGCGTGTCGAACATGGCCTGCGCATTGGCGCCGCCATTTTGCGGCAGCGCGCCGGCGATATGGCCACCGACGGTGTTCGCGGCTTCGGTCAGGAAGCCCAGCGTAGCGCCGGTTTCCGTGGCGATCCACTGTGCCAGCGCGTGCAGCGCGGCAAATTGCGGATGACGCACGGCCTCGTTGCCGAGGAACACGGCGCGGCGCTCGCCCGACAGCAGCGCGTCGGCCACCAGCTTGGCCTTGTCGTCGCCATCGAAGCCATCGGTGCCCGCCGGAGCGGCCACGCCCTTGGCGGCGGCAACGGCACGGGCCACGCCGGCCAGGGCTGCGGTCCAGCCGGACGGCGCTACGTCAATGCGTGCGGCCAGCGGCATCAGCAGGTCCTCGGCGCTGGCGCCGAGCACGGCCACGCGGGCCCCCTTCTTGCCAGCCTGGCGCAGACGCGCGGCCAGCAGCGGATGATCCTTGCGCAGGGCGGAACCGATCACCAGCACGCGTTGCAGCGCGGAGACGTCGGCGATCGGCAGGCCGAGCCACGGCGCACCCTTGATGGCGGCCGAGAAATCGGTCTGGCGCTGGCGGAAGTCGACGTTGTCGCTGCCCAGGCCACGCACCAGCTTGCCCAGCAGGTGGAGTTCTTCCAGCGTGCTGTGCGGGCTGGCCAGCGCGGCGATCTGGTCGGCGCCATGGTCGCGCTTGATGCTCGCGAGGCCGTTGGCCACGTATTCCAGTGCGGTCTGCCAGTCAGTTTCCATCCACTCGCCACCCTGCTTGACGAGCGGCTTGGTGAGACGGTCCGGGCTGTTGAGGCCTTCGTACGAGAAGCGGTCCTTGTCGGACAGCCAGCATTCGTTGACGGCTTCGTTGTCCAGCGGCAGCACGCGCATCACGCGCTGGTTCTTGGTCTGCACCACCAGGTTCGCGCCCAGGCCATCGTGCGGCGACACCGACTTGCGGCGCGCCAGTTCCCAGGTACGTGCCGAGTAGCGGAACGGCTTGCTGGTCAGCGCGCCGACCGGGCAGAGGTCGATCATGTTGCCGGACAGTTCCGAATCCACGGTCTGGCCAACGAAGGTCGTGATCTCGGAGTGCTCGCCACGGCCCAGCATGCCCAGCTCCATCACGCCGGCCACTTCCTGGCCAAAGCGCACGCAGCGGGTGCAGTGGATGCAGCGGCTCATCTCTTCCATGGAGATCAGCGGGCCCACGTTCTTGTGGAATACGACGCGCTTTTCTTCCTTGTAGCGCGATTCCGATGCGCCGTAGCCCACGGCCAGATCCTGCAACTGGCACTCGCCGCCCTGATCGCAGATCGGGCAATCCAGCGGGTGGTTGATCAGCAGGAATTCCATCACCGACTTCTGGGCCTTGACTGCCTTCTCCGAATTGGTGAAGACCTTCATGCCAGGGGTGACCGGCGTGGCGCAGGCGGGCAGCGCCTTGGGCGCTTTCTCAACCTCAACCAGGCACATGCGGCAGTTCGCCGCGATGGACAATTTACGGTGGTAGCAGAAGTGCGGGATGTAGGTGCCCAGCTGGCGGGCGGCTTCCATCACCAGGCTGCCTTCAGCAACCTCAACCTTCTTGCCGTCGATCTCGAGTTCAACCATGTTCTGCCACGCTTAAGAGTAGGCCGGAACCATGCACTGCTTGTGTTCGACGTGATATTCGAACTCTTTCCAGTAGTGCTTGAGCATGCCGCGGACCGGCATCGCTGCCGCATCACCAAGCGCGCAGATAGTGCGGCCCATGATGTTTTCAGCGACGTTATTGAGCAGGTCCAGATCTTCCTGGCGCCCTTCTCCGTGTTCGATACGATTCACCATGCGATAGAGCCAGCCGGTGCCTTCACGGCACGGCGTGCACTGGCCGCACGATTCTTCAAAGTAGAAATACGACAGACGCAGCAGCGAACGAACCATGCAGCGCGTCTCGTCCATCACGATCACCGCGCCCGAGCCCAGCATCGAGCCGGCCTTGGCGATCGAGTCATAGTCCATGTCGGACGCCATCATCATGTCGCCCGGCACCACCGGGGCGGACGAGCCGCCCGGGATCACTGCCTTGATGCGCTTGCCGCCGCGCATGCCGCCGGCGAGTTCCAGCAGGGTCGCGAACGGCGTGCCCAGCGGGATCTCATAGTTGCCGGGGCGCTCGACGTCGCCGGAGATCGAGAAGATCTTGGAGCCGCCATTGTTCGGCTTGCCCATCTTCAGGTAGTTTTCCGGCCCGATCGACAACAGGAACGGCACCGCGGCAAACGTCTCCGTGTTGTTGATGGTGGTCGGCTTGCCGTACAGGCCGAAGCTGGCCGGGAACGGCGGCTTGAAGCGCGGCTGGCCTTTCTTGCCTTCCAGCGATTCGAGCAGCGCGGTTTCCTCGCCACAGATGTAGGCGCCGTAGCCGTGGTGGGCGTGCAGCTGGAAGTCAAAGCCCGAGCCCAGGATGTTGTCACCCAGGAAACCGGCGGCACGTGCCTCTTCGAGGGCTTGCTCGAAAATCTTGTACTCGTTCCAGATCTCGCCGTGGATGTAGTTGTAGCCCACGGTGATGCCCATCGCGTACGCACCGATGGCCATGCCTTCAATCAGCGCATGCGGGTTGTAGCGGATGATGTCGCGGTCCTTGAAGGTACCGGGCTCGCCCTCGTCGGTGTTGCAGACCAGGTATTTCTGGCCGGGGAACTGRCGCGGCATGAAGCTCCACTTCAGGCCSGTGGGRAAGCCYGCGCCGCCRCGGCCGCGCAGGCCSGAGGCCTTGACGTCCGCGATCACCTGCTCGGGCGTGATCTTCTCGGTCAGGATGCGCTTGAGCTGCTGGTAGCCACCGCGCTTGACGTAGTCGTCGAGGTGCCAGTTGCTGCCATCGAGGCCAGCCRGGATCAGCGGCTTGATATGGCGGTCGTGCAGAGAGGTCATGTTACTTATCTCCCTTGGCTGCAGTGCTGCCGGCGGCCTTGAGCTCGTCGACGAGCGCGTCCAGCTTGGCGTCGCTCATATGGCTGCACATGCGGGTATTGTTGACGATCATCACCGGTGCGTCGCCGCAGGCGCCCATGCACTCGCCTTCCTTGAGGGTGAAGGTGCCGCACGGGGTGGTTTCGTTGTAGCCGATCCCCAGCTTTTGCTTGAGGTAGTCGCCGGCACGTTCGCCGCCGGAGAGTGCGCACGGCAGGTTGGTGCAGACGGTCAGCTTGTACTTGCCGACCGGCTTGGTGTCGTACATGTTGTAGAAGGTTGCAACCTCCTCGACCCATACCGGCGGCATGTCGAGGTAGCTGGCAACAAACTGCATGACTTCCGGGGAGACCCAGCCCACTTCGCCCTGCGCCACGGCCAACGCCGCCATCACGGCCGACTGCTTCTGGTCAGCCGGATACTTGGCGATCGCGCGATCGATTTCCTTGAGAGCTTCTGCTGATAGCATGGTCGTTGCTGTAATACGCCGTGTCATTTGCGGATCTGCGCCGCCACATGGCGCGCATCCCGCAGGTTTGCAGCCGTCGCTGCCGTTGCAGCCCGCATGTCAAAGGCATGCTGGGCTCACCGCGGGTTTCCCGTGACCGGACACGATCGATTGTGGGTCCGTGCCAGGGGCGCCCGGATCGTCGTCCGGGGCCGGCGGCTCTTGTTAGCTCGTCAGCGGTCGATTTCGCCGAAGACGATGTCTTGCGTACCGATGATCGTTACCGCATCCGCAATCATGTGGCCCTTGGCCATTTCATCCAGTGCGGCCAGATGGGCAAAGCCCGGGGCACGGATCTTCAGGCGATACGGCTTGTTCGCACCGTCGGAGATGGCATAGATGCCGAACTCGCCCTTCGGGTGCTCCACTGCCGCGTAAGTCTCGCCTTCGGGCACGTGAATGCCTTCGGTGAAGAGCTTGAAGTGGTGGATCAGCTCTTCCATGTTCGACTTCATGTCCACGCGCGACGGCGGCGCCACCTTGTGGTTGTCGCTCATCACCGGGCCCGGATTGCGGCGCAGCCAGTCAATGCACTGCTTGATGATGTTGTTGGACTGGCGCATTTCTTCCACGCGCACCAGGTAGCGGGAGTAGCAATCGCCGCCCACGCCCACCGGCACCTGGAAGTCCATGCGGTCATACACTTCGTAGGGCTGCTTCTTGCGCAGGTCCCACTCGATGCCGGAGCCGCGCAGCATCGGGCCGGTAAAGCCCATCTGCAGCGCGCGCTCGGGACTCACCACGCCAATGCCGACCAGGCGTTGCTTCCAGATCCGGTTGTCCGTCAGCAGCGTCTCGTATTCGTCGACGTACTTCGGGAAGCGGTTGGTGAAGTCCTCGATGAAGTCCAGCAGCGAGCCCGAGCGCGCTTCGTTCATGGCCTTGATGGCGCGCTCGTTGTGGATCTTCGACGCCTTGTATTGCGGCATCGTGTCCGGCAGGTCGCGGTACACGCCGCCCGGACGGTAGTAAGCCGCGTGCATGCGCGCACCCGACACCGCCTCGTACATGTCGAACATGTCTTCGCGTTCGCGGAAGGCGTACAGGAACACCGCCATCGCGCCCACGTCGAGCGCGTGCGAGCCGATCCACATGAGGTGGTTCAGCAAGCGCGTGATTTCGTCGAACATCACGCGGATGTACTGCGCGCGAATCGGCACCTCGAGACCCAGCATCTTCTCGATGGCCATCACGTAGGCATGCTCGTTGACCATCATCGACACGTAGTCGAGGCGGTCCATGTACGGCACGCTCTGGATCCAGGTCTTCTGCTCGGCCAGCTTTTCGGTGGCACGGTGCAGCAGGCCGATGTGCGGGTCGGCGCGCTGGATGACTTCGCCGTCCAGCTCCAGCACAAGGCGCAGCACGCCGTGTGCCGCAGGGTGCTGCGGGCCGAAGTTAAGGGTGTAATTCTTGATGTCTGCCATTGCGCGTTCTCAGTGCTGCAAGCCGCCGTAATTCTCTTCGCGGATCACGCGGGGCGTGACCTCGCGCGGCTCGATCGTGACGGGCTGATAGATCACCCGCTTTTGCTCGGGGTCGTAGCGCATCTCGACATAGCCCGAGACCGGGAAATCCTTGCGGAACGGGTGGCCGACAAAACCATAGTCGGTCAGCAGGCGGCGCAGGTCGTTGTGGCCTTCGAACACGATGCCGTAGAAGTCGAACGCTTCGCGCTCGAACCAGTTCGCCGAGTTCCAGACGTCGGTCAGCGAGGGCACCACGGGCACGTCGTCGTCCGGCGCGAACACGCGTACGCGCAAGCGCCAGTTATGCTTGATCGAGATCAGGTGCGTCACGGCCGCGAAACGGGGACCGTCCCAGGCGCCGTCGCCGTAGGTGGAATAGTCGACGCCGCACACATCGAGCAGCTGCTCAAAATGCAGTGCGGGATCGTCGCGCAGCATCAGCGCGCTTTCCAGGTAGTCATCGGCCTTGACGATAAGGGTAATCTCGCCTAGCGCCTCTACCAGTTTCTGGATACGCTTGCCCAGTACCTTTTCGAGCGCGGCCTTCAGAGTATCGAGGTTCGACATGTCAGCCCTTGCGCGCGATGGTGTTGGTGCGACGGATCTTGTTCTGCAACTGGATGATGCCGTAGATCAACGCTTCCGCCGTCGGGGGGCAGCCAGGCACATAGATATCCACCGGCACGATCCGATCGCAACCACGCACCACTGAATACGAGTAGTGATAGTAGCCACCGCCATTCGCGCAGGAACCCATCGAGATCACCCAACGCGGCTCTGCCATCTGGTCATAGACCTTGCGCAGCGCGGGGGCCATCTTGTTGCACAGCGTGCCGGCCACGATCATCACGTCCGACTGGCGCGGCGACGGGCGGAAAATCACGCCGAAGCGGTCCATGTCGTAGCGCGCGGCGCCAGCATGCATCATTTCCACAGCGCAGCACGCCAGGCCAAAGGTCATCGGCCAGAGCGACCCGGTGCGGGTCCAGTTGATCAGCTTGTCAGCGGTAGTCGTGACGAAGCCTTCATTGAGAACGCCTTCGATTGCCATATCACATCACTCCCAATCGAGCGCGCCCTTTTTCCAGATGTAGACGAAGCCCACGATGAATTCCAGCAGAAACACGCCCATGGCGAAGAAACCCGGCCAGCCGATATCCCGCAGGGCTACACCCCAGGGAAACAGGAAGGCGGTCTCGAGATCGAACAGGATAAAAAGAATAGCGATGAGGTAGTAGCGCACGTCGAACTTCATGCGCGCGTCCTCGAACGCTTCGAAGCCGCACTCGTACGGAGAGAGCTTCGCGGGATCAGGTTTGTTTGGACCGAGAATTCGGCCAATCGACATCAGTGCAATGCCGAGCACGACACCGAAGATGATGAAGATGAGGACGGGGAAGTAGGCTTCGAGATTCAAGGTACGGCCAGCCTTATCTGGAATGTTGTCAACAGCACCAGCGGTAAGCGGCGTCCTGTTGCCCACCCCAAGCGCCATTCCGTAGAAATTACGACGCCGCCTTGCGGACTGGCCGGGGCATACATCCGGGATGCGCTCCGGATGTATGCCCCGATCAAGTTGTTTGGTGCCGACGGCGAGACTCGAACTCGCACAGCTTTCGCCACTACCCCCTCAAGATAGCGTGTCTACCAATTTCACCACGTCGGCTGGGGGAGAAACAATATTGCCTCGCGCCGGGCTTTTCAGGGCCCTGGGTTTTTACACCCTTCGGAACTCTGGCTGGGATACTACTTTATCCTGGCTGGAGCCCCGTCGCTGGGGGATCGTTTCAAGCCTTGTATTCTAACCTAGGATTCTTGTTTTGTTCAATGCACAACAGCAAAAATCTTCAAGAATAAGTCACAAGGCTGGTTGATTATTTCGGTACAGCAGGCGCAGAAGGATTCGAGGCCGCGGCAGCCGATGCAGCAGCAGGCGCCGAAGCCCCCGCCACCGCCGGCGCCACCGCGGGCGCGGAGCCCATCACGCCCAGCGAAGCTGCCGGCCGGTAGTTGCCCATCAGCGTCAGGCTCAGCGTGCAGATGAAGAACAGCGTCGCCAGCACGGCGGTGGTACGCGACAGGAAGTTGGCCGAGCCGGTGGCGCCGAACAGGCTGCCCGAGGCCCCCGAGCCGAACGCCGCGCCGACATCAGCGCCCTTGCCATGCTGCAGCAGCACCAGGCCAATCACGCCAAGCGCGGACAGTACCTGCGCCACTACCAACAAAGTTTTGAAAATTGCCATTTGGTTCGATTCGCTTGCCTGATCAGACCCTATGAGCGGCCGGCATTCAGGCGTTGCCGATCGCGAGGAAATCGTCCGACTTCAACGAGGCGCCTCCGATGAGGCCCCCGTCGATGTCGGGCATGGAAAATAGTTCTGCCGCGTTGTCCGGCTTCACGCTGCCACCGTACAACATGGCCATGCGAGCCGCCACGCCTGCGTCGCGCGCCGCCACCTGGGCGCGCAGGAAAGCGTGCACGGCCTGGGCCTGCTCGCTGCTTGCGGTCTTGCCCGTGCCGATCGCCCACACTGGCTCATAGGCCAGCACGATGCGGCCGAGTTGCTCAAGCGAGAGGGCCTCGAGCACGGCGCCGAGCTGGCGGCCAACCACGGCCTCGGTCTCGCCGGCCTCGCGCTGCGCCAGGCTCTCGCCCACGCACACCACCGGCACAATGCCGAACTCCAGCGCGCGCACCGCCTTGGCCGCCACCGTGGCATCGGTCTCGCCATGGTAGCTGCGGCGCTCCGAATGCCCCACCAGGGCATACGAAACACCGAACTCAGCCAGCATGGAGGCCGCGACCTCGCCCGTGAAGGCACCACGCGCCTCGGCGGACACGTCCTGCGCGCCCCAGGCCACCACGGACCCGGCCAGCAACGCCTGGCACTGCGCAAGATACGGGAACGGCGCGCATACCGCCAGGCGCGCGCTTGCGGGCGCTGCCTTGATCGCTTCCAGCAAGGCCACATTGGCAGCCAGGCTGCCGTRCATCTTCCAGTTGCCGATAACGAGCTTTTGTCTCACAGGGCGCCCCTCTCAATCAAACCGGCTATTGTAGCGCGCGCCAAGGCCCTACGCCACAGAAGGGCCCCTAAATCGGCCCGGGGCGCGAGGCCCCGGCCGCACTCGGCCACACTCGGCCATCAGCCCGCTACCAGCGGCATTACCAGGTAAGGACGATCTTGCCGATGTGCTCGCTGGACTCCATCAGCCGATGCGCATCGGCGGCCTGGGCGGCCGGGAAGGTCTGGTGGATCAACGGCTTGATCTTGCCCGCGGCCAGCAGCGGCCACACGTGCTGGTGCAACGCCTGCGCGATCTCGCCCTTGAACGCCACCGGGCGGGGACGCAGCGTGGAGCCCGTCACGGTGATACGGCGGCGCAGGATATCGCCCAGCGGGATCTCGGCCTTGGCGCCACCCAGCAGCGCGATGATCACAATGCGGCCATCGTCGGCGACGCAGGCCAGCTCGCGCGCCAGATACGGGCCGGCCACCATGTCGAGGATGACATCCGCGCCACGGCCGCCGGTCAGGGCCTTGACCTCGGCGACAAAGTCCTCGGCCTTGTAGTTGATGGCACGGTCGGCGCCCAGTTCCTCGCAGGCACGGCACTTGTCGGCGCTGCCGGCGGTGACGAAGACTTTGTGGCCCAGGGCCTTGGCGATCTGGATGGCGGTCGTGCCGATGCCGCTCGAGCCGCCCTGAATCAGCAGGGTCTCGTCCTTGCCCAGCGGGCCGCGGCCCAGGTAGCCGCGATCGAATACGTTGCTCCACACGGTGAAGAACGTCTCCGGCAATGCGGCCGCCTCGACATCCGACAGGCCCGCCGGCACCGGCAGGCATTGCGCCGCGGGGGCCACGCACAACTCGGCGTAGCCGCCGCCCTGCACCAGCGCGCACACGCGATCGCCCAGCTTCAGGCCGAAGCGGTTGTCGGGGTGCGCCAGGTCGCCGCCGGCCACCACGCCGGCCACTTCCAGGCCCGGCAGGTCGGACGCGCCGGGTGGCACCGGGTAGTTGCCGGTACGCTGGAATACATCTGGACGGTTGATGCCGGCCGCGGCCACGCGGATCAGGATCTCGCCGGCCTTGGGCACGGGGTCGGGGCGTTGCGCCAGCTGCAGGACTTCGGGGGCGCCGTACTCGCGGATTTCGATGGCTTGCATTGCTGCTCCTTGCGGTTAGGGACCTCGCGCATGCGGCGGGCTCGCGCACGCAGGGCGGGGGGATCAATCTGGGCACCCGCCATGCAGCGGGCCGAACAGCCGGGCCGCATGGGGTGGGACTGGCGGGAGTGTAAACAAAAAAGCGGCTGGACATCGCCAGCCGCTTTTTCTGCTACGGGTACCGTCGTTCTACCGGCACCGTAAAACGCTTACTGCTGTTGCTGATCAGCCGAAGGCGTCGTCGGCGCGGCCGGTGCTGCCGGTGCTGCCGGAGCAGCCGGTGCCTCGCTGGTGTTGGCGATCGGGCTGATGCTGCCGCCCTCTTCGGCCAGCGCGGCCTTCAGGGACAGGCGCAGGCGGCCCTTCTCGTCAGCCTGGATCAGCTTGACGCGCACGTGTTGACCTTCCTTGAGCCAGTCCTTGATGTCCTTGACGCGTTCGTTGACGATCTCGGAGATATGCAGCAGGCCATCCTTGCCCGGCAGGATGTTGACGATGGCGCCAAAGTCCAGCAGCTTGAGCACGGTGCCGGCGTAGATCTTGCCCACTTCGGCTTCCGCGGTGATGCCTTCGATGCGGCGCTTGGCTTCGGCCATGCCTTCGGTCGAGGTCGAGGCGATGGTGATGGTACCGTCTTCCTGGATGTCGATGGTGGTGCCGGTTTCCTTGGTCAGGGCCTGGATGGTCGAGCCGCCCTTGCCGATCACTTCGCGGATCTTGTCCGGATGGATCTTCATGGTGATCATGCGCGGTGCGTGCTCCGACAGCTCGGTGCGCGCATGGCCCATCGCGTCCTGCATCTTGCCCAGGATATGCAGGCGGCCTTCCTTGGCTTGCGCCAGCGCGACCTGCATGATTTCCTTGGTGATGCCCTGGACCTTGATGTCCATCTGCAGCGCGGTGATGCCGGTGTCGGTACCCGCGACCTTGAAGTCCATGTCGCCGAGGTGGTCCTCGTCGCCCAGGATGTCGGTCAGCACGGCGAACTTGTTGCCTTCCAGGATCAGGCCCATGGCCACGCCGGCCACGTGCGCCTTGATCGGAACGCCTGCGTCCATCAGTGCCAGGCAGCCGCCGCACACCGATGCCATCGACGACGAGCCGTTGGATTCGGTGATTTCGGACACCAGGCGGATGGTGTAGGCAAATTCGTCATCCTTCGGCAGGACCGGGATCAGCGCGCGCTTGGCCAGGCGGCCGTGGCCGATTTCGCGGCGCTTGGGGCTGCCCACGCGGCCGGTTTCGCCGGTGGCGAACGGAGGCATGTTGTAGTGGAGCATGAAGCGGTCGCGGTACTCGCCGGCGAGCGCGTCGATGATCTGCTCATCGCCCTTGGTGCCCAGCGTGGCAACCACCAGCGCCTGGGTTTCGCCACGGGTGAAGATGGCCGAGCCGTGAGCGCGCGGCAGCACCGACGAGCGGATCTCGATCGGGCGCACGGTGCGGGTGTCGCGGCCGTCGATGCGCGGCTCGCCCGACAGCACCTGGCTGCGCACGATCTTGGCTTCGATGTCGAACAGCACGTTGCCCACTTCGACCTTGTCGGCTTCCACGCCGGCTTCGGCCAGCTTTGCCGCCACGGTGGCGTAGACTTCCTTGAGCTTTTGGCTGCGAGCCGACTTCTGGCGCAGCTGGTAGACGTCCTGCAGCAGCGGCAGGGCGATTTCGCCGACCTTGGCGATCAGCGCTTCGTTCTTCGGGGCCGCGGTCCAGTCCCACTCCGGCTTGCCGCCGTCGCGCACCAGGTCATGGATGGCATTGATGGCCGTCTGCATTTGCTCGTGGCCGTAGACCACGGCGCCCAGCATCACCTCTTCCGACAGTTGGCGGGCTTCCGACTCCACCATCAGTACGGCGCGCTCGGTACCGGCAACCACCAGGTCCAGTTCCGAAGCGGCGATTTGCGAGCGGGTCGGGTTCAGCAGGTACTGGCCGTCCTTGTAGCCAACGCGCGCTGCGCCGACCGGGCCGCTGAACGGAATGCCCGACACTGCCAGGGCAGCCGAGGCGCCGATCAGGGCGGGGATGTCAGCCGGGACTTCCGGGTTCAGCGACAGCACGTGGATGACCACTTGCACTTCGTTGTAGAAGCCTTCCGGGAACAGCGGGCGCAGCGGGCGGTCGATCAGGCGCGAGGTCAGCGTCTCGTTTTCCGACGGACGGCCTTCACGCTTGAAGAAGCCACCGGGGATCTTGCCGGCAGCGTAGGTCTTTTCGATGTAGTCGACGGTCAGCGGGAAGAAATCCTGGCCGGCCTTGGGCGACTTGGCAGCGACAACGGTGGCGAGCACCACGGTGTCTTCAATGTCGACGATCACGGCACCGCCAGCCTGGCGGGCAACCTCGCCGGTTTCCAGGCGCACCTTGTGCTGGCCCCACTGGAATTCCTTGACGATCTTGTTGAACATGGTCATGAGCGTTCCTTTTGTTCGTGCTTGCACGCTTGTGCAACGCCCGCGTTAGCAGCCGCGGGCGAACTGCCGGATCAGCGTCGGCCTCAGTCACAGGGRAGTGCTATGCCATTCCAGCGCGATACCTGGTGCGATACCTGGTTCTGGTACGTGGGCATCTGCCTGGGCAAATACCGCGCTGGAATGACACAAAGCCCCGCTTCCTTGCCCGACTCCGGTATGGATTAACAGTAAAAAAGCTGAAAAAAGCTAAAGAACACAGTAACTTACTCCGTTGCACGTCTTGGCGCAACGTGTGCCAGCCCTCGGGGTCATGGCACCATCAAGTAGAGCAAAAATCACTTGCAGCAATACCAGACATCGACCGGGCAGCGGCCGGACCTGCGACATTTCATCCGCAAAAACAAAATGCCTGCATCAGCGAGGCTGACGCAGGCATTAGTGGCTCACGCGAAGGCGTGCAGTGCATCCATTCGTGCTGCCATCCGGACGATCCTGGCTGCTTACTTACGCAGGCCGAGCTTCTCGATCAGCGAACGATAACGGTCGGCATCGTTGGCCTTGAGGTAGTCCAGCAGGCGACGACGACGGCTCACCATGCGCAGCAGACCGCGGCGGCTGTGGTGATCCTTCATGTTGGCCTTGAAGTGGGGGGTCAGTTCGTTGATGCGGGTGGTCAGCAAAGCGACCTGGACTTCGGGGCTACCCGTGTCGTTGGCGGCACGTGCGAACTGCTTGATGACTTCGGTTTTGCTGCTGACTTGGGCTTCTGCCATGGTGATTTCCTTTTCACTTGCGAACGCTACAGCACGAAATGTGCCGCATGCGTCGTGCCTTGTGCGTGTCTTACATACAGGCAACTGTCTCGCCGGGCCGGTTTTTGACAACCGGCTGGCTATGACAGCGGGCGATTATAACGGAAAACGGGCCGGCGATGGCATTTGCGGCAACGCCGGCCCGGAGCCGCTAGAACCGCTCCATCTTGCAAGTCGTGGGCAACATGGTCTGCGCCGACTTTAGCTTCCTCACCGTGCGAAAGCCATAGCCCGACCCCTCGTTGTCAAAGCGCACATCGCCGCCCTGCTTCTCCATCACCGACACGTAGAGCGGCTGCAGCACCTGGTGGTCATCGGCGCGGATCGTCGCATCATGGAAGTCGTTGACGTAGCGCATGCCCTCCAGCGCACGCGCCACCTTGACGGCGTCGGTCGAGCCCGCCTGCTCGATGGCCCTGGCAAGCATCTCCACCATCATCTGCATGCGCAGGTGAACGTAGTCGTCCCTGGGCTCAGGGTAACGGGCACGGAACGCCTGGTAGAACGCGTCCGACGCCGCGCCGCCCACGTTGGGGTGCCACTCCGCCACCGCGAGCACACGCCCTACCCCGGCATCGCCCATGGCCGCCGGCGCGCCCAGCCCGTTGCCGTAGAAGGTGTAAAACTTGGCGTTCAGCCCGCCCTCGCGCGCGGCCTTGATCATCAGTGTGAGATCGTTGCCCCAGTTGCCCGTGATCACCGCATCCGCGCCGCTGGCCTTGATCTTGGCGATATACGGGGCAAAGTCCTTGATCTTGCCGATCGGGTGGAACTCATCGCCCACGATGCGCAGCTCAGGCCGCTTGGCCGCCAGCATCTCCCGTGCCGAACGCGACACCTGATGGCCGAAACTGTAGTCCTGGTCGATCAGGTAGACGCGCCGAACGCCGGCATCGGCACGGATGACTTCGGTCAGGGCCTGCATGCGCATGTCGGCGCTGGCATCGAAGCGGAAGTGCCAGAAGCTGCACCCCTCGTTGGTCAGTGTGGGATCGACCGCCGAGTAATTCAGGAAGAGCACGCGGGCATCGGGCTGCCGGCTGTTGTGGCGGTTGATCGCGCTGACCAGCGCGCCAGCCACCGCTGAGCTGTTGCCCTGCAGGACAAAGGGAATCCGCTTGTCCACCAGAGCGCGCAACTGGATCAGGCTCTCGTCGACATTGCCCTTGCTATCGAAGGTAACCAGCTCGAGGGGCCGCGCGCCTTCCGCGGTCTTGACGCCACCGCGCGCATTGACGCGGTCGATGGCGATCCGCAGGTTGCGCACCACCGCGTCGCCAGCGTTGGCAAAGGGGCCGGACAACCCTTCGATCATGCCGAGACGGATCGGCTCCTGCGCGCCGGCGCTCGCCGCCACCGCCAGCAAACAGCCCGCCAGCCATCGTTTAGCCCACATCAAGTGATCTCCCGCCAAAGCGCTGCATGGTAAGCCAGGGACCCAGCCTAGGCAAATCGGATCGCATTCGCGGCAAAACGGGAAATTGGGCGAGGATGGGGGTGCCATGGCGGCGCTTACCCTCAGAAAGCCAGCACGTGCCACATGAGGCGCACACAACTTCTGCGCGCCGCTACACTCTTAGTCCATATCATCACGAATTTGAACAAGAGGACTGTCATGAACGCCTCATCGTCGCGCCGTGCTGCCCAGTGGCTCGTGCTAGCTGCAGCGGCAGCGGTCCTGCCGGCCTGCTCGGTGCTGCAACCGGTCAAAGCCGGCCAGGACATGGTGGGCGCGCCAGAAGCCGCCGTACAAGCCCATTTCGGCACGCCAACCGATACCTACCAGCTAGCCGACGGCACGCAGCGCTGGATCTACTCCAAGCAACCCTTCGGGCAACAATCCTACGCGGCTGACTTCGACCGCAGCGGCCATCTGACCATGTTCCGGCAGATGCTGCAAACCAGCGAGCTCTACAAGGCGAAAGTCGATGTGTGGACCAAGCTGGACGTGGAGCAACACTTCGGCAAGCCGCGCGAGCCCAAGCAGTATTACCCGCTGATGAAGCGCGAAGTGTGGTCTTACCGCTTCAAGCATGAAGACAACTGGCCGTCGATGTTCCATTTCTATTTCGACGACGCCGGCGTGCTGCGCCAGACCCAGATCACGCCAGACCCGCTCGCGGACGGGCCTGGCCGGCGCCGCTGAAGGCAGAGAAATGCAAAAAGCCCGCCGTCATCCTCATGGGAATGCGGCGGGCCGATTCAAGCCCCGCGGCCGGATAGGCCGCGAGCTTACCGGTCAGATCGGGATCAGATCTGCGGGTTGATCTTCTGCACGGCCTTGTCGTGCAGTTTGTTCAGCGCGGCCAGGTAGGCCTTGGCCGAGGCGGCCACGATATCGGGATCGGTGCCCACGCCGTTAACGATGCGCCCACCCTTGGACAAACGGACCGTCACTTCGCCCTGGGCCTGCGTGCCGGCGGTGATGGCATTGACCGAATACAGCACCAGCTCGGCGCCGCTGGCGACCTTGCCCTCGATGGCGTGCAGCGTGGCATCGACCGGGCCATTGCCCTCGCCTTCCCCCGTCACCTCATTGCCGTCCATGTTGAACACCACGCGCGCATGCGGGCGCTCGCCGGTCTCGGAGTGCTGCGACAGCGAGATAAAGCGGAAGTGCTCGTTGACGTCGTGCGCCTCGTCGGAAACGATGGCCATGATGTCTTCATCGAAGATCTCGGACTTCTGGTCGGCGAGTTCCTTGAAGCGGGTGAACGCGGCGTTGACCTCGCCCTCGCTCTCCAGCTCGATGCCGAGTTCCTGCAGGCGTTGCTTGAAGGCGTTGCGGCCCGAGAGCTTGCCCAGCACGATCTTATTGGCGGTCCAGCCCACGTCTTCCGCGCGCATGATCTCGTAGGTATCGCGCGCCTTCAGCACGCCATCCTGGTGGATGCCCGAAGCATGCGCGAAGGCATTGGCGCCCACAACGGCCTTGTTGGGCTGCACCACGAAGCCGGTGATCTGCGACACCAGTTTGGAAGCCGGCACGATCTGCGTGGTATCCACGCCGACGTCCATGTCGAAGTAGTCGCGGCGCGTCTTCACCGCCATCACGACTTCTTCCAGGCTGGTATTGCCGGCACGCTCGCCGAGGCCGTTGATGGTGCACTCGACCTGGCGCGCACCGCCGAGCTTGACCGCCGCCAGCGAATTGGCCACGGCCATGCCGAGGTCGTTGTGGCAATGCACGGACCAGATGGCCTTGTCGGAATTGGGGATGCGTTCGCGCACCGAGCGGATCAGGCCCGCGTAGCCTTCCGGCACGGCGTAGCCCACCGTATCCGGCAGGTTGATGGTGGTAGCGCCTTCCTTGATCACGCCTTCGAGCACGCGGCACAGGAAATCCATGTCCGAGCGGCTGCCGTCTTCGGGCGAGAATTCGATATCGTCGGTGAACTGGCGCGCAAAGCGCACCGCCTGGATGGCTTGCTCGAAAACCTGGTCCGGCGTCATGCGCAGCTTCTTTTCCATATGCAGCGCCGAGGTGGCGATGAAGGTATGGATGCGGAAGGAGTTGGCCGGCTTGAGCGCCTCCGCGGCGCGGGCGATATCGCGGTCGTTGGCGCGGGCCAGCGAGCAGATGGTCGAATCCTTGACGACCTGGGCGATGGAGCGGATCGCTTCGAAGTCGCCGTTGGAGCTGGCGGCGAAGCCCGCTTCGATCACGTCGACCTTCAGGCGCTCCAGCTGGCGCGCGATGCGGATCTTTTCCTCGCGGGTCATGGAGGCGCCGGGCGACTGCTCGCCGTCGCGCAAGGTGGTGTCGAAAATAATGAGTTTGTCGGACATGGTTGGGGCTCCTGGGCTGACTTTTGTATTTGGTGAATCGGGTGGATGTCTCGGCATCCGCCGTTTCGTTCTGCTGTGCTGCTGTATTCGTGCTGAATGCAAAACGCCCCGGCGTGCAGTGATGCAGGCCGGGGCGTTTATAAATCCTGTGTGACTTTACGCGAGGGGCTTGGCTTCCCTCAGCGCGAACGCGTCCCGACCTGACGGCCTAGTAGGCCACCTAGAATGGTGCGGGCGAGTAGAGCTTGGCGCGAAATCATGTGAGCGACTATAGCCGAGAAGCCAGGTGTGTGCAATATGGATGCATCAATCAGGCCGTATCCGGCCGACAGCCGAAAAACAGGCCAGGGAGCGCCATGCCCCCTGGGCGGCGGGCGTCAGGCCTTGGGCGGGATGCGCAACTTCTGGCCGGGGTAGATCTTGTCCGGATTCGTCAACATCGGCTCGTTGGCCTCGAAAATCGCGGTGTACAGCGCGCCGTTGCCGTAGGCCGTCTGGGAGATCGCCCACAGGGTGTCGCCCTTGACCACGGTGTGCCAGGTCGATTCGGTGGAGTCGACATTGACCGACATCTTGTCGTCGACCTTGTCCACGCCTTGCACATTGCCGCAGCACAGGATGATCTTCTCGCGGGTGGCCTGGTCCGGCGCCACGCCGAACACCGTCACCAGCCCTTGCGAGCCGTCCACCTGCACCATCAACCCGGTGGCGTCGAGGTTCATCTGCTTGATGTAGCCTTCGATGGCATCGCCGGCGGCGCGGTTGGCCGCATCGGCATCGGCATCCGCCGCCGGCGCATCGGCCGGATCCGCCGCGGGAGCGGCTTGCGCTGCGCTGCCGCCAAACAGCTTCTCTCCTGCTTCCTTGATGAAGTCGAGCATGCCCATGAGAACCTCCAGTGATAAGTGGACAACAAGGGGGACTACATACAACCGAGGCTACAGTGAACCACGGCAAACGCCACGGCAATGCGGCAGCCTGGAAAACAAATGTAAAAAAAGGCGCCGCAGCGCCTTTTTACCAACCTGTGATCAGGATCGATCGTTCCCGCCGTCCCGCACCTTGCGGATTTCGGCCGGCTTGCCGTGCAGCGCATGCCAGCCCCACAGCAGGTAGCCGGAGATGGCGTAGGCCACGAACAGGCCAAACAACGCCACCGGCGGATCCGTCGAGACCACCACGAACAAGACCAGCACCAGCACCATCATGCCGAAGGGCACGCGATAGCGCACATCGAGCGCCTTGCCGCTATAGAACGGCGCGTTGGAGACCATCGACAAGCCGGCGTACAGCGTGATGCCGAACGCCACCCACGGCATCCACAGGTCCTTGACCGGCAGCTTGTTGTCGATCACCAGCCAGACAAAGCCGGCCACCAGCGCCGCCGCCGCCGGGCTGGGCAGCCCCTGGAAGAAGCGCTTGTCGACCACGCCGATGTTGGCATTGAAGCGCGCCAGGCGTAGCGCGGCGCAGGTGCAATACACAAAGGCGGCAATCCAGCCCCACTTGCCCAGGTCGTGCAGGATCCACTCATACATCACCAGCGCCGGCGCCACCCCGAACGAGGTCATGTCCGACAACGAATCGTATTGCTCGCCAAACGCGCTCTGCGTATTGGTGATGCGTGCGACACGCCCGTCCATGCCGTCCAGCACCATCGCGGCGAAGATGGCGATGGCCGCGCTGTCAAAGCGCATGTTCATGGCCTGCACGATGGCAAAGAAGCCGGCGAACAGCGCCGCGGTGGTGAACGCGTTGGGCAGCAGGTAAATGCCGCGACGCCGCGGGCGCACGTACTCGATGTCGTGATCGTCCCCGGCTTCGTCGTCGAAACTGTCGGACTCGTTGCCACGCAACTGATTGTGGCGGAAAGGACGCAAGTTGGTCACGTTGCCATTGGTAACGCGCTTATTGCGTCGGTTGAAAGCACCCATGCCTGTTCTCCAGTGGGTCTGATCTGTTCCGGCGTCGCCGGATTAATCCAGCTCAGCCAGGATGGTCGACGAGGCCGACACCTTCTCGCCGATGGTCACGCGCGGGCGCGCATCCACCGGCAGGTAGACGTCGACACGCGAGCCAAAGCGGATGAAGCCATAGCGCTGGCCGCGCGACAGCGTCTCGCCGACGCGGGTGTAGCAGAGGATGCGGCGGGCCACCAGGCCGGCCACCTGTACCAGGGTCACCACCTTGCCGTCTGCGGCACGGCGGATGACCACGGCGTTGCGTTCGTTCTCGATCGAAGCCTTGTCGAGGTCGGCGTTGACGAACTTGCCGGGAAAATACTCGACCTTCTCGACCTTGCCGTCCACGGACACCCGGTTGGAGTGTACGTTGAACACGTTCATGAAGACGCTGATCTTCAGCGCCTCGCGGCCCGCGTACGGGTCCATGGTCTTCTCGACCACCACGATGCGGCCATCGGCAGGCGCCAGGACAGCGTTCGGCTGGGCGGGAATGGACCGCGGCGGATCACGGAAGAACTGCAGCACGAACAGTGTAATGATCCACAGCGGCAAGGCCCACCAGAAGCCGGCGCTGACCTGCACCAGCAGCGAGATGACAAAGGCGCCAGCCAGGAACGGCCAGCCTTCACGGGCGATCAGCGGATGAGGATAGTTCATGCAATGCTTACTTGGTGGATAAAGTCTGACAAGGATAACAAAAAGCCGTTCAGCCCCCGCCTGAATAGCCCCTCGAGAGGGGGAATTGTGCGGAACACTGAACGGCTGCGGCCCGCGCCGTCAGGAGCGGCGGGCCGTCGGGCTGTCTAGTACAGCTTAGTTCTTCGACTGGTCGACCAGCTTGTTCTTT
Source organism: Cupriavidus sp. YAF13 (assembly GCF_052113425.1). Lineage (NCBI taxonomy): Bacteria > Pseudomonadati > Pseudomonadota > Betaproteobacteria > Burkholderiales > Burkholderiaceae > Cupriavidus > Cupriavidus sp. YAF13. Next base: position 28,889 of record NZ_JBFRDD010000063.1, read on the forward strand.
GCGATCCAGGGCATCATCGCGCGCAGCTTGGCACCCACTTCTTCGATCTGGTGCTCAGCGGTCAGGCGGCGGCGCGAGATCAGGGTCGGGGCGCCGGCCTTGTTCTCGAGCAAGAAGCTCTTGGCGTACTCGCCGGTCTGGATGTCGGTCAGGCATTGCTTCATGGCCTTCTTGGTCTCCTCGGTCACGACGCGCGGGCCGGTGACGTATTCGCCGTATTCGGCGTTGTTGGAGATCGAGTAGTTCATGTTGGCGATGCCGCCTTCATAGATCAGGTCGACGATCAGCTTGAGTTCGTGCAGGCACTCGAAGTAAGCCATTTCCGGCGCGTAGCCAGCTTCCACCAGCGTTTCGAAGCCAGCCTTGATCAGCTCGACGGTACCGCCGCACAGCACGGCTTGCTCGCCGAACAGGTCGGTTTCGGTTTCTTCGCGGAAGTTGGTTTCGATGATGCCGGCGCGGCCGCCGCCGTTGGCGGTAGCGTACGACAGGGCGATGTCACGGGCGGCGCCGGACTTGTCCTGGTGCACGGCGATCAGGTGGGGCACGCCGCCGCCTTGGGCGTAGGTCGAGCGCACGGTGTGGCCCGGAGCCTTCGGCGCGATCATGATGACGTCGAGGTCGGCGCGCGGGATCACGGCACCGTAGTGCACGTTGAAGCCGTGGGCGAAGGCCAGTGCGGCGCCTTGCTTGATGTTGTCGTGCACTTCGTTCTTGTACACGTCGGCGATCTGCTCGTCCGGCAGCAGGATCATGACCACGTCGGCGTCCTTGACGGCGTCAGCCACTTCCTTGACCTGCAGGCCGGCGTTGACGGCCTTGTTCCACGATGCGCCGCTCTTGCGCAGGCCAACGGTGACCTTGACGCCGGAGTCGTTCAGGTTCTGCGCGTGGGCGTGGCCTTGCGAGCCGTAGCCGATGATGGTGACGTTCTTGCCCTTGATCAGGGAGAGGTCGGCGTCCTTGTCGTAAAACACTTTCATGATGGTTCCTTCAGTCTTTCGTTTTCGTGTGTCGGGTTGGCGGCCACCGCCCGGCTAGTGCCGGCACCGGCGCCGCCCTTGGATACTGCAATCAGGCTCAGACCTTCAGGATGCGCTCGCCGCGGCCAATGCCCGAGCCGCCGGTACGGACGGTCTCGAGGATGGCGGCGCGGTCGATGGCGTCCAGGAAGGCATCCAGCTTGCCGCCGTTGCCGGTCAGCTCGATGGTGTAGGTCTTCTCGGTGACGTCGATGATGCGGCCGCGGAAGATGTCGGCGGTGCGCTTCATTTCCTCGCGCTCCTTGCCGACCGCGCGCACCTTCACGAGCATCAGCTCGCGCTCGATGTGCGCGCCCTCGGTCAGGTCCACCACCTTGACCACTTCCACCAGGCGGTTCAGGTGCTTGGTGATCTGCTCGATGATGTCGTCCGAACCGCTGGTGACGATCGTCATGCGCGACAGCGAGGCGTCTTCGGTGGGGGCCACCGTCAGCGTCTCGATGTTGTAGCCGCGCGCCGAGAACAGGCCCACCACGCGCGACAGCGCGCCCGGTTCATTTTCCAGCAGGACCGAAATGATATGTCGCATTACAGGTCCTCCGCGCCGAGCAGCATCTCGGAGATGCCCTTGCCGGCCTGGACCATCGGCCACACGTTTTCAGTCGGGTCGGTCTGGAAATCGAGAAACACGGTACGGTCTTTCAGGCGGAAGGCTTCGCGCAGGGCGGGCTCGACGTCGGCCGTCTTTTCGATGCGCATGCCGATATGGCCATAGGCCTCAGCCAGCTTGACGAAGTCGGGCAGCGCGTCCATGTAGGAATGCGAGTAGCGGTTGTCGTACTCGATTTCCTGCCACTGGCGCACCATGCCGAGATAGCGGTTGTTGAGCGCGCAGATCTTCACCGGGGTGTCGTACTGCAGGCAGGTCGACAGCTCCTGGATGTTCATCTGGATCGAGCCTTCGCCGGTGATGGTCACCACTTCCTTCTCGGGGAAGGCTTTCTTGATGCCCATCGCGTACGGCAAGCCCACGCCCATCGTGCCCAGGCCGCCGGAATTGATCCAGCGGCGCGGCTCGTTGAACTTGTAGAACTGCGCGGCCCACATCTGGTGCTGGCCCACGTCCGAGCAGACGAAGGCATCGCCGTGCGTCAGCTCCCAGATCTTCTCAACCACGTACTGCGGCTTGATGATCTCGGAGTTGCGGTCGTACTTGAGGCAGTCCACCGAACGCCATTGCTCGATCTGTTCCCACCACTTGGCCAGGGCCTCGCGCTTGGGCTTGACGTCGCTGGCCTGCAGCTGCGAGATCAGCTCCTGCAGCACATCCTTGACGTGGCCCACGATGGGAATGTCGACCTTGACCCGCTTCGAGATGGAAGACGGATCGATGTCGATATGGATGATCTTGCGCGGCTGCGAGGTGAAGTGCGCCGGGTTGCCGATCACGCGATCGTCGAAACGCGCCCCGATGGCGATCAGCACGTCGCAGTTCTGCATGGCCATGTTGGCTTCATACGTGCCGTGCATGCCGAGCATGCCGACGAACTGCTTGCTGGTGCCGGGGAACGAGCCGAGGCCCATCAGCGTGTTGGTGACCGGATGGCCGGTCAGCGCGGCAAGCTGGCGCAGCTCTTCGCTGGCGTTGGCCAGCACCACACCGCCACCTGCATAGATGAACGGCCGCTCGGCGCCCTGCAACAGCGCGAGCGCCTTGCGGATCTGGCCCGAATGGCCCTTGTTCACCGGGTTGTACGAGCGCATGTCGACCGACTTGGGATACTCGTACTTGCAGGCATTGCGCGAGACGTCCTTGGGAATATCGACGACAACGGGGCCGGGACGGCCGGTTGCGGCAATATAGAACGCCTTCTTGATGGTCGCGGCGAGATCGCGGACGTCCTTGACCAGGAAGTTGTGCTTGACGATGGGGCGGGTGATGCCGACCGTGTCGCATTCCTGGAAAGCATCCTGGCCGATAGCGTGCGTCGGCACGTTACCGGTGATGATCACCATCGGGATCGAGTCCAGGTAGGCCGTGGCAATGCCCGTCACCGCATTGGTGACGCCGGGACCAGAGGTCACCAGGGCGCAGCCCACCTTGCCGGTCGCACGCGCATAGCCGTCTGCGGCATGAACCGCGGCCTGCTCGTGACGCACCAGGATGTGCTCGATCTTCTTTTGCTTGTAAAACTCGTCGTAGATATACAGCACTGCGCCGCCGGGGTAGCCCCAGACGTACTCGACGCCTTCTTCGGCAAGTGCGTGAACGAGAATCTCCGCCCCGATCATTTCGGGTGCGGCGGATGAATTGCTGTCTGCGTGGAATTCCGCGCTGGGCATGTTCATTTTAGTCCTTTGCAATTTTCGGCAAAAAATTGTTCGGATGCTCTCTGCCGGGCTTGTGGCACGGGTTCAAGCGGTGCGCGTCTGCATGATAGACCGCCTCATAAGCGGCCGAATGAGACAACCACTGATGTCGTGTGAACCCGCGACGATACTGGATTGATTCGGGCTTGTCTACGGGCTTTTTTAAGCGAGGGGGCATCCCGTCACCCTTCAGACTCCGCCGCCGCGCGCTGAGCCTGAATGACCACAAAAGAGAACAAGGATGGTCACCGGGGGGGTTATTTGCTAGCATCCCACCATTTTGGACGTGCAAGAAGCCCTACCCTGCACTTCCACCGGCCAAGGCCCCACCGTCTGTACCCCGCCTGCATGGCAACCGATCAGGAACTATCCGACTTTCTCGCCAGCGTCGAGCGGCGCGCCTTCAAACAGGCCGTGTTTGCGGTGCGCGACGACGAAGCCGCCCTGGACATCGTCCAGGACGCGATGATCAAGCTCGCCGAAAAATACGGCGACAAGAGCGCCGCCGAACTCGCGCCGCTGTTCCAGCGCATACTCCAGAACACCATTCACGACTGGTTCCGCCGCCAGAAAGTACGCAATACCTGGGTCACCCTGTTTTCCAACCTGCGCGACGACCGCGAAGGCGAGGATAATGACCTGCTCGACACTTTCGAGGCCGAAATCGGCTCCGAATCAGCGGAAAGCAGCGCCGACAAGGTGGAACGCGCCCAGACCATGCACATCATCGAACAGGAGATCCAGCGCCTGCCGACACGTCAACGCGAAGCCTTCCTGATGCGTTACTGGGAGGATATGGACGTCGCGGAAACGGCTGCTGTCATGGGATGCTCCGAAGGCAGCGTCAAGACGCACTGTTCCCGTGCCACGCACACACTGGCGCAGGCATTGCGAGCGCGGGGGGTCCGACTATGAGCACCAGAAACGAAAAAGAAATCAACGAACGCCGCCTGGCACACGATATCCGCACGGCACTAGATGCCTCTGCGAATGCGTTGCCGGACAATGTGACCGATCGGCTTGCCGCCGCGCGGCGGATTGCGCTGTCTCGCAAGAAAGCGCATGCCGCCGTCGCCGTGCCGCAACTGGCCTCGGCCGGGATGCCCACGCTCTCTTTCGACGAGGACGACTCGGCACTCCACCGCGCAGGTTCCTGGCTGCGCCGCCTTGGGCTGGTATGGACGCTGGTGGCGCTGGCCGCCGGGCTGGCGGGCATCTACCACTGGCAGCAGCAAAAGCGCGTCGATGAGCTGGCGGATGTGGACGCAGCGATGCTGCTCGACGACCTCCCGCCGACGGCATACGCGGATCAGGGCTTCCACGTGTTCCTCAAGCGCGGTCAGTAGGCATGGCCGGCGCTGACATCATCCCCGACGCACCGCGCCGGCGGTTGGCGGCCTTGCTGCTGGCCGGCCTGGCCGCCGCCACCACGATCTGGTCCCTGGTTCCGGCCACTTGCCAGGCTCAGGGCGGCCACCCCGGCGGCGCGCCCGCGGCCAGCCTCGCCAATGCGCACCCGAACTGGAATGAGCTCAATGCCGTCCAGCAGCGCGTGCTCGCGCCGCTGGCAGGCGAGTGGAATAATTTCCCCGAGCTCAACCGGCGCAAATGGCTGCAGATCGCGGAACGATACGAGAAGTTCTCGCCCGCGGAACAGGCGCGGCTGCAGACCCGCATGACCGAATGGGTCAAGATGACGCCCCAGCAGCGCCGCCTGGCGCGCGAAAACTACCAGATCACGCGCTCGCTGCCCGCCCAGAAGAAGGCCGAGGCCTGGAACAAGTACCAGCAACTGCCGGAAGAGCAAAAAAAGAACCTGGCGGCTGCCGAGAAAGTGCCACGCCGCCCCGGCGCGGTCAGCGCCTTGCCCTCCGGCAAGCGCCTGCCAGCCGAGACCACCCGGCAACTGCACCTGGAAAAGAAGGCACCCGGCACCGCATCGGCCGCCGCGCGCGCGCCCGCTGCCGGCACGCCGGCGGCGGAGTCCCAAGCTGCCATGCCAGGCGCCGCTGCCGGCGCACCGGTGCCGACCGTGGATACGCCGCGCGAGGCGGCCACCGAGGCCACGGCCAGCAGCACGGGCGCTACCGCCAACCCCGACGAGGCGGTGCGCCGCTGAGCCACCACGCGGTTGCCCGGCTGGCTCGCCCCCGCGCCCTCCCACGCAAGCTACCCGCCCCAACCGTGCTTTGGCATAATGCCGCTTGCGCCGGTCCGGCCGTGCTCGCTTGCTGCCTCGCGGCCCGGCCTTGCCCTCCTCCGGCGTGCCGGCCCTACCGCCTAATTGCCTTATCGCCTCATCGCCATGCCCGCCGTGACCACGCCCAAACCCAACGCCAAGCCGGCCGCATCGGGCACGCCTGCCAGTCCCGTGCGCCCGGCCGAGGCACCGACGATCCGCCGCCGCATCGCCTGCATGCTGTACGAAGGCGTATTGCTGTTCGGCGTGCTCAGCGCCTCGACGGGGGTCTATCTGCTGGCGCGCCCGGCGTTGCAACAGCTTGGGCTGGACGGCCCGTTCACGATGCAGTGCTGGAGCTTCCTGGTGCTGGGCTGCTACTTCGTCTGGTTCTGGCAGCGCAACGGACAGACGCTCGCCATGCAGACCTGGCGCATGCGGGTCGAGACGGCCGCGGGCGTGCCCCCGCGCTGGCCACAGGCCACGCTGCGCTACCTGCTGGCATGGCTGTGGCTGCCGCCTTCGGCGGCGCTCGGGCACGCGCTCGGCCTGGTCAAGGGCCCGTTCGTCGGCGTGCTGTGCGCTGGCCTGCTGGTTTGGATCCTGCTGGCTCTCCTCGACCCCAGGCGGCAGTTCCTGCATGACCGCCTGGCCCGCACCCGCCTGGCCGACCTGCGCCCGCCCAAGCCATGAACCTGTCGGCTGCCGCCTTGCGCCGCATCGCGGTGGCATTGCAGGCCGCCGTGGCGCTAGGCTGCGCCGCTGAACTCAACGCCCTGCATGGGTGGCCCCTCGCCATTGGCCTGCTGGCCGGCATTGGCGTGGTGCTGGCGATATTGGGGCTGTCTGTTGCCGGCGCCTTTGCCTTTACGCTGTTCGGCCTGGGCGAGCCCGAGGCGACGTGCCCCCCCATCCCTCCCGCCCTGCTGGCCATGCGGCCAGCCCGGTTGACGCCATGGCAGGCGCTGGGCTGCTATTTGCGTGAATACACCGCCGTGTTCCGGATGTTCAACTGGCTGCAGCCCTTCTGCTCGCACCGCCGCTTGCGCCCGGCCAARGCCCCAGGCTCGTGCCCGCCGCTGCTGCTGGTGCACGGCTATGGCTGCAACCACGCCGTCTGGCTCGACATGCAGCCTGCCCTGGCGGTGGCCGGCTACCACTGCGAGGCGATCGACCTGGACCCGGTGTTTGGCGACATCGACCAATACGCCCTCGAAATACGCGCCGCCATCGCGCGCATCGCCGCCACCACTGGCCAGCCGCCGCTGCTGCTCTGCCATAGCATGGGCGGCCTGGCCGCGCGCGCGGCGCTGGCGGGACGCGGCAAGCCCCCACCCTGCCGCGGCATCGTTACGCTAGGCACGCCGCATCACGGCTGCGTGCTGGCCCGCTACGGCAGGGGCTTCAATTCCCGCCAGATGCGCTGCGCCAGCGCCTGGCTGCGCGCGCTGGCAGCGCGCGAAACGTCGCGCCAGCGCGCTGCCCTGGTGTCGATCTTCAGTTGGCATGATTCGATTGCCGGCCCGCTGGGGACCTCCTGGATGGAGGGAGCGCATCATGTGGCGCTTAGCGGCATCGGGCATGTCAGCCTGCTGCGGCATCCGGTGGCCACGCAGGCTGTGTTGCGGGCGCTGGCGCAGTTGTCAGCGGTGGCGCCGGCGGCCTGAGGAGCCAACAGCGCCAGCCGCTGAAAGCCCCCCAGCCACGCGATAGCGACGCAGTAGCCACGCAATAGCCAACTTCCCCACAACAGTCATATGACGTTCATGTTTCCTTAACGGCTTCGTCACGCGCCGCTGGCCCAATGCAGCCATCGTCGCTACCGAGGCCGCCATGGTTCAAGCTCTTCGTTCTGCCCGCGGACATCTGGCCAAGGCCACGCAACTGCTGCGCAGCCGCACCGCCGAGTCGCAATCCCTGCCGCGGCCCATGTCATTGCCTGCCGCGCTGGCCGCCTTCATGCCACCGGCCAGCGACTTGCAGCAACGGCCTCCCGGGCGTTGCGCCACCTCTCCCGCCAGCGCCCCGCCCCCCGAAGCCACCACCCAGCCCCCCCATCCGTCCCATCCCACCCGCCACTACCGCGCCATCTGGCTGTCCGACATCCACCTCGGCACGGCCGGCTGCCAGGCCGACTACCTGCTCGACTTCCTCAAGCACAATGAATCGGACCAGCTCTACCTGGTCGGCGACATCATCGATGGCTGGCAGCTGCGCCGCGGCTGGTACTGGCCGCAGAGCCACAACGATGTGGTGCAGAAGCTGCTGCGCAAGGCGCGCAAGGGCACCGAGGTGATCTACGTGCCGGGCAACCACGATGAGGTGGCGCGCCAGTTCGACGGCCTCGCCTTCGGCGATATCACGGTGCGCGAAGATGCCGTCCACGTCACCGCCGCGGGCAAGCGCCTGTGGGTGGTGCACGGCGACCTGTTCGACGGCGTGGTGCAGCACGCGCGCTGGCTGGCTTACCTGGGCGACTCGCTCTACACCCTGATCCTGGCCATCAACCGGCACTTCAACCGCATCCGCGCGCGCCTGGGCTTTCCCTACTGGTCGCTATCGCAATACCTGAAGCACCAGGTCAAGAACGCGGTCAACTACATCAATTCGTTCGAGCAGGCGATGGTGGACGAGGCGCGCCGGCGCGGCTGCGATGGCGTGATCTGCGGTCATATCCACAAGGCCGAGATCCGCGAGGTCGACGGCCAGCTCTACTGCAACGACGGCGACTGGGTGGAGAGCCTCTCCGCCCTGGTGGAGACGCAGGACGGCGAATTGCAGATCGTCTACTGGACCACCCTGCTCGATGCGCCGGCCACGGCTGGGCGCCGCGTCGTCGCCACGGCCTAACGAGACTTGAGCGCGGCACCCGCCCCACACGCCGCCATCCGTACAACGGGTTGGCCGTGGCCTCGCCGAGGCCGGCCACCCACGCGGCCTGGCCGCAAGGAGCTGCTATGAAGATCCTGATCGTCACCGATGCCTGGGAGCCGCAGGTCAATGGCGTGGTGCGCACGCTCAAGTCCACCCGCCGCGAACTGATCGCGATGGGGCACACGGTGGAGCTGATCACGCCGCAGGAATTCACCACCATTCCCTGCCCGACCTATCCGGAGATCGCGCTGTCCCTGTTCGCCGGCGCCAAGGTCCGCGAGCGCATCCGCGCCTTCGCGCCGGACGCGCTGCATATCGCCACGGAAGGCCCGCTCGGGCTGGCTGCGCGCCGCTATGCGATGCGCGAGCAGTTCCCGTTCACCACCGCCTACCACACGCGTTTTCCGGAGTACGTGCAGGCACGCTTCGGCATTCCGCTTGCCTGGACCTACCGCTTCCTGCGCTGGTTCCACGGCCCGGCGCGCGCCGTGATGGCGCCCACGCCGGTGGTGCTGCAAGACCTGCATCGCTTTGGCATCACCCACGGCGTGCTGTGGACCCGCGGCGTCGACCTCGATGTCTTCACCACCCAGCAGGCTAACGTGCTCAACACAGCGCACCCGATCTTTCTCTACGTGGGGCGCGTCGCCGTGGAAAAAAACGTAGAAGCCTTCCTCGCGCTGGACCTGCCCGGCTCCAAGTGGGTGGTGGGCGACGGGCCGGCGCTGGCGTCGCTGCGCGCGCGCTATCCGGCGGCCAACTACCTGGGCGTGCTGACCCAGCCGGAGCTGGCCAAGGTGTATGCTTCGGCCGACGTCTTCGTATTCCCCAGCCGCACCGATACGTTCGGGCTGGTGCTGCTCGAAGCCCTGGCCAGCGGGCTGCCGGTGGCGGCCTATCCGGTGACCGGGCCGATCGATGTGCTCGGCCAGAGCGACGCCGGGGTGATGCACGAAGATTTGCGTGAAGCTTGCCTGGAAGCGCTGCGCATCGACCGCGCCACCGCTCGCGCCCATGCCGAACGGTTCTCGTGGCGCGCCGCCTCCGAGCAATTCCTGACTCACCTGCAGCCGCTGCCGGCCGTACGCGCGACGCCCAACGGCACGACCGGCACCACTGCTCGCCCCTCTTCCGAACATGCCGACTCCGCATCGCCCACCGTCCGAACCGCACCGCCCGCCGGCACCGCAGACCGTCACGTCAGCACCGGCACCGGCACCGGCACCGGACTCGCCGAACAGCGACTACACGATTGAGCAAAACCCCCACAAGGGCAACCGCGGCCTGGCGCGGGCCTGGCATGCCGGCATCAACTCGGTGTCCGGCCTGCGCTACGCGGTGCTGGAAGAAAGCGCGTTTCGCCAGGAGCTGACGCTGGTGGTCATCCTGACGCCCTGCGCCTTGCTGCTGCCGGTCGGCATCGTCGAGCGCATCCTGCTGCTGGGCACCCTGCTGCTGGTGCTGATCGTGGAATTGCTCAACTCCAGCGTGGAGGCCGCGGTCGACCGGATCTCGCTGGAGCGGCACAGCCTGTCCAAGCGCGCCAAGGACTTCGGCAGCGCAGCGGTCATGCTGGCGCTGGTGCTGTGCGGCGGCACCTGGCTGGCCATCGCGGGGCCGATCGTGATGGACTGGCTGCGCACGCTGACGGCCTGACAGGCTAGCGGCACGGGCCCGGCGCAAGCCCGGCACGGCGGCGCGCGGACGGGGCCAAAGACGCTTGCGGCCTTGCGGCAAACGGCGATTGCTTATAATCGCCTTCAACTTACCGAATTGCCGCTCGCCCGGTCGCCTATGGAACCCAAACAGCAAGCCGGTCCCCGCCGCACCCGGGACCGCATCCTGGACGTCTCGCTCCGCCTGTTCAACGAGGTGGGCGAGCCCAACGTCACCACCACCACCATTGCGGAAGCCATGGAGATCAGCCCCGGCAATCTCTACTATCACTTCCGCAACAAGGACGACATCATCAGTTCCATCTTCGTGCTGTTCGAGCAGGAGATGGAGCGCCGCCTGAAGTTACCCGACGATCACAAGGCCACGCTGGACGAAAGCTGGTGCTACCTGCAGTACATGGCGGAGTTCCTGTGGAACTACCGCTTCCTGTACCGCGACATCAATGACCTGCTGGCGCGCAACCGCATGCTTGAAACCAATTTCAAGCGCATCGTCGAGCAGAAGAAGCGCTTTGCGATGGAGATCTGCCGGCAGTTCCAGGAAGACGGCGAGATGGAGGCCACACCCGAGCAGGTCGAGGCCATCTGCACCAATATCGTGGTGATCGCCACCTACTGGCTGTCGTTCCAGTTCGTGCAGCATCCGCGCCAGTACAACGACCCCGAATTGATCCGCGGCTACCTGCACGGCGCCAGCTACCATATCTTCTCGATCCTGGCCCCTTACCTGCGCGGCAAGGCCCGCCAGGCATTCGACAAGCAAGCCCAGGAATACGCCGCCGCCAAGGCGGCGCAAACAGAAAAGGAGCAAAAGTGAAGTCCGTTTGCATCTATTGCGGCTCCAGCCCCGGCAATCGCCCCGAGTACGCCGCCGCGGCGCGCGCCATGGGCAAGACCCTGGCCGAGCGCGGCCTTGCACTGGTGTACGGCGGGGGCAAGGTCGGGCTGATGGGCACCGTGGCCGACGCCGTGCTGGCTAACGGCGGCACCGCCATCGGCATCATTCCCGATGCGCTGATGCAAAAGGAAGTCGGCCATCGCGGCCTGACCGAGCTGCACGTGGTGCGCAACATGCACGAACGCAAGCAGATGATGGCCGACCGCGCCGATGCATTCATCGCCATGCCGGGCGGCGTCGGCACCTTCGAGGAACTGTTCGAGACCTTCACCTGGCTGCAGCTGGGCTATCACGCCAAGCCTGTGGGACTGCTCAATGTGGAAGGCTTCTACGACAGCATGCTGGGCTTCATGCAGCACGCCGTGGACGAAGGCTTCCTGAAGCAGGTCCACAACGACCTGCTGCATGTGGCGCCTACGCCCGAAGGCATCCTCGACAAGCTCGCCAACGCGCCGCGCTTGCTGGTGGACAAGTGGCAGGAGAAGCGCGGGGAGACCTGATGGTGCTCCCGGGCCAGCCACATCGGCTTGCGGCCCAGCCACGCCACCGTTGCGCGATAGCGATAGCGGCTGCGCTACGCGGGCCTGCTACTCCCGGCCTCCTGCGTCCGGCGAGCCCGGCTCAGAACGACGAGCCGGGCTCCTGCAGGAAGGCGCTCTCCTGCGCCGTATCCCTGCGCCCCAGCATGGCGTTGCGATGCGGGAAGCGCCCGAAACGCTCGATCACCGCGCGGTGCTTGAGCGCCCAGTCCACCACGTCCACCTTGCCCTGGCTTTGGTCGCGCAGCGCCGTCATCAGCTGCACGGCCGTGTTCTGGTCGGCTAGCGCTTCAGAATGCTCGAACGGCATGTAGCAGAACATGCGGTGGAAAGCCGTAGGCAGCAGGCGGTCGGCGCCGCTCGCCACCATCTGCCGGGCTGTTGCCAGCGCCTGCGCATCGGAGGCAAAGCTGCGCGGGCCGTCGCGAAAGACGTTGCGCGGCACCTGGTCGAGCAGCACGATGCGCGCGCAAGCGCATTCGGGGCTTTGCGCCCAGCCCGCGTTCGCGCCCGCGTGCGTGGCTGCCCACAGTGGCAGGAAGGCAGCGCGGACCGTGGCGTCGAAATCAGCGGACTTGGTGAACCACACCGAGCGTGTTGTGTTCCATGCCGGCGAGCCAGGCGTGCCGAACCAGAAATCGAGTACGCGCCGGGCGTCGGCAGGCAGGTCCGCGGCGGGGTTGGGATGCGTGTCAGCCATGATGCCGGGATCCATGGCGGGTCGGGTGGCCTTGGCCATCAACGCGGCACATTGCGCATCCAGTCGGCGGTGCCGAAAAAGGCCTGCATCAGGCGCAGTTGCAGGTCCTCGGGCAGGCCGACGTCCTGCATGGCCAGCGCCATGCAGCGCATCCACTGGTCGCGCTCGCTGGTGCCGATCTCGAACGGCATGTGGCGCGCGCGCAGGCGCGGGTGGCCAAAGCGCTCGATGAAGTGGTTGGGGCCGCCCAGCCAGCCGCACAGGAACCAGAACAGCTTGTCGCGCGAGCCGTCGAGCGAGGCGGGATGCAGCGCACGCAGGCCCTTGAACTCGTCCTCCAGATCCATCAGGTCGTAGAAACGGTCGACCAGTTCGCGCACGCGCGCCTCGCCGCCGATCAGTGCATAGGCGGTGACTTCGGGGGCGGCATCGGATGCCGTGGATGCCGCATTTTCAGGCTTGGAATCGGTACTCATAAACACTCAGGGATGGTTCAGGCTTCAGTGGTTCAGGCTACAGGTATCACGCATCACGCAGCGTGGCCAGCGCGGGCTGCCGCAGCACCTCGCGCAAACCCAGCCAGCCGCCCGCGAAAGCGCACAGCATGCCAGAAAGCACACCGGCCGGCACGATCCAGCCGTTGAAGCGGTAGGGGAAATCGAACACGAACTGCGACAAGCCCCAGCCCACCGCGATCGCGCCCAGGCTGGCCAGCAGGCCCGCCAGCCCCCCCACCACCAGGAACTCCGCGTACTGGGTCTGCCGCACCACCGCGGCGGATGCGCCCAGCGCCTTGAGCAGCCCGGCATCGCGCTTGCGCTCGTCGCGCGCGCCGGACAGCGCCGCATAGAGCACGGTGACGCCGGCCGCGAGCGTGAACACGAACAGGAACTCGACGGCGGCGATGACCTGGTCGAGCACGTCCTGGATCTGGCGCAGGATCATGTCGGTGTTGACCACCGTGATGTTCGGGAAAGCCGCCACCATGCGGTTGCCCAGCGCGGCTTGCGCGGGCGGCAGGTGGAAGGCGGTGATATAGGTCTGCGGCAAGCCTTGCATGGCCGAGGGCGGCAGGATGACGAAAAAATTGACCCGCATCGAGCCCCAGTCCAGCTTGCGCAGCGAGGTGACCGGCGCCTCCACCGACTGCCCCGCCACATCGAAGCGCAAGGTGTCCCCGAGGCGGATCCCCAGCGTCTTGGCGATGCCCTCCTCCACCGAGGCCCCGGCCCCGCCCTTCCCGGCGCCGAGCCAGTTGCCCGCCACCACGCGGTTGCCGGCCGGCAGGGCGTCGGTATAGGACAGGTTGAACTCGCGCTCGACCAGGTTGCGGGCGCGGCCATCGGCAAAGCGCTCGGCGCGCACCTGCTGGCCGGCGATATGCGTCAGGCGGCCGCGCACCATCGGGTACAGCAGGTCGGCGATGCCGGCGTGCTGCAGCATGCCGGTAAGCGGTGCGCGCTGGTCCGGCTGGATATTGATGACGAAGCGGTTGGGTGCGTCCGCTGGCGTGGCGTTGCGCCAGGAGGCGATCAGGTCATTGCGGGTCATGCCGAGCAGCAGCAGCGCCATCAGGCCCACCGCCAGCGCCACCGTCTGCAGCACCGTCACGCCGCGGCGGCGCTCCAGCACCGCCAGCGCAAAGCGCCAGCCCACGCTGCCGCGCGCCAGGCGCCCGCCACGCATCAGCCGCGACAGCAGGCTCAGCAGGCCCAGGGCCAGCAGTGCGAACACGACGCCGGCGGCGACAAAGCCGCCCGCGGTGGTCAGCCCCAGCTTGAGATCACGCGCGGCCACCATCAGCAGCGCCACGAAGGCGCCCAGGCCGAGCCCGTAGGCGACCCAGGTCGAGACCGGCGGCGCGCCGACGTCACGCCGCAGCACGCGCAGCGGCGGCACCCGGGTCAGCGCCAGCAGCGGCGGCAAGGCAAAACCCGCCAGCAGGACGACGCCAGCCAGCACCCCAACCACGGCCGGCAAGACGGAAGGCTGCGGCAGCGTCACCGTCAGCAGGTTACCCAGCGAGAGCAGCAGGCCGTAGTGCGCCAGGTAGCCGAGCGCCACGCCGGCCACCGCGCCGCCCACGCCCAGCAGCAGGAACTCCAGCCCGAAAGCCAGCAGGATCTCGCGGCGCGACAGGCCCATGCACTTGTAGACAGCGCAGGCGTCGGTGTGGCGCTGCATATAGCGGCGCGCCGACATGGCGATGGCCACCGCCGCAATCATCGACGACAGCACCGCCACCAGCGACAGGAAACGCTCGGCGCGGTCCAGCGTGGCGCGCATCTGCGGCTGGCCGGATTCCAGCGACTCGACCCGGGTGTTGCGCAGCGCGCGCTTGTCGATCTCGGCCTCGGCCCACTTCTGGTAGGCCTGCGCGGCGGCATCGGGGCCGGCCACCAGCAGGCGGTAGGAGACCCGGCTGCCCCAGCCCACCAGCCCCGTGGCGGCCAGGTCAGACAGCGGCAGCATCACGCGCGGCGCGAAATTCATGAAGCCGGCGCCGCGATCCAGTTCCTGCGTGAGGATGCGGTCGATGCGAAAGGCGCGGCTGCCCAGCTGGATGGTGTCGCCCATGGCGACACCAAGCGAGTCCAGCAAGGCCTCGTCCACCCAGACGGTCCCCTCGGCGGGAATGCCGGTGGCGGCGGCTTCCGGCGCCCCGGGCCCGGCCGCCACCTTGAGCTGCCCGCGCAGCGGATACCCGGGGGCAACCGCCTTGAGCGCAGCCAGTTGCGAAAGTTGCGAAGGGGCATCGGCCTGAACCCCGCTAGCCGCCCCTTGCCCTTGCGTTGTGGCGGCCTTGCCCGGCGCGTGCGCGCTCGCCATGCTCGGGAAGGTGACCGTCTGCGTGGTGGCCAGGCCCGCCTGCGCGGCGTGGCTGGCGAAGACGGCATCGAACGGCTGGTCGGACACGATCAGCACATCGGCGGCGATCATCTGGCGCGCGTCGCGCTCCAGCCCCAGGCGCATGCGGTCGGCCAGAAAGCCCACGCTGCTGAGCGCCGCCACGGCCAGCACCAGCGCGAACAGCAACAGGCTCAGCTCGCCGGCGCGCCAATCGCGCCGCGCCATGCGCAAAGCCTGGCGCCAGGGCGAGAAGCGCGTCGGGCGGGGGCCGGACGATGCCAGGGCCATGGTGATGGTTGCTGCGGTGGCTGCGGCTGCGGTGGCTGCTGCGGGAACGTGCTGGGAGGCGGGTTCTGAAGACATTGATCTCTTATCTCTAATCTCTTGTCCGTGCACATGCATGGTGGCGGCCAGCCGGGCAAGCCGCAGTCCAGGATTGGCGCGGCGGCAGGACACCAGCGGGTGGATCCCGGCGCGCATCCGCCGGACCAGGGCCAGATTATGGCCGGATTGGGCAAAGCGAGGGTCGATCCCGCCACTCAGCGCCGGGGCTGACGCCCCGCCGGCGAGGCCGCCGGAGCACGCTTGGCCAACGCGTCACGCAAATGGCGCAAGCCGCGCCACAGCTTGGGCAGCAGCCACGCCGCCACCAGCAGCAGCACGGCCAGCACCACCAGGAACACCACGGGCAGGAAAAAAGCCAGCAGCAGCCCGCTGCTGGCGGCAACGTCCTCGCTCAGTGAGGCAGCCCAATTCGAAAACGGTTCCGGCGAGACGTTGATCAGGGCGCGGGTGCCAGCCTTGGCGGCATGGGCGGTGCCGGCCAGTGTGCCCCCGATCAGCCCGGCGGCGACCATCCATTGCGGATCGAGCTGCCCGAAGGCGGCGGCGGCCAGGATCGCGCCGGCGGGGATGCGGATAAAGGTCTGGATGCTGTCCCAGAAGGAATCGAAGCCTGGCACCTTGTCGGCCACGAATTCGGCCAGGGCCAGCACCGCGGCCAGCGCGATCACCCACCACGATTCCAGCGCCTGCAGGCCGGGCGGCAGGTGCAGCCAGCCCAGGCGGCCCAGTGCGCCAGCCGTGAACACGGCCAGGTAAAGGCGGAATCCGCTGGTCCAGGACAAGCCCGCGGCCAACGCGGCCGTTTCTAGCATGGCGCTCCTTGCTGGGTCTGTCTGGCGGGCATGCAGCCCCGCCTATACAACCAGTGTAATACGCGCGCGCTCAAACAGCCGGGTTCCCACCCTCCCCGGCGGACGGCGTCAGCCGCCTTCCTTGCCGTCGGGGCCATACCAGGGAAGGGCCTCCTGCGGCGTCAGGATGCCATCGGGCTCGGCCATGGCGTAGCCGGGAAGCGCCTCGATGCGGCGCCGGAAGGCCGGGTCGGCCAGATGCGAAAGCAAGCCATGCGCCCAGGGCGTGATCTGGTCGTTCTTGCGCAGCGCCAGGTAGTAGGCCTCGCGCGTCAGCGGCACAAAGGCCAGCCCATGGGCCTCGGCATTCATGCGCAGGCCGAACCCCACCTCGGCATGGCCGGCGTGCACCGCTTCCGCCACCTTCTCGTTGCTGAACTCGGGGGTTTCGTAGCCGACGATCTGGTCCGGGAAGAGCCCGTCGGTGGCCAGCAACTGGTCGAACAGCATGCGCGTGCCGGAACTGCGCTGGCGGTTGACGAAGCGGGCACGGGTACGGGCCAGGTCGCGCAGGCCGTGGATCTCGCCCGCGAGCTCGCGCGCGACGATCAGGCCCTGCTCGCGCCAGGCCAGCCGGATCAAGCGTACGGCGGCCGGACGCAGCCATTTGCGCAGCGTCACGTGGGCCACGGAGCCAGCCTTCTGGATCGGCGAGACGTAGAAGCCAGCCAGCTCGGACTGCCGCTCCTGCAGRCAAATCAGGCCCTCCACGCTGCCGCAGAACACAGTGTCGAGCTGCAGGCCGCCCGGCGCGTCGTGCAGCGCCCCCGCCAGGACCTCCATGGCCGGATCATGGCTGCCGGAGAAGCGGATGCGGGTCTGCGGCTGGGCCGCGTCGTCCAGGTCCGCCAGGAAATCGATCATGGCCTTCTGCACGACCGGGTCGATCGAATCGCGCAAGCGCCCCTCGGCACGCAGCAAGCGCTCGCCAAACAGCG
Organism: Cupriavidus sp. YAF13; assembly: GCF_052113425.1. Taxonomy (NCBI): domain Bacteria; kingdom Pseudomonadati; phylum Pseudomonadota; class Betaproteobacteria; order Burkholderiales; family Burkholderiaceae; genus Cupriavidus; species Cupriavidus sp. YAF13. The sequence goes on from NZ_JBFRDD010000063.1 coordinate 46,092, forward strand.
TCAGCGACGCCCCCCGGCCGCGCTCCATGTCGAGCATGCTGCGCCCAAGCATCTCCTCCCAAGACCGCATCACGCCCCAGGCGTGCCGGTACGACAACCCGATCTCGCGCGCCGCGCGATGCAGGGAACCCGTCTCGCGCACAGCCTTGAGCAGTTGGAACACCTTGCCGTTGGAGCGAGGATTGTCGTCCGCGGCGACTACCGGGAACAGGTCAAAGCGAAATGTCATATGAAACGCTTTTCATATTTACTTTAGAGATGTGGTTCACCCAGAATGCAAAACGCTGATTTCCACGTATTTTTCTGCATTCTCACCGATCTCATGAGTTTGTGGCAATTGTGTTTCTGAAAACACAAGACAAGGAGAATCCATGCAAGTGGTCGGCAAGCAATGCCTTTTACGCCATATTTCGAACCGCGCCGCGTGCGCTATCGGACTGGTTTGCCTGGTTGGCGTGGCCGGCGCCACCAGCGCCACCGGCGCCTTCGCCGGCGAACTCAAGCTGGCCACGACCACCAGCACGGAAAACTCCGGCCTGCTGAAATTCCTGCTGCCCAGGTTCGAGCAAAAGAGCGGTGTCACCGTCAAAGTGATCGCCGTGGGCTCGGGCAAGGCGATGAAGATGGGCGAGATGGGCGACGTCGACGTGCTGCTGGTGCACGCCCGCAAGATGGAAGACGAATTCATGGCGGCGGGCTACGGCGTCAACCGCCGCGACGTCATGTACAACGACTTCATCGTGGTTGGCCCGGCCAGCGACCCGGCCAGGCTAAAAGGCGGCAAGGACGTGCTGGCCGGCTTCAGGAAGATCGCCGCCGGCGGCACCAAGTTCATCTCGCGCGGGGATAACTCCGGGACCGACGTGATGGAGAAGGACTACTGGAAACAGGCGGGGATCGAGCCCAAGGGGCAGCCGTGGTACGTGAATGCCGGGCTGGGGATGGGCGAAGTGCTGACCATGGCCGCGCAGATGCCGGGCTATACGTTGTCTGATCGGGCCACTTATGGCGCGTACCGCGCCAAGACCGGATTGGCGATCCTGCTGGAGGGCGATCCCAGGATGTTCAATCCGTATGGCGTGATTGCCGTGAATCCGGCCAAGCATCCTGGTACCAATTACGCGGATGCGATGAAGCTGGTGGAGTGGATTACGTCTAAGGATGGGCAGGATACGATTGCGGCTTATAGGGTGGAAGGGGAGCAGTTGTTTTTTCCTAGTTTTAAGGGGAAGTGAGGGGGTGTTTGTCTATGCGCAAGGGCAGAACCGTTGGCTCTTGTCCACGCTTTGGATTTGATTTTTCGGTGTTGGTTTTTGGACCCAAGGGCCATACGGCAGCCCCGGGCCTGTCAGTTTTTTTGTGTGCAGGGCAGGTATAGACTCACCGTCGACTTGAGCGGTGAGTGCAGCATTATCTCAACGATGCGGATGGGTGAAGCGCTCCTCGTACAGGATCGCGAACTGGTTCATAGCAGCCTTCCAAT
>NZ_JBFRDD010000064.1:0-43509 GCF_052113425.1 Cupriavidus sp. YAF13
CCTGACCCACACTACCGTCTCGCCACCTCGCGCTCCACTGCGGGGACGGGGCGCGTTCATACCATCTTTTCTTTACGAGTAAAGAAAAGTGACATCTCACACGTTCTAAAACGGCCAACACCGCACAGCCGCGCCAGCAGCTAGAAGCATGAAAACCCCACCCCCAAAACACTTCCGGCGCCATCATGCCAAACAAAAAATACAACCGCATTCCATGACACGGCTTCCACCGATTCAATCCTCGCCAAACTCGGCAGATTTTGTGAGCGAATCACCGGAACGGGACACCAGGAGCCGGAGCACGACCACACGCCTGCGCTCCTCGTTGGTGCCTGTTATGCGCTAGCTGCTGGCTCCTCCCAGTCGAAACGCCAGATCGCCAGCAGCGCGAACAGCGCGGCAAAGCCCAGCAACACACCGATCGGCACCAGCGCGGCCTGCAGCGGCAGCCCGCGCCAGGTCATCGCGTCCAGCCCGTCCACGGCCCAGCGCGTGGGCAAGGCCAGCGACGCCGATTGCAGCCACGACGGGAACAGGAAAGCCGGCACCCAGGCGCCGCCCAGCATCACCATCAGCAAGGTGGCGAAGATCGCCAGCCCGCGCGTGGCCGCCGGCGTGCGCCCGAGCGCAGCCACCAGCAGGCCGAAGCTGGCGGTGGTCAGGGCAAAGGCCACCACCACCCCGGCAAAGCCCGCCACGCTGCCGTCGATGCGCACGCCAAAGAACGCAATGGCGGCGCTGAAGATCAGCGCCATCAGGATCGCGGCCGTGAGCGCGCCGCTGACGATGCGGCTGCCCAGCAACAGAGCGCGCGACACCGGCGCGGCACGTAGGCGCTGCCACAGGCCGAGGCGGCGCATCAGCAGCAGCCCCACGCCAAACTCGATGCCCATGAAGAGGATGAACTGCACGCCCATGCCGGCGAAGGCATGCGCGTAGCTGTTGTAGGGACGGCCGGCCTGCGCGCTGGCCGGCTGCTCGCGCGCCTCGAACGGCAGCCCCATCCGCATGCTGGGCATGCCTGCCGCGTCCGGCCCGCTCGCGGCGCGCGCCGCCTGAGCCCGCTGCACGCGCTCGATGCTGTCGGCCATCGCCAGCACATCCTGGCGGTACGCGGCCGGGAGGTCCGGATTCGCTGCCATTGCGCCACGCAGCGCACCAAGCGGCCGGGCCGCGTCCGGCCCGCTGCCCATGGCCGCCTGCGATACGCTTTCCATCACGTGCTGGGTCAGCACGCCGCGCACCACCGCCAGGGCGAGCGCCTGCGAGGGGTCGTAGCGCAACGTCAGCACCGGCTTGGGCTGCGCGCCGAACAGCGCGCGCGGCGCCGCCTCGCCGAAGCCGTCCGGCAAGGTCACGGCTACCTGCACCTTGCCTTGCCGCACCGCTTCATCGGCGGCCTGGGCCGGCAGCTCGCGCAACTGCAATGCGCGATCCTGCCGCAGCGCCGCGACGATCTTCTGCGACAAGGGAGTGCCATCGAGGTCGCTGAGCGCCACCGGGATGCGCGATGGCTTCTGCGTGGCGGGGTTGAACAGGTAGCCAAAGAACGCCGCGATGGCGATCGGCGCGGCCACGCCCATGACGAGCGCCCGGCGATCCGAGAAATACAGCCGCAAGTCCGCGCGGACCAGTGCGAACAAGGCACGCAGTGCATTCAACGCGCTCATGCTCCGTCCCTCAGTTGCCGCCCGGTCAGGGCCAGGAACACATCCTCCAGCGTGGCCCGGCCCGACGCCAGGTGCCGCACCACGCGGCCACGGGCGCCCAGCCAGGCCATCACCGCGGGCACGGCGCGCGCGAGATCGTCCACGCCAATGGTCAGCACGCCGGCGCATTGCTGTGCGTGACGAACGTGGTGCGCAGCGCAGTCATGCGCCAGTTGCGCGGCATCGACCACGCCGTCGACCGTGACCTGCAGCGTCTCGGCCACCGGCAACCGGCCATAGAGCCCGGCCAGCGTATCGCTGGCCACCACCTGCCCGTGGTCCATGATCACGATGCGGTCGCACAGTCGCTCGGCCTCTTCCATGTAGTGCGTGGTGTAGAGCAGCGCCTTGCCGCGCTCGCGCAGCGCTTCCAGGCTGTCGAAGATGGCATTGCGGCTTTGCGGGTCGACCCCGGTGGTGGGCTCGTCGAAGATCAGGATGTCGGGATCGTGGACCAGCGCGCAGGCAATGTTCAGGCGGCGCTTCATGCCGCCGCTGAAATGCGCGGGCTTGTCCCGCGCGCGCTCGGACAAACCCACCAGCGCAAGTGCCTGGGCCGTGCGCTCGCGCAGCAAAGCACCCGACAAGCCATAGAGCGCGCCGAACAATTCCAGGTTGGCGCGCGCCGGCAGTTCCTCGTAGAGCGACAGCTCCTGGGGCACCAGCCCGATACGGCGCTTGAGCTGGCTCGCCGCGCGCGCGCCGGCATCCTGCAGCGCGCTGCCACCAATAAGGACGCGCCCGGCACCGGGGGCCACCAGGCCGCACAGCATCGCTACCGTGGTGCTCTTGCCGGCCCCGTTGGGCCCCAGCAGGCCCGTGATCTCGCCGCCAGCGACGGTGAAGGCAACGTCCTTCACCACCGCCCGCGTGCCATACGATTTGCCCAGGCCGATGGCTTCGAGCATGTGGCGCCCCCTCTCGTGAAGACGCACGATTCTAGCCGAGGTGCCCGGCCAGGATGCCCGCCTCGCGTCCGCCCGCAAGGGGGGTTAGCTGGACAAGCCCCACCCGATATGGCATAAGAGTACGTGCTGCCTCAAAAAACGGCAGCGGCTTGCCAGGATTTTCCACCCTTCATTCGAGACCTCATGCTCCTCGTCCCGCACCGCAACGCAGTCCGCCGCCATGCCATGCATGCGGTGGCAACGCGTGCGTGCGCGGCCAAGGGCGGCGTGCGCTCGCTCCGCGCCACACCGGCCGCGGTCAACACCTATGGTTTCGCCGCCGTGCTTTTCCAGGCCGTGCGGGGAAACCAGGACACACCAGCCAGGTCCTGACTTTCCCCGCACGGCACTTTGCCTGAGGGCGCGCATCGCGCCCCTTGTCCAATGTGCAACCTGGGAGAAAAGCCGTGTCTTCGTCTTCGATCTATCACAAGACCCTCTGTGCGATCGGCACCGTCGCCGTCGTCTACCTTCTCATCAATCTCTGATTGAGCACGGGGCCACGGCATAGCCGTCGCCCCGTCATGGCCCTGCACCCCTTTTTCCTGCCGCGGCGCGTTCGCGGCATTCACTTCGCACGCCTTCATCGCCATGGAGCTCACCAAGAATTTTGTCAAAGCCAAGCGCCCCTGCGCCGATGGCTACCGCTGGTTCGTCCGCAACCGCCAGGGCGGCAGCGACTACCAGCACCTGCTCGACGCCCTCGTCGATGACGGCCGCGTTGACGACGCCTGCTGGCTGCTCGCACAGTTCGGCCCCACCGATGCCGTACTCGCCGTGGACAGCGTCGAGGCCGATGCCGTGGTCTTTGCCGGCTCGCTGGTGGTGCGCGGCTGCATCGACGTCGGGACCACGCTGCGCGCCGGCGGCAGCATCCAGGCCGGCGGCGGCATACGCGCGGGCCGGGCCATCGTGGCCGGTGACAGCCTTGCGGCGGCCGGCGGCATCCACAGCGGCGGCGTGCTCGAAGCGGGCGGCGATATCAAGGCCGCATGGGGCATCGACGTGCAGGACACGATCACCGGCGGCGGCAACCTCAAGGCCGGCTGGGATGTGCTGTGCGGCGGCAAGATCGCGCTCGGCGGCAGCGCCGTGGCCGGGCAGGACCTGATCGGGCAAGCAGCCATTCACTGCGGCAAGAGCATCCGCGCCGGCGGTGTCATCGATGCGCGCCACACCGTGCGCGCCGGCCACGGCATCGAGTGCGGCGCTTCCATCCGCTGCGGCATGCATCTGGAGGCCGGCTGGGGCATCAAGGCGCTCGAGGCCATCGTTGCCGAATGCGCCATCAAGGCGGGCGAAGGCTTGCAGGCGGGCGACGAGATCCGCGCGGGCATTGGCTATGGCGTGTACGCCGGCCTGGATGTCAGGGTCGATGCATGGCCGGCGAGCGCGAAGGTGCTGGCGGCGCGCAAGCCCGAAGGCCTGGTGAGCGGATGGTGGGAGGAACCTGCCATGTGCTGAGATGCCACCGCCTGGCTTGTCCTTGTTCCTTCACGTTCTCATTGTTCACATCGTTCACTTGGGAGATAAGCAATGTTCTACAAAGTCTTGCTGGTCCTGGCCTTCTTCATGGTCGTGGTGTTTGCCCTGGCACGGGGCTTCCAGCACATGCCGGCCTGACCGCCGCGCCTCCGGGAGAACGACATGTCCATCATGGCGCCGGCCACGGCGCTTCCGTGGCTTGCGCGCAGGCTCGAGCTGCGCATCGATGTCAGCCACCGCCCCGCCGAGCTCGACCAGGAGTTCGATTCCATCTACGGCCGCCTGCACCGGCCGGGCGATCGTCTGCACGGCATCCCGGCAATCGCCACCGACTCGCCGGAGCTGGTGATCCGCTACCGCGAGGCGGATGGCGAGTACTACGTCTACGTGGAGGATGTGGCGCGCAAGCGCCTGGCGGGCTACACGGTCTTCAACCGCCTGATCGAGGTGGGGCGGCGCGCCGACCAATACCTGCGCGCGCCGCACTCCAAGTACGAGACGGCCTATCAGCGCCGCGGGCTGGCCACCGCAATCTACCGCTGGGGGCTGGACGCCGGCCTGTGCCTGATGACGGGCGCGCGGCAGTCCGCCGGCGCCAATGCCTTGTGGCACTCGCTGGCCAAGCACCATGTGCTGGGCTATGTCGACCTGCGCTACAAGACGCTGACTTATCTCGGGCAGGAAGTCAGCCGCGAAGTGCATGACGACCTGCACACGCGCATGATCCTACTGGGCAAGGGATGGAGCATCGAGCGGCTGGCGGCCGTCACCGGCATGCTGTAAAGCCGCGCTGGCGCCGCTTGCCGGGTTCATGAAGACCGGAATCGCCCGGGCTAATTGTTTCGCGCCGAAACAACTAGCCCGGGCGAATCGCTGATTTTTACGAAGTCGCATCTCAAGTTACAGATATGTTGCAACTTAGGCACTTCTCGCCTCTCCAGATTTTCCGGGATGCGTCGTAATCTTCAAACGTGCCAACCGGCGCTGCAACCCAATAGGAAATCATGTCCGAACGCCTCATCATGCTTGACGTCCCCGGTGTCCTCTACTCGAGCCGCTCCGAGGCTCGGCTGGGCGGAATCCCCGATACCGGCACCTTGCGCGACGTCCGCTTCTTCGATCCCGTCGCGCTCGGATTCGTGCGGCGCCTGTTCGGCCTGGCCGGTGCGCGCGTGGTGGTATCCGAGGCATGGCGCCGCGGCGTTCCCGCCGCCATCCTGCAGCAGCTCGACCTGCAGGTGGAAGGCATGACCCCCGATGTACCCGGCGGCCACGCAGCCCGCATCGCGGCCTATTTTGCGCACCGCCCCGCACCGCAGGCCTTTGCCATCCTGACCTGCGACACGGCATCGATGACAGACCCGCAATACGCGCATCTGCTGCCGCACGTGGTCAGCGTGAATCCGGCCGAGGGCCTGACGCCCGCCAACTTCAAGCAAGCGCTGGATATGCTTGGCGTGGCGTGCCCGTCCACCCTGTGCCTCGACACGCAGCCCGACGCGCGCGTGGAAGCCCGGCTGGAGCGGCTGCGCCGCCTGGCCAAGGAAGCGCCCGCGCGCTTCGAGATGGGCACCGTTGCCGCGCCCCTGCTGCAAGCCGTGCCAACGCTCGCGCTGCCGGCGCGGCGCACGGAAAAGCGGCTCGCACACGCCTGATACGCTGCGTGCCGATGCAAGCCGGCCCCGGCCGCGGCGCGCCTCTTCGGCGTGTAGCGGCCGGGGCCGGCTTGGCTTTCAGGCTACCGGGCTATCCGCCTTCTGGCTGAACACCAGCACCAGCCCAAGCACGATCGCCGCCATGCCTGCCAGGCTCAGCGCGGCAAGGCGATTGCCCAGGAACAGGTAATCCATCAGCGCGGTCACGGCCGGCACTAGGTAGAACAGGCTGGTGACGTTGACCAGGTTGCCCGCGTGGATCAGCCGGTAGAGCAGCAGCGTGGCGCCCACCGAAATCACCAGCGCGAGCCATCCGAGCGACAGCGCGAAGCCCGCCGAGGGCACCACCACCATCGGCTGGAACGGCACGAACAGCAAGCACAGCGCCAAGCCCGCGCCGTATTGCAACGGCATCACGTCGAGCGGTGCTTGCCGGATGCGTTTTTGCAGGATGGCGCCGATCGTCATGCACGCCAGCGCGCAGAGCGCAAAGCCCATGCCCAGCGGCGAGATCCGCGCCATCGCTATGCCCTGGAAGACCACCAGCACCAGCCCGCCCAACGCCACCGCCAGGCCTGCCAGCCGGCGCGCGGAAAAGCGCCGCTCCACCAGCAGCAAGGTCAGGATCGGCTGCACGCCCAGCAGCGTGGCCAGCACGCCCGGCGTCATGCCGCGCGCCAGCGCCAGCAGGTAGAAGATCGAATACGCGCCGGTCAGCAGCAGCCCGGAGCAGACCACCTGCAAGCGCGTGCCGGGCTGCGGCAACCAGCGCCGCCGCCAGGCCGCGAGCACCAGCAGCACGGCCAGCGCCAGCGCAAAGCGCGCGGCCAGCAAGGCAAAGGCAGAAGCATATTCAAGCCCGAGGCGCGCAAAGATGGCGCCGCTGCTCCATAGCAGCACGAAGAGCGTGGTCGAGCCATGCGCGCTCAGTGCGTTTTTGTTCAAATCCATGGGTTTCACCTGTCACGGTAATCCGTAAGACTCCGGCGCGCCCCGGCACACTGACGCCGCGCGGACGCGAAGGCGCCCTGGCATCAGGCGGGAACCAGCCGAAGAAGGAAGAAGCCGAAAAAAGACGGGCTGACGATCAGCCCAGCACGGCTGGGGGCGGCGGCGCAAGGCCGGCCCGCGTGCGCGGCGCAGAAGTGACAGGCGGTGCGAGCGGTACGAAGGCGGCGCACGGCCGCGCCGCGCCCGGGCGGGTCGCGATGGCGGCAAAGGCATTGTGCGCAGCGTGATGCATGGGAGTCCGTAATTAGGCTGGGGCGGAGAAACAAGCAAGCATCCGGGCCCCGCAGGACTGCGTAACGTTACACCACGTCAATTCGCATGGCAATGCTGTCCGGTCTGCGGTGGGTTGGCTGGCCTAGGTGACCGGCTCGCGATCCACCGCTAGCCGGCTGGCAACGGCAAACAGCCACATCGCCAGCAAGGCCAGCCCCCACAGCACCAGCACCCGGCCCGCCGCCAGTTGCTCATCGACCAGGTAGGTGCTGCACAGTTGCGACTCCGCCTCCTGGTACAGCAATCCGGCGCTCAGCATCATCCAGGCACCGTTGATGACAAAGAACCCCTGCACCACAGGGCCGGCAGCCTGCCACGAGGCGCGCGCCAGCAGCCCCGCCAGCACCATGCTCGCCACCTTGGCCATGCCCATTGCGCCCGCCAGCGTGGCTGCGTCCAGTGCCACTGGTAGCATCCAGTAGCTGACGATGCACCACGCCGCCAGCAGGCCTGGCAGCCCCGCCGCGTTCCATGGCGCCACCCAGGCCGCCAGCCGCGGCCCGGCACAGCGCGCCGCCCACCAGCCGGCAAGTGCCAGCAGCGGCAGTTCCAGCCCCATATGCCTGGCCATGGTCGCCTCCAGCCATGGGCGCAAGAGCGCGGCCACGGCCAGCATCAGGCCGGGCAGGCAAGCTTGCCAGGCGGGTGCAAGCCGCGCCTTCACAGCCGGCTGCGCAGCACGTCGGCCAGCGCCAGGTCCGGCCGCTCCACGTCATAGGCAGCAGCCAGCCGGCCTTGCGCGTCGACCAGGAACAGCGCGGCATTGTGCGAATAGCCGCCCAGCCCATCGGGCAGCACGACGATGCCGAAGGCGTCGAGCAGGCCGCGCAAGCGCGCAGGATCGGCCACGGTGGCGAAGGTCCAGATGGCAGGATCGGCGCGCAGCGTGCGCGCATAGGCCAGCAGCGCAGCAGGCGTATCGCGTGCCGGGTCGAAGGAGAGCGTCAGCAGGCGCACGCGGTCCTGCAGGCCGCGCTCGCGCAATTGCTGCTGCAGCCAGGCCTGCCCCGATGCGCTGGTGCGGCAGATTGCCAGGCATCGGGTATAGACGAAGGTCACCAGCGTGACGGGCCTGCCGCGCTTGCCGCTGCCCTCGCCCTGCGGCATGGGGCCGCCAAAATCGTGCCGCCGGCCCGTCTGGTCGAACAAGGCCAGCGCCGGCAGCTCGCGCGGGGCGCGCGCCAGGTCCAGGCGCCGGGCGCCATCGGCGCTAAGCGTGCGCAAGCCGCGCGTCGTGGCGAACACCGCCGCACCGGCCAACACCAGCACGAGCGCAACCATCGCCAGCGTCTTGCTCCACGCACGCGTCATGGCTTGGGGGCACCTCCCGTGGTCATGAATGCCTGCAGCGCTTCGCCGCCGTGCCAGGGCGCCTTTTGCGCGACGGAAGCCGCGCGCGCCGCCGCGATCTGCGCGGCCTCGACCGGCGCGGCGCCATTACCCCACTGGCTGCGGATATGCGTGGCCAGCGCCGCGATCTCCTGGTCGGAGAACTGCTCGCCGAAGGCCGGCATGGCGCCGTTGTAGGTGGTACCGAGCACGTCCAGCGGGCCAGTCATGCCGTGCAGCAGGATCTGCGCGAGGCGGTCCGGATCGTCGTTGACCCAGGGGGAGCCTGCCAGCGGCGGGAACACACCGGGAATGCCTTGCCCGTTGGCCTGGTGGCAAGCCTGGCAGTTGGCGGCGAACAATAGCTTGCCGTCGGCTACGCGGCCCTGCCCGGCCGGCGCCGCCAGCGCGGCCAGGTCGCGCCGGTCGCCCAGCGCGGCGCTGCCGTCGGCGCGCTCGATCAGGATGTAGCTGATGGCCCAGACCAGCAGGCCGCATACCAGTGCCAGCACGATCTTGGGCACCGGGTTGTGCTGCTCAACGGGATCGGCGTTCTCTGTCTTATGGGCTTGCGAGGGCTTCATCGTAGCTGGCTTGCGCGCCGGGCGCGCGTGGCGCCGGCGGGCTGGAGGTGGATTGAGAAGAAGCGATCGCACCGAACGGGTTGGACGGCGCGGTCGAAACGGATGCCAGCGAGGCAGGCTCCGGCGGCTGGCCGGTTGCGCCCGCGGCTGCGGCCTGCTCCACCACCGGGTAGGTGTGGCGCAGGCCAATCAGGTAGGCGACCAGGTCCAGCGCCTGGGGCGTGGCCACCACCACCTTGCCCGGCGGCACCGTGCCGCCGGGCAGCGCGACCACCTTGTCGCTCTTGCCGACGGCGCCTTCCGGCTTGAGCTCGAACAGGAACGGGTAGCCCGGCATGATGCTGTCCGCCACGTAGGCGCGCGGCTGGTAGAGATGGCCCAGGTGCCAGTCGGCGCTCGGCTGGCGCACGCCGATATTGAACAGGTCCGGGCCGGTGCGCATGGTGCCGAGCAAAGGCGGGCTGTCATAGTGGTAGTCCGCCGCCACGGACGGGCGGCCCCAGCCGCGCGCGCCGTCGGCGCGGCCCGCGCCGGTGGAGCTGGGCTGCTGCGTATGGCAGGCGATGCAGCCGTTGGCGAGATACACCTCGCGCCCGCGCAGCTGCTCGCTGGTGTAGGGCGCCAGCGCCGCCGGCGCGGGCACATCCTTGAGCTGCAGGAAGGGCACCACGATCATGGCCGAGGTGGCGAGCGAGAGCGTGACCATGGCCCCGCCCACAAGTTTGAGTTCGTTTTCCATGTTCAGGCAGCCGCTTGGGAAACCATGCGATCGGTCTGCGCCAGCGCCGAAGGACGCAAGACCATCAAGGCAAAGTGAAAGGCAAAGACCAGATGGCCGAGCGTCATCAGCGCGCCGCCCAGCGAACGCCCCTGCAGCCAGGGCAGCGTGACCGTCACCGATTCCATGAAGGGACGCGCCGGGTCCAGCAGCGCCAGGCCCTGCAGCACGCCGCCAATGCTCAGCGTGATGAGGTAGGTGGAAAAGCCCGCCACCACCAGCCAGAAATGCAGCGAGATCAGCGCGGGCCGGGGCCACGGCGCGTCGACGATGCGCGGCAGCGCGAAGTAGATGCCGCCGAAGATCACCATCGACACGAAGCCGTACATGCCCAGGTGCGCGTGCGCCACCGTGAAGTGCGTGAAGTGCGTCACCGCGTTGAGCGAGCGCAGCGCCTCGAACGAGCCCTGCACCGACGCCAGCGTGTACATGATGGCGCCGAACACGATGAAGCGCAGCGTGGCCGAGTGGCGCAGCGCGCCAAAGTTGCCCTTGAGCGTCAGGTGCTGGTTCACCGAGAACGCGGTCACCGGGATGATCATCATCACGCTCTGCACGATGGAAAGCGTGATCAGCCACGGCGGAATCGGGCCGCCGATCAGGTGGTGCGCGCCGACCTGGCCGTAGAAGAACGCCAGCGTCCAGAAGCCCAGCAACGACAGGTTATACGAGCGCACCGGCCGCCCGATCACCTTGGGCAGGAAGTAATAGACCGAGGCGAGCGACAGCGGCGTATAGAACAGGCCCAGCACGTTGTGCCCGAACCACCAGTTCATGGTGGCCTGCTCCACGCCGAAATGCACGCCCGGGATCTTGGCCACCACGTACAGCACCGGGAACCAGAACAGCGCCGCGCCGATGTACCAGACCGACACGTACAGATGATGCACACGGCGCTTTTGCAGCATGAATGCCAGCGGCAGGCCGATCATCATCCCGCCCAGCGCGAACAGCAGGCCCACTTGCCAGGGGATCTCCAGCCACTCCAGTCCGGCGTTGATGCCCACAGCAATGCTGCCGAGCCCCGCCACCAGCCCCGCATTCCAGACCAGCGCGCCGATCATGGCAAAGCGCCCGCCCAGCAGCGGCGTGCGCAGCAGGCGGGGCAGCATCCACAGCGTCAGCCCGAGCAGCCCCATCGGCGCCCAGCCATAGGCGACCGCGTTCAGGTGCAGCGTGCGCAAGCGGCCAAAGGAAAGCCACGCCTGCCCGGTCAGCAGGTCGGGCATATGCAGCTTGAGCGAGCTAAGCAGGCCGGCGGCGGACGCCACCACCAGCTCCGCCTCGAGATCGGCGCGTGCGGCGGCGGTGGCAGGCGCCTCCCGGCTGGACGCCGCGCCCACCCAGAGTGCCTGGCGCTGCGCCGCGTCGCTCGACGGCTCCTCCGGCTGGCCGACCTCGCCGGGCGCAAAGATGGTGCGCGCACCAGCGGCTTCGAGATCGAACAAGCCCTTGCGCAACGACCAGATGAAAGCAAACAGGCCACCGACCGACAGCAGGAAGGTAGCTAACAACAGACTCGTGGGATCCATGGATTTCCTTGCACTTCCCATGACGGCGCCGTGGCGGCCGTGGCTTGCGGACAGCGTTGAATGCTAAGGAGACAAGGCCGGCCCGAACAGGATCAGATCGGATCGATACAACCGGATCAGAGGGAATCAGGCGTGACATGTTGCCGCAGCAAATCTGCCGCATTGGAATATCCCCATGCGCTGTGTCGTGCATCGCGCCGATACGATACAGTTGCCGGAAATCAGACATAGGCCAAACAGTGGATCTCCAATGCCGCCCAGCAAGCCAGACACCCCCCCGCTAAAAGACGGGGAAGCCACGCCCGGCACGCTCTACGAAACGCTGGCCGACGATATCGCGCACTCGATCCAGGCCGGCACGCTGCGGCCCGGCGACCGCCTGCCCTCCGTGCGCCAGGCCAGCGCCAGCCGCGCGCTCAGCCCCTCCACGGTGTTCCAGGCTTACTACCTGCTGGAAGCGCGCGGGCTGATCATCGCGCGCCAGCGCTCCGGGTACTTCGTGGCCAGCACCAGCCGCGTGCTGCCACCCGAGCCCGAGGCCGCGTCGCAGCCGGCGGACGAATCCACCACGCTGAATGTCAGCGAACTGGTCTTCGACGTGCTGGCGTCGGCCAAGCAGCGGGAGCTGGTGCCACTCGGCTCCGCGTTTCCCAGTCCGCTGCTGTTTCCGCTGCCGCGCCTCGCCAAGTCCATGGCGGCAGTGGTCCAGCAGCTGGACCCATGGAGCTCGGTGGACGACATGACGCCGGGCAACGCCGGCCTGCGCCGCCAGATCGCCCTGCGCTACCTGATCGACGGGCTTACCGTGCACACGGACGAGATCGTCATCACCAACGGCGCGCTGGAGGCGCTGAACCTGTGCCTGGCGGCCGTCACGCGCCCGGGCGACGCGGTCATCATCGAGTCGCCCACCTTCTACGGCGCGCTGCAGGCGCTGGAGCGCCACGGCCTGCGCGCCATCGAGGTGCCCACGCATCCGCGCGAAGGCATCGAGCTCGACGCCCTCGCCCGCGCGCTGGAACGCCACCGCCCGAGCGCGTGCTGGCTGATGACCAATTTCCAGAACCCGCTGGGCAGCCTGATGCCCGACGACAAGAAGCGCGAACTGGTGCAGTTGCTGGCGCGCTTCGAAGTGCCGCTGATCGAGGACGACGTCTACGGCGAGCTGTACTTCGGCAACAAGCGCCCCACCCCGGCCAAGGCGTTCGACACGCAGGGGCTGGTGATGCACTGCGGATCGTTCTCCAAATGCCTGGCGYCGGGCTATCGGATCGGCTGGGCCGCGCCCGGACGCTTTGCGCGCGAAGTGGCGCGCGCAAAGCTCACCAGCACGCTGACAGTGGCGGCGCCAACACAAGCCGCTATCCTTAACTACCTGGAGAAGGGCGGCTACGACCGGCACCTGCGGCAGTTGCGCCAGGCGCTGATGCAGCGGCAGGACGCCTTCGCGCAGGCCATCGCGCGGCACTTCCCGCCGGGCACGCGGGCCACGCGGCCGGCTGGCGGGTACTTCCTGTGGATCGAGATGCCGGCTGGCACCGACAGCCTTGCGCTGCACCGCTATGCGCTCTCGCACGGCATCAGCATCGCGCCCGGCCCGATTTTTTCCGCGCATGGCGGCTTCCGGCATTGCTTGCGCATCAACTGCGGCCACGACTTCGACGACCGGACCGACGCCGCGCTCGCCACGCTGGGCCGGCTGGCCAGGCTGACAATGCAGTAAAGGCCGCGCCGCACCTGCCTTACAATGCGCGGCCCAATGGAGAACACAAAATGGAATCCCGCCTGACCGAACTAGAAATCAAGGTCGCCTTCCAGGACGACCTGCTCGACACGCTCAATCTCGCCGTGGCGCGCCAGCAGCGGCAGATCGACCTGCTGCAGGAACAACTCCAGGCGCTTTACCAGCAGATGCGCTCCAGCGGCACGGGCGGCGCCGACAACGGCCCCCAACACGAACTCCCGCCGCATTACTGATCGTGCGCATGGCCCGCGGCAAGACTGGACAATTGGACGACAATCGGACAATTGAACAAAGCCGGCGCAGGCGCGGTCAGAAGGGATAACGCGCAAGACGCCAACCTGGAGGCACCGCAGCATGCCGACGACGCAACACCGCACCCGGCCCCGCAAATCCCTGACAACGCGCAAAGCCGCCGCCGCCGGCGCGCTTGCCATGCTGGTCGCCGCCAGCGCCTGGGCCGGCTATAACGTCTGGACCGGCGACTACACATTTTCCCGCCAGGAACTGCAGGACGCCGTCGACAAGCGTTTCCCGGCACGGTTGCGCTACGCCCAGGTGCTCGACGTCCAGCTGACGCATCCGCGCCTGCTGCTCGACGAAGCCAACAACCGCGTGACCACCCAGATGGATGCACAGGTCAGCAACACCTTGCTGCCCGCGCCACCGATCAACGGCACGCTTTCACTGAGCAGCGGGCTCAGGTACGACCCGGCCAGACGCGCCGTGCTGCTCGACAATCCTTCCGTCGAACGTGTCCAGGTCGCCGGCATGCCGGCGCAATATGGCGAGCAACTGAACGCCATCGGCGCCGTCGTGGCGCAGCAACTGCTGCGCGATTACCCGCTCTACACGTTCAAGCCGGAAGAATTGCACGTTGCCGGCAAAGACGTCGAGCCGGGCGCCATTACCGTGCTGGCCGACGGCATCAAAGTCCAGGTCAATACGCGTTAAGCGCAATACGTCCCCCCTATTCGCATCCAATGGCGATGCCGTCGCCGTGCGAAACATGTTGTATCCGCGCACGCATTCATACCAGAAATTCGCGCAGTTAATTCACGCCGCGCGAGCAATGTCGCGCGACCGGTTATACTCCGCGCTCCACAACTAACGGGTAAATACAAATGGCCGTAGCAAAGAAAGTCGCAACCAGCGCAGCAGCAAAGACCAAGCCGGCAGCCGCCAAGAAGGCAGCAGTTCCCGCGAAGAAGGCCAGCGTGCTGGCTCGCGAACTGGCCGCTGCAAAGAAGGGCCTGCTGAAGCTGCGCGCTGATGCAAAGAAGGCGATCGAAACTGCTAAGCGCGAAATCAAGGTCGCAGCTGAAGCCGCCAAGAAGGCCGTGCTGGCTGAAAAGCAAGCCGCCAAGGAAAAGCTGGCTGCTCAAAAGGCCAAGGCCAAGCCGGCTGCGAAGAAGCCGGTGGTGAAGGCCGCCGTGGCAAAGAAGGCTGCAAAGCCGGCCGCCGCCAAGAAGGCAGCAGCGCCCAAGGCAGCACCGAAGGCCGCCGCCCCGAAGGCAGCAGCTCCGAAGGCAGCAGCACCGAAGAAGGCAGTCGTGAAGGCAGCCCGCAAGCCGGCAGCGCCGAAGAAGGCCGTGGCCGTCAAGGTCGAGGCAGAAGCGCCTGTCGCCGCGAAGTAAATCGCGCAAGGGCCAGCGCGGCAGGTGGCCCGGACATGCGCGCGGTAATCCGCGCCGTGCTCCGGTCCCCGCCGCGCACCACTTTTGTGCGAACTGGCTGGCGCCCTGCAGGGCCAGCCGGACATCTCCAGACAATATCCCCGCTTATTCAAGCCGCCCTGGCCGATCGGCATTTCCCGATTAGCGCCGCCTGGCTTCGCCTGTCATTTCCCGCATTTTCCGCATTTCCCACATGGCACGCATTGCCCGCCAGGACGATCGCCGCGTCTTAAGCCAACGCTAAGGTGGCATGCGCAAAGACAATTCAGCGAAGACTTAACCCCTCTCCGCGCCAGTCCTCAATCCCGTTTTGTCGAATTTCGGCCACGCATTGCACGCGGCGCAATCCGCCTGCATTTGGCGATGAAGTTCCTATTTTCGGAATACCAGGCTGAAATTATTGGCCGGCATCGGGATTGGCTCGTCCATGCGAAAGCCCTCGGCCTGGCCCAGCGCCGCCACGTCTTCCATATTGCGCACGCCCCATTCGGCGTTCGCGCTGCGCAACTGCGCATCAAAGGCGGCATTGCTCGGCGCGGTATGTTCGCCGTTGCGCCGATACGGGCCATACAGGTAAAGCACGCCGCCGGCTGGCAGCAAACGCCCGGCCCCGGCGAACAGCGCCTCGGCCGCAGACCACGGCGCGATGTGGATCATGTTGATGCAGACCACCGCCTGCGCCGCCTCGATGCCCCAGGGCTGCTGGCGCACGTCCAGCACCAGCGGCGCGAGCACATTGGCCAGCCCGGCATGCTCGGCCCAGCCCGCGATCGACTCGCGCGCTGCGGCGTCGGGGTCGCTCGGCTGCCAGGTCAGCCCCGCCAGCGCGGCCGAAAAATAGGCGGCATGCTGGCCGGTGCCACTGGCGATTTCCAGCACCAGGCCGCTCTGCGGCAAGACCCGCCGCAGCACGGCCAGGATGGCGTCGCGGTTGCGGTCGGTGGCCGGCGCCATGCGGCGCGCGTCGTGTTGGCCGGCTTGGTTCGGCATCTTGTTGCTCCTGTTGGGGGTATGGGTCTGGGCCACGGGGCGCGTTGGCGCGCGGCAGCCGCGCTTTACCGCAAGCGTAGCAGGCATGACCGGTCCCGGGTCTATGTTGCCTCAGCGGGTCCACGCGCCGGTGGCCCGAAACGCTCCCGGTATTCGCCCGGGGTGACGCCGATGCGCTTGAGAAAGGCGCGATGCAAAGCGTCCACGCTGCCAAAGCCTGCGCGCTCGGCGATTCGCTCCAGCCGCCAATCCGAGCCTTCCAGCAGGACTTTGGCACGCTCCACACGCGCGCCCTCGACAAAGCGGGCAGGCGGCTCGCCGGTCTCCCTGGCGAACGCACGCGCGAAAGTGCGCTCGCTCATGCCCGCGCGAGCGGCGAGCACCGGCCCTCTCAGGTCGCCCCTTGGGTCGTCGATAATGGCCGCCAGCAATGCGCGCAACCTGGGCGTGGCACTGGACTGCAGGCGCAGGCCGGTACTGAACTGCGACTGCCCGCCGGGGCGCCGCAGGAACAGCACCAGTTCGCGCGCTACCGCCAGCGCCACCTCAGGACCGCAATCGGCCTCTACCAGCGAGAGGCACAGGTCGATGCCGGCGGTAACGCCGGCCGATGTATAGAAAGGTGGATCGGCGACGAAGATTGCGTCCGGCTCCACCTGAATCGCTGGGCGCAATGTCTTGAGCAAGCCACAGGCGTTCCAGTGCGTGGTGGCACGGCGCCCGTCGAGAAAGCCGGCCGCGGCCAGAACAAACGCGCCCGTGCAAACGCTGGCGATGCGACGCGTACGCCGGGCGCGCGCCTGCAACCAGGCTAGCAGGTCCGGGTCGGTGGCGGCGCGGCGCAGGCTCTCCTCGCTGCCGCCAGCGACCACCAGCGTGTCGATGCGCTGCGGCAGGTCGGCAAGCGCAAGCGCGCCGGCCAGGCGCAGGCCGGCATGTGTCCCAAGCTCGCCACCGGCTTGCGTGGCGAGCCTGACCTCATAGGGCTTGCGGCGGCCCGCGGGGCTATGCAAGTTCGCCACCGCGAAGACCTCCATCGGCCCCACGACGTCGAGCGACTGCACGCCCTCGAAGCCGAGCACTACCACCTTTCGTGTTGTTCGCTGTAGATAAGCCATGGCAAAGAATGCGGTAATTCTGTCCTTTTTGCCAGCCCCGGCGGAGGGTAAATTCGATCTATGTGCATCTGGTACGAAACGCACCAACCGAGGACACCATGCAGTACGCCATCATGACCCGCCTTGCCGCGCTTGCGCTGTGCACTTGCACGCTGTGCGGCTGCCTCAAGCCCGCCGCGCAGATCCCCGCTTCGACCGAACCCGCAGAACGACGCCATGCTGCGTCCGCGGCGTCGTCCGGTAATCCGGCGACGCTCGCGCTGCCCGCGCCCAGGGCCGGGCGGACGCGACCGCTGGTCGCCGTACTGGCCGACAATGCCGGCACCGAGGTCACCGATTTCGTGATTCCGCTTGGCGTACTGCGGGAGGCAAGCGTGGCCGACGTGCATGCAGTATCGACCGGCCCCGGCACCGGCACCTTGATGCCGGCCCTGCGCGTGCGGGCCGACCTGACAATGGCGGCCTTCGACGCCGCCTTTCCCGAAGGCGCCGATATCGTGATCGTGCCGGCGATGCATCATGAGGACACGCCGGCCACGCTAGCGTGGCTGCGCGCGCAGGCAGCACGGGGAGCGACCGTCGTGGCGGTCTGCGAAGGCGCGCGCGTGGTCGCGAGCGCCGGACTGCTCGATGGCCGCTCGGCCACGACACATTGGTATGCGATGCGCCGTGTCGGCGCAAAATTTCCAACCACCCGCTGGGTGGGCGACAGGCGCTATCTGGCCGATGGCAACGTTGTCACATCGAGCGGCGTGACTGCCTCGGTGCCGCTGTCGCTGGCATTGGTCGAGGCGATTGCCGGCCAACAAGTGGCGGCGGCAACCGCAGCGCGCCTCGGCGTAACGGAGTGGAGCCCACGCCACGATTCGGCCCCCTTCAAGCTAGGCGCCGCGAGCATCGGCATCGCGCTCTCGAACCGGCTCGCCTGGTGGCGCCACGAGGCCATCGGTATCGCCGTGGCACCGGGTTTCGACGAGATCGCGCTGGCGCTGCAGGCGGATGCCTGGTCACGGACCTATCGCTCCGAGGCGCTGACACTTGGCACGGGTGCAACGCTGCGCTCGCGCCACGGACTCTGGCTTGAGGCTGACGCCATCACCGCTCGCGCGGACGACGAGCCCGCAGCCAGCCGCCATGACTTGCCGCCATACGCTGGCTTGCCTGCGGCGGCGCTGGATGCCGCCTTGGCCGGAATCCAGGACCGCTACGGCCACGCCACCGCGGATTTCGTCGCCCTGCAACTGGAGTATCCCCGCCCGCGCTAGCCATTTCCCGGGGCGGGTGTGTCAAAAAAAAAGCCCCCGGTGACAAAGTCATCGGGGGCCCAACAAAGCGCCGGGGTAACAGCTGTCCCGCGCTTACGCCTTACTGGTCTTGATGCTCGTGGTATCGGCCGTCAGGTAGCCGACGGCGGCGCCAAAGCGGTCCTTGTAGTTGGCGCGCACCAGCGGATCCAGCGTGGCCTGGACCTTGGCGTGCAGGCCGCTCCAGTCGCCGGCGTGCTGGAAGTTGTTCATGATGTAGGTCCAGCCGTTGATCTCGTCCACCGCATGCAGGCCGGTGGATTCCGCGCCGGCCGGGGTCGAGAGCACGCGCGACAGCGTCTTGGTGTCTACGTTGTAGGCCCACAGGAAGTTGTTGACGTGCTGGCCGCTGTCCTCGCCGATGAACAAGGTGCGCAACTTTTCCGAGAACTTGAGGTTGTCCGGGTTGGCGATCTGGTCCGGATCGGCGGTGTTGCCGAGTGCGTCCGCACCGATGTCCTTGCCCACGATCAGCGCCTTGGTGTGCACCGGCACCCATTCGCTATTGATGGCGGCGCCGCCCATATCCTTCTGGCCGCCGGCAAGGTTGTGCTGCATCACGC
This sequence comes from Cupriavidus sp. YAF13, assembly GCF_052113425.1. Lineage (NCBI taxonomy): Bacteria > Pseudomonadati > Pseudomonadota > Betaproteobacteria > Burkholderiales > Burkholderiaceae > Cupriavidus > Cupriavidus sp. YAF13. The sequence goes on from NZ_JBFRDD010000064.1 coordinate 18,696, forward strand.
CGCCAGCGTTGAGCGCCGTGGGGATCGCGATGTTGCTCTGTGCGTTCCAGCCCTTGGCGTTGTTGACGACCATCGAGTCGATCATGTTCTGCAGCGCGGAGTAGGCCACCTTGTCCTTGATATTGACGGTGGTGCCTTCCATCTTGGTAAAGCCCATGCTGCCGCCCTTGAGGTAGGCGTAGCGATGGGTTTCCAGGAAGGCCGCGGCCTTCTCCTTGCCCGGGTTGACCTTGATCCAATTGGCGGTGCCGCCAACGAAGATCTTGGTGAAGGTGGGGTCCGCGGGGTCAGCCGTGCGCACGTCCATGATGTCGGTGGGCAGGTTGGACTTGGCCATGGCCTCGACTTCGGCGCTGGTGGCGTGCCCCAGGTTGACCCACGTCAGGTCGGCGCCGGGGGCGGCCGGATCGATGGAGAAGCCCGCACCCACCTTCGCCACGTACAGCGTGCCGGCGGACAGGTCCTTTTCCTTGTCGGCCACAAACATGAACAGACCGCTGTTGGTGGCGTCGTCGCCCATCAGCACCGTGCGGTTGTCCGGCATCACATGCACCAGTTCGTGCGAGATGCGGCCCATGCAAAAGTGCTTCTTGATGCTGGCGGTGCCGTCGGCATTGACCGTGACTTCAGGCATGTGGCCATAGAAGTACGGGTTGGCCACGACGCTGGCAGTGCCGAGCAGGTTCTTGCTGAACGCCAGGAACTGCGCGTTGGTGGCGGCCGTGAACGCGTCCGGCTCGTACTCCTCGCTCGACAGGTGGGTGTTCCACGGCGACAGGCTGGCGCCGCAGGTAATCCACAGGCCATTGACCGACGAAGTATCGACGTTGTGGTACTTGACCAGGGTCAGCTTGCCGGTGGCCGGGTCCTGGTCCAGCGTCAGCACGCCGATCGGGGACGGCAGGCGGCCGTAGGCGCTGGCGCCAGCCTGGTCGCGCGTGGTGTATTCGAACTGGACCACGGCGAAGACCGTGTTGCCCTTCACGCCGGCCACCTTGGCGCCGTCGATCTTGAGCAGCGAGGTGCCGTCGGGCGAGTCGGAGTAGAACTGGCGTTCCTTGCCGGCCACCGATTTGTCGATGATCGGCTGGTTGTTGATGTCGAAGTAGCCGCCGGCGAGGATGCTGCCGCCCTTGCCATCCGGGACCATGTCGCCGGTGACGAAGAAGGGCTGGTAGGCCAGCTTGTAGGTTTGGCTGCTGCCGTCGCTGAACGATACCTTCAGGCTGGAACCCACCGTGGTGGTAGCCATCGCGGCCGGGTTGGCCAGCGTGGGCGCGGCCATGCCGGTGAATTCGGCGGTGGTAAACGTAGCTCCGGCAGGCGTGACGGGCGCCGGAGCCGTTGCGGCTACTGCGTCGCCATCGCCACCGCAACCGACCAGAAAGGCGGTAGCGCCAAGGCCCAGCGGCAGCATGGGGGCGCCAGCCAGGAATTTAAGCGCCTTGCGGCGGGATGCGTCCGGTTTGTCGAGCATTCTTCTTTCCCGTTTCGTTATGTGAAGGATCAGGCGGCGCGCCATGCGCGCTGCCATGCAGCGCGCTCGTGGGGACAACCGCGCAGCGTTCAGGCCGATACGTATCCTATGAATGATTTGTTACAGCTTGTTTAAACTGACTTAACTTGCAGACATCCAGGAGGCCTCTCGCACAATCCGGGTGGCCGGGGCGGCTGCGGTACACTGGCGCAGGCCCCAATCCGGTGCCCCGATTCCTTTAGCTTTCCGCCCGCCGGCGCCGCGCATCGCGCGCCGTGACGCGGCCTACCCCGTGCCGACCTACACCCTTGCTTCTCCCGTCCAGTCAGACCTGGAAATCCGCAAGAGCCGCTTCATCGGCTTTGCCTTGCCCGTGCCCGACCGCGCCGCGGCCATGGCCGAAGTGGCGCGCCTGCGCGCCGACCACGCCACCGCCACCCATGTCTGCTGGGCGCTGCTCGCGGGGGGGCAGTCGGGCATGTCCGACGACGGCGAGCCATCCGGCACCGCCGGCCGGCCCATGCTGGAAGTGCTGCGCCACCATGAGCTGGAAGGCGTGCTGGCGGCCGTGGTGCGTTATTACGGCGGCGTCAAGCTGGGGGCGGGCGGGCTGGTGCGAGCCTATACGGACGCGATTGCGGTGGCGCTCAAGGATGCGCAGCGCATCGAGCGCATCGCCTATGCGGAGCTGGTTGTGGAGGTGGACTACGCCGACGAAGCCCGCGTGCGCCGCTGGATCGAGCAGGAGAGCCACGAGCTGGCGCATGCCGAACACAGCGTGGCCGCCCGGCTGACCATCCGGCTGCCGGCCAGCCTGCTGGCACCGGCCCGGGCCGCGCTGCGCGACGCCACCCATGGCCGTGCGCGCTTTCCCGGCGCGGACGAGGGGCAAGCGCAACCATGAGCAACGACATCGCCGCAGCCCCAGTGGCCCCGGCAGCCCCGGCTGCGTTTGTCGCACGCCTGGAGCCGCAGGGCAGCACCTTTGCCGCGCTGCCCACGCAGACGCTGCTCGAAGCCGCGTTGCAGGCCGGCCTGACATTCCCGAGTTCCTGCCGCAACGGCACCTGCCGCACCTGCCTGTGCCGGCTGGCCGCCGGGCGGATCGGCTACCGCATCGAGTGGCCGGGCGTGAGCTACGACGAGCGCGACGAGGGGTTCATCCTGCCGTGCGTGGCGTATGCCGAGAGCGATGTGGTGATAGAAGCGCCGCAACCGCTCTAGCCAGGCACAGGCGTCAGGCGGCCACCTTGCGCACCCGCCGTGGCGCGGCGCGCTGGCGCGCCGCCAGGCACTGCATAAAGAACCGCCACGCGATCCGCAATGCATCCGGGCCGGACGGATCGGCAAAGGCCTGGCTGGACGGTCCGCCGCTCCACGCGTGCCCGAGCCCTTCGATGCGCACCAGCCGGATGCAGGGCTCGCCCTCGCTCGACCAGGCAAAGATGCTGTAGGGACGGCGCTGCCCGCGCTGGATCCGGCGCGGCTTGGCCAGCACGGGTGGCTGCGCCAGCAATTGCTGCCAGAGCGCAGCGCTGGCCAGCGCGTTATCGAAGTGCACCACATGATCGGCATCGCCGTGCAGCAGCAGCAAGGGCGGAGGGCGGCGCCCCGCCAGTTGAAACCGCGCCGCGTCCACATCCGGCTGCCCCTTGCCGTGCATCACGCGCGCCGCCTGCGCGGCGTTGGACGCGCTGAGCGGCACCGCCCCGGAATGCGAGCCGACCGCGACAAAGCGGTCCGGGTAGCGCAGCCCCAGTATCACCGCCATGGCCCCGCCCGCCGACAAGCCAAGCGCGAAGACGCGTTCGCGGCGAACCGGATGCTGCTGGCAGACATGCTCGACGATCGACATCAACAGGCTGGCCTCGGCCACCACGCGCGCTGCCGAGCGGAACCAGTTCCAGCAGCGCTGGGCGTTGGCTTGCGACGATTGCTCCGGCATCAGCACCACGCAGCCCGCGCTGCGCGCCAGCGTAGCCGCGCGGGTGCAAGCCGCAAAGCTGGCCGTGTCCTGGCCACAGCCGTGCAGCAACACCAGCAAGGGCGCGGGACGCGATGCGCTCACCCCGGGCGGGATGAACAACCGGTAACGGCGCTGCACGAGCGGACCCAGCCCCCAGCTGCCTTCCTCCCAGCGTCCGCCGCCGCGGCTGACCGGCGTAGGCACCGGCGAGGCAACGCCGGTCAGCACGCGCTGCGCCGCCTTGCTCATCGCCTCCCCCTGCCTGAGCGCCGAGCGGATCGCGGACTTCGCGACCGTGCGCTGCGCACGCCGGACATTGCGGGTGGCGATCTTGCTCAAGGTATTCCAGAGCTTGGTGCCACTGCGATTGCGTCGTGTCATCGGCGATATGCCATTGGCGGCATCTCCAGCGCGGGGGTTGCGGGAATGCGCGGCCTGCGGTGCAGCGCAGCAGCCAGTATGCCGCGCGCGACGACGCGCTGTCAGCCCTATTGCGTGCAAACCAGGCCACGTGGGCGCATTCCTGCAGCACAATGCGGCACGACGCGGCACGCACCTGGCAGCGGCACGCGCAACCCCGGGAGAATGCGCCTTCGCCTCCCTCCCGATCAGAACAACCCGCGCAGCGCCAGCTCGGCCCCGAGCAGCAGCAGCCCGCAAAAAAACAGCTTGCGAAAACGCGCCGCGCTGATGCGATGGCGCAGCCACTGGCCGATGAACATGCCGGCCAGCGCCGGCACCAGCGCCAGCAGCGACGCCCCCAGCACCGGCGTGTGCAACAGCGCGCCATGCATCGCCAGGCTCACCGCGAGCGCGATGGTGGACACCGTGAACGACAAGCCGAGCGCCTGCACCAGCGTCTCGCGGTCCAGGCCCAGCCCCTGGATATACGGCACCGCCGGAATCACGAACACGCCCGTGACCGCCGTGATCGCGCCGGTGACCACACCGACCAGCGGCGCCAGCCAGCCCTCGGCGGCGGTTGGCACCTTGGGGTGGAACGCAGCCAGCCCCAGCACCGCGTACAGCACCAGCGCCACGCCCAGCCATGCGGTGGCATGCACCATCAGGCTGGGCGGCAGCAGCGCGGCGGCCAGCCACGTGCCCGCGCAGATCGCGGCCAGCAAGGGCCACATCCGCCGCGCCAGCTCGCCAAGCCGCGGCCCGGTGTAGAGCTGAACGACGTTGGTCACCATGGAAGGCGCGACCAGCAGCGCCGCAGCCTGCGCCGGCGGCATCGCCAGGCCCAGCAGCCCTACCGCCACGGTAGGCAGCCCAAGCCCCACCACGCCCTTGACCAGGCCGGCAAGCAAGAAGGTAAAGCCGATCAGCGCGGTCTGCGCATTCAGGAAAGCCGATTCCATGGCTTGCTCACCGCGCCGGCGACGCGGGCGCCGCGATGGGTGCGTGCACGGCGCGGCTGTCCGCCGGCGCCTGGTCGCGTTCATTCAAACCATAGTCGCGCAGCACATGCGCCACGCGCAGCCGATAGCCCGCGAACACGCCGCCGCGCCCGGCCGACTGCGCCAGCCGGTGCTCCTCGGTATTGCGCCACGCCATGACCGCGGCCTCGTCGCGGAAGAACGACAGCGACAGCAGCTTGCCCGGATTGGTCAGGCTCTGGAAGCGCTCCACCGAGATAAAGCCGTCGATGGCCTCCAGCGTCGGCCGCAGTTGCGCGGCGATCTGCATGTACGTGTCCTTGCGGCCCTCGGCCGGCTCGACTTCGAAGATGACTGCGATCATGGTGGGGTCCTATTGTCCTATTGTCCTTTTGTCCTACTGTCCGATTGACTTGCTTCACAAAAAATGTGGAATGCGCACGTTGACCGATGGCCGATAGCGGAATGCGCGCGCCAGCGAAGCCGGATCCGCGCCACGCGCCAGCAGCGCGGCCACCACGGCCTGCGCCACCGTGGACGCCAGCGCGTCGCCGGGGCACGCGTGGCGGCCACGCCCGAAGGTCCATGGCGCTGGCGTCGCCGCCTCGCTTTTTTCGAGCGAAGCGGCCGCCAGCACGACCAGCACCGCATCGCCCGCCTTCAGTTGCGCACCGCACAGGCGGACATCGGCGGCCAGGAAGCGCCGGGTGTTCTGCACCGGCGGATCCTCCCGCAGCACGCGTGCGGCCACGCAGTCCAACGCGGGCAGCGCTCGCCCATGGGACGTATCCCGGCCCAGGCACAGGAGCATGTTGCCGACCAGGCCGGCGGTGGCCTCGCACGCCTGGATCAGCAAGCCGATCGCATTGGTGACGACGATCTCCTGCGCCACGCCGGCCGCAAGCGCTTCCTGCACCAATGCGTCCAGCGGCGGCGCGGACGACAGGCTCGTGCGCATCCAGGCCTGGAGCCAGGTGGCGGCCTCGCTCCCGGCGGCAATCTCCGGCGCTGCCGCCAGCGGCGACATGGCCCGCGCGAAGGCCGCCACCTGGCCCGCTACGCCGGGCTTGCCAGCCACCGCCAATCCTAGTGCATCGGCTACCGCCAGCACCGGCAAGGTGAACATCCAGTGGTTCACGGCGGCACCGGGCCGGACGGCGTCGAACGGCAGGTCCTGCGCCAGCGCCAACACCCGCGCCCCCAGGCCGGCAAGCGCCAGGCACGCCATGCGTTTGCGCAGCACGCCCTTGAGCGGCGCATGCCAGTCCCCATCGTTCATGCGGATCAGGCCGCCGAACAGTGCACCGGCCGTGCTGCCCGCCAGCGCTGGCGGCACGGTTTGCGCGGGCGGCCGCACGCGGCACGCGGGATGGGTCAGCACGGCCTGCACCTCGGCGGCGCCGGCGGCAACCCATAGCCCAAGCGCTTCGTCGCGATAGAACGGGCGCTGCGCGGCAAGGGCGCGGTAGTACGGCGCCGGATCGGGGTGCGTCACGGCGCGAAGCGGGTCGGACGGCATTGGCATGGCGGTCGGCAAGGGCATGGGGAGGCGGATCGGGAGCACACAAGCAGTATGCCGTCGCGCCCCGCCCGACGTTTCATGACGATATGAAATGTGGAATGCAGACCCGAGCGGCAAAGGCGGGGGATGCCACGCCCGCCAAGCGTACGGACGTTTGACAATTCACCCCTTCATCGTAAACTGGTTGTCAATTACGAGGACACTCATGCGAATTCAGAAGAGCGAACAATTGACCAGCATCGTCCTGTCGGTGTTTCAGCTGAACGGCCGGCTCCTGGCCTGGGGCGACAGCTTCGTGGCCCCGCTGGGATTGACGAGCGCGCGCTGGCAAATGCTCGGCGCACTTGCGCTTGCCGGCAAATCACTGACCGCGCCGCAGATCGCGGCCAATATGGGCGTGACCCGGCAAGGCGCCCTGAAGCAACTCAATCTGCTTGCCGACGAAGGCTTCATCGAAGCGCACCCCAACCCCCTGCACAAGCGCTCGCCGCTATACATGCTCACCGAGCGCGGCCAACGCACCTACCGCACGGTGGACCAGAAGTGGCGGGAGCACGCGGCAAAACTTGCCGCCGCATTCAGCGCGGCCGACCTGGAGGCCACCGCCAGGGTGGTCGAGGGCCTTGCTGCGATGCATGTCGAGGTCGACGCGGAAGTGGACACCGGCGCATAGCGCACCCGCGCCTGGGCAAGCACGATCAAGCGGGGCGACAGCAGGATGCGCCTGGCAGGCTGGCGCCGTTGCATTTCCTTACCGCCTTCCGCCGGCCACCATATTGACAACCAGTTTCCATTCATGGAAACTGGTTGTCAATCTTTGAGAGCAGAAGGAGAAGATCCATGAAACCGATCGTGCATGGCATCGCCGGCAGCGTGGCAATGCTGACCGTAGCCACCTTCTGGATGTCGACGGTCATCTCCGAGGCGTTCTTCGACCACGCTGCCGTGGCGCTGGTCAAGCAATGTGTGGTGTACGGGCTGGCGCTGCTGATTATGGCCATGGCCGCCACTGGCGCGTCCGGCTTTGCCCTCTCCCGGCACAGGCGGGGCCGCATCGTGGACGGCAAGAAAAAGCGCATGCCCCTGATCGTCGCGAACGGTCTGCTGATCATGTTGCCCTGCGCGCTCTTCCTGAGCGCCAAAGCGCAGGCCGGCGAGTTCGACACCTTGTTCTACGTCGTCCAGGCCATCGAGCTGGCAATGGGTGCCTTGCAGCTGACCCTGCTGGGCATGAGCTTTCGTGACGGCATGCGGCTGGCTGGCAAGCTGAAGCTGAAGGCGCAATGAACGTGCGTTAGCCCTGCGATCTCCCTCGGATCCCGGGCTTGAAGGCAGGCTAAGGCGCGACGCCGCCGCTTTACAAAGAACGCCAGAGATCACTTCTCTTTCCGCGCATGCACCTGTGCGGCGGCCACCGCTATTGAAACCGGGGGTCAAGTTGCTCCTGGCGCTCGGCCTCGGCCTTGATACGGTGCAATTCGCCAACCGAATACGCAGCCTCATCACGGTCAATCAGCCGTTTGAACCTTGGACGGTCACGTTGCGCCGGTGAGCGGAATCAGCTCGTAAAAGACGGGCAGGCTTCGCGGAATGGAAGCCTGCCCCAAGTTGACAAGGAACTGTGCGTTCCTGTCGTTGTTAACGTCAGTTCGGCCCGCACCTTTCGCAATTTTTTGTAAGTGACCGAAGCGACTCGCGTGAGCGTCACCCCTCAACGCCACCTCATTCAGTCTTTGCCTTGTGGAAAAATTCTTGGATGAGCTTGGCCGACTCCTCCCAGAGTGCTGGTGCACCGCGCTCGATAGGTGGTCGATAACGTGCAAGGGCCTGTTCTTCAGTGACCTGACACTCCACCCAGCTGCCACCTCCTGTTGCCGCGTTGTGGACCAACGGCTGAAAGCGGTCCAACGCTTTCGCAAACCTTGCGTCGTCGCTTTCCGCCGCCTCAAATTCGGACCAGAGACTGCGAAACTCCGCGGCCTGTACGTCCGGCAACAACGAGAAGATTCGCTCAGCCGCCTGTTGTTCCAGTTCAGCCTGACCGGCGCGCGCCGACGGGTCGTGAAATGGAACATCGCCTGCGTCAATCTCCACGATGTCGTGGATGAGAAGCATCTTCACAACTCGTACCACGTCAACAGGCGCTGCTGCATGCTCCGCCAAGACGAGGGCATACATGGCGAGATGCCAGGAATGTTCGGCACTATTCTCTCGACGCGACTGATTGATCAGCCGCGACATCCGTACGACGCTCTTCAGTTGGTCAATCTCACGGAGGAAGGAAAGTTGGCGTTCCAGATTGGCAAGGTTCATGTTGGATACAAATGGCCTAGGTATCTCAGGGAAGTTTAGCAGCCGCATGCCAGCAGCAACCCTGGGCCCTAGCGATACGTCTGGGGGTCAGCGGCAGTTCGGACCTGACTCTAGCCACGGTCAGTGGTGGAGAACACGCTTCAAACAGTGGACGACTACGAAGCTATGCTGCCTTGGAACTTATGCCACCGACGTCGACACCCAGACACGTGCTCAGAGAACGTGCAGGTCGTGCAGCGTGGCAAAGTAATGGGTTCCCGACCGCCGGAACTCAAATTGAGCGGTAAGGTCGGTCCACGCTCCTTCAAGTGGCAAGTCAATGTCGACCCAATAACCGGTACCGTCATCAAACGCACCGGTCGAAATGCGAGGCCGCTCGCTTGAGGCATGTGGGTCCGTAACTGCGGGCTCAGTCCCCCCGCCATACTCGATGAGTGCACGACGAACGTCTGCAGTAGTCCAAAGCACTCCATAGTAGTTTGGCACTTCCACCAAAGCCATGGCGCCGTCCCAGTCTCCACGGGCCAGGAGATCAACCCAGGACTCTACATACTGGATGAGAGCGGATTCAATATTGGCTGAGTGGAGGACTGGCATCGCGAACCGCGGGAGAAGGTCTGGAATGCAAAGACGCATTTTGCACTATTGCGAGCTGGCAGGAGACCCAACATGGCGCTCCGTCTGAGTTCATCTGACGCCCAACACTAGCGTGACTCGGGGGAGCCGTGCATTCTCGACCGCTTACCGATATCTCGTCGCCTTGTTAAAGGGTTGTCCCTCGCAAAGACTGTCGACCTACGAAGCTCTGCTACCCTGGAATCTCAAGACATCAGCTATCTAGCCGACTCCGCGTGCGGCAGAAGGAGCTTTGTCAACCGACCCGTACGCTATACGATAACTACCGAGTGTCTACCATGGCTATGTCAATCTTGTTCAATGGTCATACTGAAGACATTGCGTCTCTAGAAGAACTGCGGCACGCGCTGGGCCGCTTTGACGACGTGCCCCAGTTTGAGCTGTGGGTGTCCGTCCCGGACGGGCCAAGCATTTGCATGCTGAGGAACTGCGAACATGCCTGGCTTATGTACCTGCGTCATGAAGGTGACAGTGGCTTTACTTCGATTGGTGAGGCCAGCCAGTTGGGCAACGAAAAATACATCCTGAGCAACGGTCAAAAAGACGAGTACCCGGTAGCGTGGTGCATCGAGGTCGAACAGTGCTACAAGGTCATCGCATACTTCTATGTGAATGACGGAGCGCGACCGGAATGGATTCAATGGCTTGAGAGCTAGTTGCGGGGCGTGCGCCTACCCGCCCGATCTGATGGAGGCCGAGCCGGCACCGCGCGCGTCGAGAGCGAAGGCTGCCGAGTAGCCTGCCCCCGCAATACGGAATAATGCGCGGCGAAATTTCCACACGTTAATGTACCCCTCACCTTAGGGGCATACGACCGCCTGAATGTATGGGACATTTAGATAAGGCGGTTTTAAGGGCCGCCCAATGCCAAATCACGTCCGCAGATATGCGGACTTTTTTTTGAGCGTGCCTCGCAAGAAGACATTTAGAAGCCTTCAGCCGATGCCGCACAAATGGAAGGAAAAAAAGGAAAAATGTTCAAATTACACGCCTCCCGCATTGCCATGCTGGCACTGGTGGCTTCCTTGGCCGCCTGCGGTGGCGGCGGCGATGACAATAGTGCTGGCCTAGCCTTGATCCGCACGAAGACGCCTCCGGCGACGGCCGAAGGCTTGTACTCTGGCTCATCCAGCAACGGCTTCCAGATTGCTAGCATGGTCTTGGACAACGGCGAGTACTACGTGGTCTATGGGAAGGCCGGCACCGGCTACGGGGTCGTCCAGGGTAATGGCACGTCAGTAAACGGGGCGTTCTCGTCCACCAATGGACTCGACTTTGTGGGTGGCCAAACACCCACACCGGTCACAATATCGGCCACCTACGCCGCCAAGCGCTCACTGCAGGGCACTGTGACCGGGGGCCGCCAGAGCTTCACGTTCACCGCCGCCTACGATCCCATTTACGACACCCCTGCCTCTATCGCCTCGATTGTCGGAACCTATTCTGGTGCTTCCGTGACCGGCAGCGGCGTAGCTCTCATCAAATTCACTGTGGCCGCAAACGGCAGCTTCAGCGGCACGTCCACCGTTGGCTCTAGCGTTTGCAGCCACACCGGAACCCTGGCGCCGCCGGCCGGCGCCAAGAATGTCTTCAACCTTTCAATGACCTTCGGTGACAGCGGCTGCGGAGCGGGCACAGCCACCGCATCTGGGTATGCAGTACCAGACTTGAGTGGCAGCACCCCTATGTTGCTCGCGATGGGCGTGCTAGCGGACCGCAGTGATGGTGTACTGGTGATCGGCACCAGGCAATAGGCAGCGCTAACCCGCCTTCGCTCTATTGAGGCGCCGGAGACGTCAGCGCAGGTGTCTACCTGCCGCCTACACCCGTTTTTCTCGCCCTCAAGGAGCTACTCGTGGCCGGTCTGCGCAATCCACGCGGCTACGCGCGCCGGCGACAGGATCCCGAACTCGAACAGTGCCGGCTCGACATGTGGTCACCAGCGCGTGGCGTGAACCGGCGACAGAAGACTTGCTGGTCCATGCGGACTCCAAAAATGAAAATGCCCGCGCGCGGCGGGCGTAAAAAAACACCTGTAGAGGCGGATGTGTCTGCTGTCACACTTACGAATCTACTCTGGAGATCTAAAGTGAAAGTGCTCGCTACTCTTGGTCATCAACAGGATTCACCGAGTGCCAGGCTGATCCCTCTCAGGCGCCTGGCTTTTTTCAGGTTCATCGCCGATTTCCGGGCAGGCTGCTCGGGTCTTGAAAAAACAACCGCGGCTGCGAGATAAGGACGTGGACAATCACACTGGGAACGAACTGCGCTTGATGCTGGAACGCAAAAAGCCGCTGTCGATGTTTTACTATAGCAAGGCAAACGACGACAAAGGCGTGTTGCCTATCGAGGACTTCTTGCCGCACGTCGAAGACGGGTCGATGACAATGGAGGAGTTCGACATCGGTTTTCCGTCAAGCAGTGGCTATGCGGTAATTACATACGTCCTCTACGCTGCACGCGGCGAAGAATGGAGAATTCCCGCAATGGAGTTAGTCTTGGCAGCGCAGCGGGACAACCTCCATAGTCCTGACGAGGGCATCGATCGGATCATTGGAATGCTGCTCGGCTATTCGAAAGAGAGCATCGATGAATTTGTCCGACAAGGGATCCTAGCCAAAACCTATGGTGGGCTGAATCTCCCTGCATAGGGGTCCATAGCGGCATTGACTCGCTCCTTACGCCGGGCAGGTCGAGCGATGCGATTGGGACCAACAAGCGACTTCAGTCGCTCCCCCGCAGATCGGCGCCTCGTGCCTATGGTCAATGCACACGCCGCAGCTCGCCACGCTCGTCGCTGCGCTCAATCAGCAGGGGCGCAGTTGCGCGGCGGTGACCAGTGCATCAGCCATGATTGCCCCCGTCACCGCGTCGCGCACTTCCCCCGCCACCTCGGCCAGGTTCTTGTCGCGCCGGCGCTCGTTGACATACTCCCGGCGACTTGAGCCAAACCGACCACTCACAGTGTGAGTCCGTTATACGAAAAACACATATGGATTGAGATGTTCATTGCAAATTAGTCTAGTCCATAACGCCTCCGCTACCCTATACACTCATGTCACACGTCGGCTGAGCACAAGCCGCCCGGCGCTAGGGCTGCCCTTTCCGTCTGAAAGGCTTCGGTGGTGACCGCCTCGTTGGTCGGCTAGATACAGCAGCGGCGAGGGGATACCGGTCTCTGTGGGGAAGAGTTGAGACGACCGGCACGCGGGCGAAGATAGCGCGTTCGAATGACTGTCGGAATCATCCAGCTAGGGTGACGGAAGGCCCCCCGATACAAGCACATCGGGGGGCCTTCGGCTGTCCCTTTCATCCCTCAAGAAGGATCCAGAGCATCCATCTTTGCTTAGAGATTGGTGCAGGAATAACCTGATGAAGGATCTCTGCCGCTTCACGTTTTGAACCGCTTCGCGGTTGGGCAGCCAAGGCAGGAGCTTTGACAGCGAGTGCCCTTGCTTACCGCTACCTGCCCAAAGCTTGCAATTCTCCTTACGCCCTCCTCATTCCTCGGCGATGAGGAACCGATTCGGATTCTTTCCGATCCACACCGGCGCCACCCACGCCCCGACCACGTTTTGCCAGTCTTGGGGTCTCGGTACTCCTGGTGGTGCCGCTGATCAAGCGGATGCTGGCGGGCGAGCCAGTCACCGCTGCCTGGTTCCACGCGGAGTGCGTACCCAAGATCACTGGTGCACCTGGGCTTGCTACCGCGACGATAGCTCGCAATGAAGTGCCAAGAACGGCGGACGATGCCACCAAATCGCACTGAGCCCGACCAGGCGACCGGGGCCGGCCCGACACCTCGATCAACGGGTAATCCGAGTGCGGCCATACCTTGCTGAGGTCGAACAGCCGGAGGCGGTTCCTCGCAGCAAAGCGATGTCACCGTCCAGCAGATACTCGACCTGGTAGTGGCAATACGGATTCATCGAATCCTTGGAGGGCATCATCGAAACAGGGAGCGCGCTGGCGCAGGCAAGACCGCGCATGGGAATATATCGCGCGGACCCGGTCAGTCCGGCGCGCAAGAAGGCGTCGGCAGGGGCGGCCATCTAATACCTTGGTATTAGCCGCGGCGGCCAGCGCGCGGGCGGGATCGGAGCGATACCACGGTATGATTCCATGGAATGCGCTGGCGCGTTATCCTCGACGCAATCGATGGGAGTCTCTTGCGAGCTTCGTCATCGCTCATGACAACCAAGGAGCCCCGTGTGCCAGTTGCCCCGGTGATCGCCATCGTCGACGACAATGCTTCTGTCCGACAAGCCCTGGGAAACCTGCTTCGCTCCTTCGACATGGTTGTCGAGCTCTACGCAAGCGGGAACGACCTGCTGCAATCCCGTGCCCTCGATGCCGTCTCGTGCCTGGTCACCGACGTGCAGATGCCCGAGATGAACGGCTTCGCGCTATGCGAGGCCCTGCGCATGCGTGGGCTGTCCATCCCCGTCGTCTTCATGACGGCGTTCCCCGAGGAGAGTTACCGGCAACGCGCAGAGGCAATCGGCGCCATCTGCTTTCTGAGCAAGCCGTTCATGGACCCCGAGATCATCCAATGCATCGAGAGTGCTCTCGCGCACGGCAGTGCCAAGACCCCGCACCAAAGGCGCTGACGCTGCCCGACAGCGCGTTGACCCGAGCGCACGGCACGCGCCACGAACGGTTGGCCCTGGGGCTGGCCGGCTTCTTTGCCGCCGCCTCGATCCGCGCGGCCGACACGCTGCTGCCGGCGTTGTCGCGCGACTTCGGCATATCCGCGGGCAAGACCGGGCTGGCGGTGACCAGCTTCACGCTGGCGTATGCCGCCTTTCAGATGATCTACGGGCCACTGGCCGAGCGCACGGCAAGCTGCGTGTGATCTCGGTCGCGCTGCTAGCCTGCGCGGCGGCCAATTTCAGCCAGTCGCTGGCGCCAAGCTTCCCGTGGCTGGTGGTATTGCGCGCCATGGCCGGTGGCGCCAGCCTGGGATTCGGTCATGGGTGGGGTCGCTAAGTTCCAGGGGCCCTGGCCCGCCATGAGGCCGACGGCCAGAAGCACCCGCAGGCGTGGCCGGCGGCGATACCACCGGTTGATGAGCCCATTGTGCGAACACCGTCACCTTCCGTCTACCCATACCACCGGACGATGGCGCCCCGCGCGGGCACTGTCTATGATAGAGCATCGAAGCGGTCCAACCTTCAATTGCCTAGCGCCCCATCATCGAATGATCCTGTCCGTGCCGACATCCGTCACCGGGCAAGCGTGCCTTCTCCATAGCAGCGGCGCACATCGCTGCCTGCCTCGCCCGCCTTGTCTCGCCCGGGGCATGGCGAGATGAGCGCTGGCGACTTTCCCGCCCGCTCCGACGCGCAGCCCGGCAGCGAGCGGTCCGTTGTGACACTGTCGGACTACCTCTTCACTCCCGTCAAGCAGGACGGGATCCTAGCGCTCTCGCGCGGCCGCCACCAGCATGTTGCGCGGACCATCCTGCTGGCGCACGCAGCCACCGCGGATACTGAGGTGGGGGGCGAGGCGGAGCGCCAGCTCAACCACGAATTTGCACTGCGCGACCTGCTCGATGGCGCCTGGGCCCTCAAGCCGCACACCAGCGTGCGCCGCCACGCCGGCGTGGCGCTGGTCTATGACGACCTGGACGCCACGCCGCTGTCGCTGCTGCCGCCCGGGCCGCAACCGGTGGCGCGGCTGCTGTCCATCGCCGTAGGCGCCGCCAGCGCGCTGCGCAGCCTGCACGAAACCGGGCTGGTCCATCAGGCGATCATGCCGTCCAACCTGTTCGTCGATGATACCGGGCACTGCCGTATTGGCGGGTTCGGCCTGGCGACACGACAACAATGCGAGATCGCGGACACGCTGCCCCCGCACCTCCACCTGGCCGGCGAGGCGCCCGCCTATATGTCGCCCGAGCACACCGGCAGGACACGCCACGTCCGGGACGCACGCAGCGATCTCTACTCGCTGGGCGTGACGCTGTACAAGCTCGCCACCGGCCACCTGCCCTTCGTGGCACGGGTCCCCGGCGATCTCAGCGAGTGGGCGCATTGCCACATCGCCAGCGAGCCGGTCCCGCCCCATGTGCAGGCTGCCGCCGTGCCCGAGGCGCTGTCGCTCTTGATTCTCAAGCTGCTGGCCAAGCGCCCCGCGCGCCGCTACCAGTCGGCCGCGGGGCTCGAAGCGGACCTGAGGCGATGCCGCACACTTTGGGATACGCTGGGCCGCATCGACCCGTTCGAGCTGGGTACGCACGACCAGCCCGCGGAGCTGGAGCTGCCCGGCCGCCTGTATGCCCGCGAGGCGGAGCTGGCGATGCTGCAAAACGCCTTCGACTACGTGGCCATGAGCGGCAACCACGCGCTTGCCGTGGTCACCGGCACTTCGGGCATCGGCAAGTCGGCGTTGCTGGAAACCTTCCTGCAGGGCTTGCGGCAGCGCCCAGCCTGTTGCGCGGCAGGCAAGGGCGACCAGTTCCGGCGTGAAGTGCCGTACACCGCACTGGCGGAGGCGTTCCAGGGATTGGTGCTGGAGATACTGGGGCAGCCCGACGCCGCCGTTCGCGACTGGCAGCAACAGGTGTCGCAGGCACTGGGCCCATATGGGCAACTGGCCGTCAACATGATCCCGGCACTGGAGCTGCTGGCCGGCAAGCTGCCGCCGGTGGCCACCTCGACAGGCCCCGAGGCACAAGAACATTTCCACATGGCGATGCACAACCTGGTGAACGCCTTCGCCCGCTACGATCGCCCGCTGGTGTTGCTGGTCGACGATCTGCAATGGCTGGACGCCCCTTCGCTGAGCCTGCTCGAACACCTGCTGGCCAACCCCTCGCCTCTGCCCCTGCTGCTGGTCGCAAGCTCCCGCGAAGCCACCGCGGAACTAGGCCTGCAGGTGCCGCCGGGCACACCGGAACCGACGCACGCCAGGCTGCGCCGCAAGGCCGCCCGGGTGTACGAGGTGGCGCTGGCCGAGCTCGACGTCAACGCCATAACCACCCTGGTGGCCGACACCCTGCGCGCGCGGCGACGCGACCTGCAGGGGCTGGCCGCGCTGATCCACGCCAAGACGCTGGGCAACCCCTTCTTCGTCGGCCAGTTCCTCAAGACCATGGTGGACGACCGTCTGATCGTGCGCCGCCCCGACGATGCCAACTGGCACTTCGACCTCGAAGGCATCCGCCGGCGCGACTATACCGACAACGTCGCCGGCATGGTGCTACGGCGGCTCGAGCGCCTGCCCGCGCGCACGCGCACACTGCTGGGCGGCATGGCGTGCCTGGGCCGGCACTCCGACATCGCCCTGCTGTGCGCGATCTACGGCATCGACGGGCGCGCGCTGCACGCGGTGCTGGCCCCGGCGCACGCCATCGACGCGGTGCACCAGGAAGAGCAGCGCTACGCCTTCTTCCATGACCGTGTGCAGGAGGCCGCCCACGGCTTGCTGTCGCCGGCCGAGCGCAAGCGTATCTACCTGAGCGCCGGCCGCCTGCTCGCCAGGGCCGCGCAGGCGGACGACCGCGACGAGCCCCTGTTCCACGCCACCGAACTGTTCGCGCAGGCGGCCGAGCTGGTGGCCGACGCCGGCGAGGCCATCGACGTCGCGCGGCTGAGCCTGCAGGCCGCGCGCCGCGCCAAGCGCGCCATCGCCTATGCCTCCGCCGTGACTTACCTGGACAGCGGGCTTTCGTTCCTGCGCGCGGCGGCAGCATCCGGCAGCGAAGTCCCTGCGCCGCTGATGTTCGCGCTGATGCAGGAACAGGCGGAATGCGAATTCCTGCTCGGCAACCTAGCACGCGCGCTGGATCTGGCGCTACGCCTTCTGGCGATGCCCGCCACGGCGCCGCAGCGTGCCGCCATCCACCAGCTCAAGACCGAGATCCACACGCGCCGCTCCGAGAACGCGCTAGCGGTGGAAACCGCGGTGGCCGGCCTGCAAGCCTTCGGCATCCGGCTGGCGGCGCATCCGCCAGCCTCGGCCTGCGACACCGCCTATCTCGACATCCGCGCCCGACTGGCAGGCAGCGCGCTGGAAGCGCTGCTCGATCTGCCGCCGATGTCCAACCCCGACATCGAGGCAGCCATGGCGCTGCTGGCCGCGCTGTCGGCCCCGGCCAGCTTCACCGACGAGCACCTATTCTTCCTTCACCTGTGCGAGATGCTGCGGCTGACGCTGGAGCATGGCATGACCGGTGCGTCCACCGCCGCGCTCAGCTGGTTCGGCGTGCTGGTGGGGCACCGTTTCGAGGACTACCAGGAAGGGTTCCGCTATGGACATCTGGCCCGCGAGCTGGTCTCCCGCCACAGCTACCTGGCCTACGAGGCCAAGACGCTGCTGCCTCTGGACCAGCTGAGCGTGTGGACCCATCCACTGTCGTTCTCGATCGACTGCGCCCGCGCGGGCTTTTCCGCGGGCGTCGCCAACGGCGATATCACCACAGCCTGCTTCGAGTGCTGTCATCAGGTGGCCAATCTGCTCACGCGCGGAGATACCCTGGACGAAGTCTTGGCCGAAGTGCAGCGCGGCCTCGACTTCGTGCGCCGCGCCGGCTTTCAGGATGTCGAGGAAATCCTGCTGCTACAGCAGCATTTCGTCGACGGACTGCGCCAGCCCCACTTTCCCTTGCGGCCTGCGGCGCCGGCCTTGCTGGACGATCTCGGGCCCAGCCGGACGTCGCGGGAGCGGATGTCGACGCTGGATTTCTGGCACTGGATCTACTTGGCCACGACCCGCTACATGGCGGGCAACTATGACGCCGCCGCAGCCTGCCAGCAGCGCGCCGCGGCATTGGCATGGTCGGCGCCCGGCCACATTCACCTGCTGGACTTCCATCTGTACAGCGCCCTGACGCTCGCGGCCACCGCGCGCCCCGGCGCGCTGCAATACACGGCGCAGCGCGAACGTCTGATGGCACACAGCCAGAAGATCGACGGATGGGCCGCCGCCAATCCCGCGACGTTCGCCGACAAGTCGCTGCTGGTCCAGGCCGAGATCGCCCGGCTGGACGGAGACACCCTGGCCGCGCTGTCGCTGTTCGAGAAGGCGATTTGGCGTGCCGACGAGCAGGGCTTCATCCAGTACTCCGCCCTCGCCCACGAACTGGCGGCCCGCCTGTGCGCCGGCAGCAGCTTCCAGACCGCCGCGCAGGCGCATGCCAGGGCAGCGCGCGACGCATACCGGCGCTGGGGCGCCACCGGCAAGGTGGCGCAGCTGGAATCAATGCACGCGGGCCTGGCGGACAGTAGCCCGCAGAAGGCTTATGCGCTGGCGGGCAGCCCGCAAATCCGTGACGTGGAGAGCGTGATCCGCTCCGCCCGCGCGCTGACCGAGGAGATCCACCTGGACAAGCTGGTGGACACCCTCATGACCATTGCGCTGGAACATGCCGCCGCCCAGCGCGGCCTGCTGATCAGGCTACACGGCAGGACGCCGATCATCGAGGCGCGCGCCCACACCACGTCCAGCGGCATCCTCGTCGAGCTGGCGCAGGACGCGCCCGGGGCCGATGACCTGCCCATCTCCATGCTGAACACCGTAGTCCGCACCGGACAGCGGATCATCGTCGACGATGCGAGCGGCCCCAACCCCTTTGCCATCGACAGCTATTTCCACCAGCAGGCGCACGGTTCGGCAATGTGCATCCCGATGCTCAAGCGCAACGAGCTGATCGGCGTGCTTTATCTGGAAAACCGGCTGATCCGCGACAGCTTCACCGTGGCACACACCAGGGTGCTGGAACTGCTCGCCGCGCAAGCCGCCATCTCGCTCGAGACCGCCCGTCTCTATGACGCTTTGCTCGCGGAGAATGCACGGCGCGAACGCGTGGAACGGGCAATGCGCGCGAGCGAGGCGTCGCTGGTAATGGGCGAACGCATGAGCCACACCGGCAGTTGGCGCTGGGACCTGCGCCAGAACGTGTTCACCTGCTCGGAGGAGCTGTGCCGCATCTTTGAGTTCGATGCGGCGCAGTCCGTGTTCCTGCTGGAGGATTTCGCTGCGCGTATCCATCCGGACGACCGCGCGGTGGTGCTGGAGATGGTCGATCTGCACGTGGCGGAAGAACGCCCGATCCGCGTGGAATACCGCATCGTCAGGAGCGATGGCGAGATTCGGTATCTCGCTTCGATCGGCAAGCCGCTGTCCGTCGACGGCGATGCGCTGGACTACGTCGGGACCGTGACCGACGTCACCATGCGCCGGCAGGCCGAGGACGCGCTGCGCAATGCTCAGGCCGACTTGGCACGGGTGGCCCGCGCGACCACGGTAGGCCAGCTCACCGCCTCCATCGCGCACGAGATCAACCAGCCGCTGATGTCGATCGTCTCCAATGCCGGCGCCAGCCTGCGCTGGCTCGACCGCGCCGCGCCCGAGATCGGCAACGCCCGCGAGGGCCTGGTTGCCATCGCCAGCGAAGGCCAGCGCGCCGGGGACATGATCCGCAGCCTGCAGGCGCTGACGCGCAATGCCGCGCCGGTGCTGGCGGCGATCGACATGCACGAGGCGATCCGGCACATCCTGGCCATCGCGCGCAGCGAAATCGAGCGGCGCCAAGTGTCGCTGCAGCTGGCCATGGATGCTCCGTCGTCACAGGTTTTCGGCGATGGCGTCCAGATCCAGCAGGTGCTGCTGAACCTTGTGATCAATGCCGTGGAGGCGATGAGCGAGGTCACCGACCGCCTGCGCATGCTGCGTGTCGCCACCGACATCGTCGAAGGCGTCTACCTGCAGGTCAGTGTGGAGGACACCGGCACTGGCATGAGCAACGACGCCATCAAGCACGCCTTCGAACCGTTCTACACCACCAAGATCAACGGCATGGGCATGGGGCTGGCCATCTGCCGCTCCATCGTCGAGGCCCACAATGGCCGCCTGTACGCCGCGCCCCGCCTGCCGCACGGGTGCGTGTTCGCCTTCGTCATTCCGCTCTGTATGCCGAAGCCAGCGGCTGACCAGGGCACGGCCTCCGAAGCGCGGCGCCGGTGTCAGCCGCCGGAGGATGGCTAGCGACGATCCCCCTGTACGGCTGCGCTTTCCATGCGCTGACCGGTGTGCAAAAACGGAATGCAGGGGGCGCCCGAAGGCCAGCCCTCTGTCAAATAATTCGACTTATGAAGTGCCGTCCGAACTGTGGGGGCCTGCTGTATTGCTCCATCTATGTCCAGTCCGATTCCTGGGATGCCTTTCGGGAAGGCCGCAGGCGAGACGTGCGTGCAGCTTGACGGCGACATGCGGTGCAAGATTTTTGGTCATCCTGACCGTCCGCCAGTGTGTGGCTCGCTCCAGCCAAATATAGGCATGTGTGGAGACGGTCGAGCATTGGCTGCGTGGCCCGTGACCGGGACGAACTCCACAGCGGTCGCTGCAGGATTTGTGCTGGCCCCGATCACCACCGATTCACAACAGCACAAGTGACAACTTACAAAGCGGCTGACCGGCCAGGCAAAAGCGAATACACCCCGAGACGTACGGGCCAGCCGCTTTCAGCCTCCCGACAACGTGAACCTCTGCCTGGCATTGTGGAGCAACTTATGCTGGCTTGATCATATCCCGCGCATATGCCAGGCCGGTGCCATAGCCGCCCCCGTGCTCGACAACAATTGCCCTAGCTTTTTCGTACGTATCATGGCGCGTCCAGTCCCTTTGGAATTCCAACAGCAGTTGCAGCCACGATGTCATGACGGCGCCAGCCGACGCCATACGGCGCAGGGCCAGTTCGTGGCTGGTCGGCGTTAGACCGCCGCAAGCATCCGCGACAACAACAACTTGGTAGCCTTCCGCCAGCGCAGACAGCACTGGAAAGCTCACACAGGCTTCAGTCAGCATTCCTGCGATGACCAGCGTTTGCTTACCGGTGACTTTCACTGCCTCTCGGGCGGCATCGTCCTCCCAGAGATTCATGTTGCGACGTTCAATCGGCGCGACATTCGGCAATACCTCACGGAATGCAGGCATTAGTGGGCCGCTATACACCTTCGTAGCGGATGTTGAGGCGACGACGGGCACGTCGAACGCTACAGCGGTCTTCGCGAGCGCGAGCCCATTGCTGCGCAGGATCTGCGGGTCTTGCGAGCCGGCGGCAAATGCCAGGCCTGCCTGTTCGTCAACCAGGATCAATGCGCAATCGGCGGGTTCAAGCAACTTGAGTTTGGACATGCTCGTCTCTCCTTAATGAAGGTAAATCGGGGACGACATTGGTATGACGGCGCCCGTGGAAAAAAGGATGCGAAAGCCGCCGTCGAAGAAATCGACGGCCAGCCCTTTAGACTTTGGTACCGTATTGTCACGGGGTATTTCCCGCCATGCACTCAATGACAAACGTTCGACACTACCAGCCATACTTCAACTCGAGGCCGACATAATCGGAGTTTCGACCGCCTGCACTTCGCAGCGCATTGCCGGCCTGATAGTGGACGGCTTCAACAGCGCTTGTCAGCGTTTTGGTCATGGCCCAATCCGCGCGCAATTGCAGGTAAGCACCGGTCCAATGCCCTCCTTGTCCGGCCGTGCCCGGTACGGGAGTGCTCGGCTGTTGATAGACAGCATCAGCCGTAGAGTGACGCCACTGAAGGCCTACGGCTCCCAGCAGCGTTAGGTCGGCTTTCGGCTTTAACGTGATGGACGGCTTCAGATGGATAACGTTGGAGTATCCTGTGTATCCGGCCAACGTGAAGTAGTAGCCGTTGGGAAACAACGGATTGAACGTTCCCGTCGACCCATCCTTCGAATGCCGATCCCCAGAGGCCATGTCCAACTGGATGCCGATGCGAGGGGACCATGGAGAAGCAAGGGTGTAGCCGAACACGGATCCCAAAGCCCACGCTGATATGGATTTCGTACCGACGCGGCCGGATTGATACATCCCCTCGACATCCCAGTCGACCGCCCCCCGCTTGCCCGAGTACCGAAGGTCGTACACATTGCGGTGTTCGCCGCCCGATGCGTCGATGTAACTTGCACCGGTCTTGTTATACGCCGAATAGTAGCCAGACAAATCGCCCGGGCCGACATCCTTCCGATCGAACCGTACACCGCTAAAGGTCAAGTGCCTGTTGGAGACATCATCGAACACGCTTGCCTTGCGGTTCTGCACGGGCTGCGTCAGATAGCCAAGGAAGCGCCATTTATCCAACTCGTAGTCGACCCATACCGCATCGTAGGCCTGCCGCACGTTTGGGCCGTCCCGCACTGAGATGAACCGCTGCAAATCGAACGCCATTTCTTGGCGGCCTACACGAAACTTGAACGTGCCGGGGCCCAGTGGGGAAACCCACGCGACAAAAGCCTGCTGTACATCAACGGGATTCCTGTCCACTGCGGACACAGAGTCCTTTCCAAACACACGCGCATCTGCGAGCTGGGCAAAAAATTGCAGATGCCGTCCCAGCCTGACGTCTGCGCTCACGTCCGCACGCTGCAACAGATAACTATCAGCCCTGCTCGTACCAATGCCGAACAATGGAGCGTTGTTGTACTCAAACCGTTCGCGAAGATTTGCGCCCAGCGAAAGGTAGGAATGGGGATCCCCACCAAGCGGGACATACTTTAGATCGTCAAGAGGCTGCCGCGGCACGCACGGGTCCGCCAGCACCGACCAATCCTCTTGCCAGCGGTTGAACAATGGGATTGGACGGTCTGCGCCGCAAACAATCTTCGCGTCTTCTGCGTGGGCTATGCCTGCCGTTGCCAAAACCGCCAGAACTACCGCTGCGTAAGCAATAGGTCCCAGTCGGCTTGTGGAAGCAGCCAGGTGTTCTGCAGCCCTTGTTGAAGTTACTTTATGCATGTCAACCGAAACTTTAAACACGTTGTATCGCGCCACCCGCTCCGTCTTATGCACTTGCTAGCCCTCCAACCAGTGGCAAGCATGAGCTAACACAGCCGGCACCAGGTGGTGGTTTCAGCGTCGAAGCGCATGGACTTCTGCGATATAGCCTCCCGGAAACTCGACGACGGCGGCCTCCCGCTGCTCCGTTGAAAACGGGCCGACCAACACGACGGCACCGGATGCGCGAGCGCGCGACAAAGTCGCGGATAGATTCCTGATCTCGTAGCCTGTCGACTCGTGGCCAAAGGGAAACGGGAGATGGCCATCAGTGACTAGTACGGTCGTTTTGCCGAACTTCGATTCCATGCGGATGCGACGGTAGCTCTTAGTACCCTGTCCGATTTCCACTCCAGGGGCATTGCATTCGTCCGCCACAACGTCTCCGTTTGTGAACGCGATGTAGCTTCTTACGAACGCGTTTGCTCGATCCGGCGAGATGTAAACTCGGCTCTCCGGCACGGTCTCGAGTTGTTCGTAGTTCGGTGCCTGTGTATGCCAGTAGAGTTGCATGCTTACCCCGCCCGGCCACTCGATCACGGCATCTTTGCCGATCGGATCGGGGAACGCAGCCACACTGACCCCTGCGCCATGGTGTCGCGCGAGTGAAATGGCGGTATCAAGATCTTTGACAAGGTACCCGTGTCGCTCTTGTCCAAACGGATAAGGAATAGGTGTCTTGAAGCCGAAGACCGAGACGGTTCCGACCGGGGTATGGACGATTTGGGACGTCGCCATGCTTGGTGTCGGGGTTACCTGCAGCACGGTAGTTCCGGATTTATGGCCGCCGAATGTCGCGATAAAGCTATCAGAAAACCTCTCGACATCCGCGGGCGCCACATACACATGGGCGGTGTCGTATTGAGGGCCCACGCCCTGGTCCAAGGTGACCGCTTGCAGCGGAACAACGGGCGAAGAAAGTAGGGCACTTGCCAAGTAGCAAGCGCGAACCCGCCAAGAAAGTGTCATATGAGTCTGGAGCGCAGGAACGGTGTCGGCAAGGACATACCCGACACCGTCACCAACTTTGAGAACTGCAATCGGCTCGCCGTTGAGATGCTCTGTGCTTCCTGCCGGCGTAGGCCAATCTCTGCTTCACCGAACGACAATCCGCGTCCCGTGGTCCAGTAGAAGCTTCGGTTTAGCGGCGAGCCGGAACCGGAGCGATGGACTCATGCTTTGTTTCGGTCCGGGGAGCAGCCTTGTGCACCATGGTGTAGGCGTAGTCGACACCCATGCCATAGGCGCCCGAGTGTTCCTTCACCAGCTTCATGACGGCGTCATAGGTGTCGTGGTGGGCCCAGTCGCGTTGCCATTCGAGCAGCACCTGCTGCCAGGTCACCGGCACCACGCCGGCCTGCACCATGCGTTGCATGGCGTAGTCGTGGGCTTCCTTGCTGGTGCCGCCCGAAGCGTCGGCGACCATGTAGATCTCGTAGTTGCCTTCGAGCATGGCGCACAGCGCGAAGGTGGTATTGCAGACCTCAGTCCACAGGCCGGCCACGACCACCTTGTTGCGGCCGTTGGCCTTGAGCGCATCGCGCACCTTCTGGTCGTCCCACGAGTTCATCGAGGTGCGCTCCAGCGTCTTCTGGTCCGGGAACACGTCGAGCAGTTCCGGATAGGTGAAGCCCGAGAACGACTCGCTCTCGACGGTGGTGATCGTCGTCGGGATATTGAAGATCTTTGCCGCCTTGGCCAGGCCAACGAC
>NZ_JBFRDD010000065.1:0-43140 GCF_052113425.1 Cupriavidus sp. YAF13
CGGCGAAAAGGCGAAAAGAGCGGAAAAGAGGGACCCATGTCTGAGTATCGCCTTAAGGCGATGCGAGTTTGGGTCCCGGCCGCTCTTTTCGCCGAAGCCCGAGGGGGTAGTCGCCCCATCCGGCGCGCCTTTTTTGCCTACTTTTTTGGCAAGACAAGAAAGTAGGTCGCCGCCCCGCAGGGGTGGTGAAACTGCAGTTGCCTTTGACCTTGAAGTTAAGCAGTTGCAGTGACAACCAACAACCCCAATCCCCCATCAACCGGATCCCCCCAAAAATGGAAAGCGTTGACTGCGCCGTCATCGGCGCCGGCGTAACCGGCCTCGCCATCGCCCGCACCCTCTCCGCCACCGGCCGCGAAGTCATCCTCCTCGAAGCCGAAAACGCCTTCGGCACCCACACCAGCGCCCGCAACTCCGAAGTCATCCACGCAGGCATCTCGTACGCCCCGGGCTCGCTAAAGGGCTAGCTCTGCGTAGCCGGCAAACAAGCGCTATACGCGTACTGCGCCGAGCGCGGCATCGGCCATGAGCGCATCGGCAAGCTGATCGTGGCGGTGCAAGAAGCCGACATTCCCGAGTTGCACAAGTACGTGCAGCTGGGCACTCTCCCGCCCCTCGCCCTTTCGCCGCCTGGTCTATCCCACCGGCCGCGAAGGCGCGCTGCGCGCGCACGTTACGCTGGACCTGGGCGGGCAGTGCAAGTTCGGCCCCGACCTGGACTGGCGCGACGGCGACCTGCAGCCCGGCTACACCGGCATCCGCCCACGCCTGGCCGGCCCGGGCTCGTCGATGCACAACAGTGCAACCGATTTCATCGTGCAAGACGCGAGCGAGCACGGGATTCCCCGCCTGATCAACCTGTTTGGCATCGAGTCGCCCGGGCTGACAGCATCGCTGGCGATTGGCCAATACGTGGGTGAGCGGGTGGCGGCGCTGGCGCACTGATTGCGGCCCTCATGCCGCAGGCCGCGCCCCTTCAAACGCATCCTGCAGCAACTGTCGGATCGCTGCCCTCTCCAGCGGGCGCGGATTCGGGTACTGGTTCAGCAAGGCGAGCTCGCAAGCACGATCCAGGTCGCCGCCCTGCATGCCGATATCGCGCAGCGCAACCGGTGCGCCATTGTCGCGGGCCAGATCGAACAGCGCTTGTGGAGCGCTCGCCGCGCCAAGCGCCGATGCCACCGTGGCGATCGCCTCCGGCGCGGCGCTCGCGTTATAGGCCAGCGCATGCGGCAGCACGATGGTGTGCACCTCGGCGTGCGGCAGGTTGAAGCTGCCGCCCAGCGTATGGCACAGCTTGTGATGCAGCGACATGCCAACGTTGGCCAGCACGCTGCCGCACAGCCACGCGCCATACAGCGCATCGCTGCGCGCGGCCAGCATGGCCGGTGCGCTGCCGCTGGCGTGCGCCTGGCGCAGGGCGGGAAGCGCGCGGCCCAGCGCGGCGATGCCTTCGCGCGCCATGAGGCTGGTGACGGGATTGGCGTCGCTCGCGTAGAGCCCTTCGGCAGCGTGCGCGATGGCGTTGATGCCGCTGGTCACGCTCAGCATCAGCGGCAGGCCGAGTGTGAGCTCGGGGTCGTACACCACGGTGCGCGGCAGCACGCGCGCGTCGCGGCCGGTGCGCTTGATGCCGCCTTCGGTCAGGCCGAAAATCGGCGTCATCTCGGAACCCGAGTAGGTGGTTGGCACCGCCACGACCGGCAGGCCCGACTCCAGCGCGATGGCCTTGCCCAGCCCGATGGTGGAGCCGCCGCCGATCGCCATCGCGCAATCCGCGCCCAGGCGCGCTGCCTGCTCGCGGGCAGCGCGCGCGGATTCGATCGGCACGTGCATCACGGCACCGTCGAAGACGCCCGCGGCACGCTCGCCCAGCAGGTCCGCCACATGCTCGGCCTGGCCGCGCTGGCCTGGCGTGCACAGCACCAGGACGCGGCGCGCGCCTAGCGCGTCGATCTCGGCCCCGAGCCGGGYCAGCGCGCCGGCGCCAAACACCACGCGCTGCGGATGACTTTGGTAGATGAAGGATTTCATGATGCGATGCTCAGTCGGCCACGATATTGCGGCTCTTGATCACGCGGGACCAGCGCTGGGACTCGCTCTTGACCAGCGCATTCATCTCCTGCCGGCCGCCCGCCACCACCTCGAAGCCACCGTCGGCCAGGCGCTGCGCCACCTTGGGGTCGCGCAGGGTGGCGCTCATGTCCGCCGCCAGCCGGTTCAGGATGGCCTCCGGCGTCTTGGCCGGTGCGATCATGCCCACCCACGAATAGACTTCGAAGCCTTTGTAGGTCTCGGCAATCGCCGGCACCGCAGGCAGGTGCGCGTCGCGCTTGGGCGAGGTCACCGCCAGCGCGCGCAGCTTGCCGCCCTGGATATGCGGCAGCACCAGCGGCAGGCTGGCGATCATCGAATCGACGTGGCCGCCAAGCAGATCCGAGATGGCCGGGCCACCGCCCTTGTAAGGGGTGTGGATGCCGCTGGTGCCCGCGGTCTCGTGGAACAGCTCGGCCGCGAGCTGGTTGGAGCTGCCGGCACCCACCGACGCATAGGAAACGGTGGCCGGCTTCTTCGCGGCGGCCACGTAATCCTGCAGCGTCTGGAACCGCGAGCTGGCCGGCACCACCAGCACCATGGGCGAGCGCACCATGTATGACACGCCGGTGAGGTCACGCTCCGGCGCGTACGGCAGCTTGGGGTACATCGACGATTCAGTGGCGAAGGAGTCGAAGATCATCCCCACCGTGTAGCCGTCCGGCGCGCTGCGGGCGATGGCGCCGGTGCCGATGGTGCCGCCCGCGCCGGCGCGGTTCTCGATGACCACCGTCTGGCCAAGGCGGCCGCGGAAGTCCTCCTGGACCATGCGGCCCACCTTGTCGACCGTGCCGCCGGCTGCAAACGGGATGATCAGCGTGACCGGCTTGGCCGGGTAGGTTTGCGCCTTGGCACCGCCAGCAAGACCGAGCGCCAGCGCTGCTGTGGCCGCCAGGCGCCACAGCAGCGCCTGGCCGCGTGCGGCGCGGGGTTGATCGGAACGGCTTGTCTCCAGTCTTGTTGTCATTTTGTCTTCCTGTTGCGGTGATCGCGCCTCGCCCGGCGTGCACGCCGAGACAGGTGCACGATGGCGTTCTTTTGCCAAAATTGCGAAGATAGCCCGAGCGAAAGGCATGGATTCGATGCTAACCTGTCGCATCGGCCAGGGCAATCTGGCCTGGCCGCGAAATGCCTTTGCACAGGACGCACAAATGGAATCGGCAAAATTTGCGGAGAATCTTTCGATCTTTGTCGAGGTGGCCCAGGCGCGCAGCTTCTCCGCCGTGGCCCGCCGCAAGGGCATGGTGGCCTCATCGGTGGCCCGCCAGATCGACGCCCTGGAAAACGAGCTGCAGGTGGCGCTGTTTACCCGCTCCACCCGCGCGCTGGTCCGCACCGATGCCGGCAACCTGCTGTTCGAGCGCGCGGTCAAGATTCTGCACGACATGACCGACGCGCGCAGCGAGGTCACCTCGCTGGAGCAGGGCGTGAGCGGCCTCTTGCGCGTAAGCTGCCTGCCCGCCTTTGGCCGGCGCCACGTGGTGCCGCACCTGGCCGCCCTCTATGACAAGTACCCGCGCCTGGCCATCGAACTGGACCTGACCGAGCGCATCGTCAATCCCGTGGTGGAGCGCATCGACCTGGTGATCCGTGTGGGCCAGCAGGCGGACAGCAGCCTGATCGCCCAGCGCGTGGCCAGCCAGCGCTACGTGATCTGCGCCTCGCCGGCCTACCTGGCACGCCACGGCAAGCCGCGGCACGCCAGCGAGCTGGGCAGCCACCGGCTGATCGACCGCCGCCACAGCACCAGCATGCGCGGCTGGCGGGAGCTGCTGGACAGCGACGCCACGCAGCAGGCCATGTTCGCCTTCGAGTGCGACGACTGCGACGCGCGGCGGCTATCGGTGCTGCAAGGGCTGGGCATTGCCCTGATGCCGGACTGGTCGATCGGCGGCGATATCGGCGATGGCCGCCTGATCGAGCTGGAGATGGATGGGCTGGCCCCGCAACCGGAAACCGGCATCTACCTGCTGCGTGCGCTGCCGCGCGCCAGCGCCAAGGTGCGGGCGTTCTGCGAGCACCTGAGCGCCAGCATCGGCAGCCCGCCGCGCTGGCAGGTGGCCATGGCGCCGGTGGGCGAATAACGCCGGGCTGGGTGACACAGGATCGTGGAGGATCGCGCAGGCGAACCTGGCCGCGCTATTCGCCTGGCAGCAGCCCCAGGGCAATCGCCGTGCGCACTGCCTGCAAGCGGTTTCCCACATCAAGCTTGCGCATCACGTTGCGCATGTGGTGGGAAATACCATGCTCGGAGATGCCGAGGATCTGCCCGGCCTCCCAGGAAGTCTTGCCCAGCGCCACCCAACGCAGCACCTCCAGCTCCCGCGCCGTCAGCGACACCGCCGGCTCGGCGCGCCCGCGCGCGATCACGCAGAAACGATCGAGCACGGCTTGCGTGATGGCCGGGCCGAACAGGCGCGCGCGACAGACAGCGGCCTCGTCGTCGCCCGCGCTGCCATCGAGCGACAGCAGCGCCAGCGTGCCCATCTCGTGGCTTGGCATGCTGGCGGAAAAGGCAATGGCCGCGGTCAGCCGGCGGTCCAGCTCGGCCCGTGCCAGCGCCGCGTCATCAGGGGCCCGCACCAGGGGTTCCGCGCTGCTGCACACCACCGGCCCCAGGGAGTCGCGCGCCTTGACCACCAGCGCCGCCAGGGCCTCGCCGTGGGCTTGCAGCGGCAGGCTCGTGCCGCCAGGCAGGCTGGTCAGCGAACCGGCATGCGCCGCGCCAGAGCCCGGCAGCCCCTTGTAGCGCAAATAGAAATGATTGAACCCGAGCAGCCTGGCGGCGGTGCAGACGGCGTCCGCCAGCCCCTCGATATCCTGGGCACGGTTGATGTCGCCAAGCAGCACGGCCAGGGCGGGGGGCGCATCCGCGGGAATCGCGGCGCCAAGCGAAATATCGGGAGAACGCATGTGTGAAAACCGCCGCTCCTGCTGCGGGATGGCATCTGTCAGACACCAATCATAAGCGCGTTTCCCGCACGGGGAGCGTAAAGCGGAATGTGGCGCCCGGACCCGGCTGCTCGTCGACCCAGATGCGCCCGCCGTGCGACTCCACCACCGAGCGGCAAATCGACAAGCCCATGCCCAGGCCCTCGGGCCGGGTGGTAAAGAATGCGTCGAACAGGTTGGGAATGTTCGCCGGCGCGATGCCCGGGCCCGTGTCCTGCACCGTGCAGAGCAGCCGCGGCGGCGCCGCGCCGAGCCGTTCGCACCGCACCAGGATCGAACGCAGGCCGGCTGGCACCGCCGCGCAGGCCTGCATGGCATTGAGCAGGAGGTTGATCAGCACCTGCTGCAGCTGGATGCGATCGCCCAGCACCGCCGGCAAGCCGGGCACCACATGGGCGGACACCGCCACGCCCTGGTTGCCCATTTCCGGCATCAGCAGCGCCAGGGATTCCGCCAGGGCGGCGCCCAGGTCCACGGGCGCGCGCTGCGGCACGCTCTTGGCCGCCAGCGAGCGCGTGCGGCCGATGACGGCGCTGGCGCGCCGGCCCTCGCTGATCATGCGCTGCACCGCGCTGCGCGCCTCCTCCAGGTTGGGTTGCGCCCGGTCCAGCCAGCGCAGGCAGGCTTCCCCATGCGTGATGATGCCCGCCAGCGGCTG
This sequence comes from Cupriavidus sp. YAF13, assembly GCF_052113425.1. NCBI lineage: Bacteria > Pseudomonadati > Pseudomonadota > Betaproteobacteria > Burkholderiales > Burkholderiaceae > Cupriavidus > Cupriavidus sp. YAF13. The sequence goes on from NZ_JBFRDD010000065.1 coordinate 5,705, forward strand.
GCTGACTTCGTGCGCGATGGATGCCGTCAGTTCGCCCAGCACGGCGATGCGCGACACGTGCGCCAGCTCCGCCTGCGCCACACGCAGTACTTCCTCGGCGCGGCGGCGCTCCGTGATATCGACCACGGTGCCGACAAAGCCCAGGCTGTGCTCGCTGCCCCGGCGCGGCTGTCCCACACAGATGAGGTGTTTTTCTTCGCCGTTGTGGCACAGAATGCGGAACTCCTGCTGGAACGGCGTGCCCTCCTTGCACGCGCGGGCCATGCCGGCGAGCACGCGGGCACGCTCGCCGGCATGGATCATCGCCACCAAGGTGTGCATGCCCGGTGCGCCAGGCGCGGGGTCGAGCCCGAAGAGCCGGTACATCTCCGCCGACCAGCGCATCTCGCGCCGCGCCGGCCACCATTGCCAGCTGCCGGTCTTGCTGATGCGCTGGCCCTCGGCCAGGGAGACCTCGCTTTCATGCAGGCCGCGCCGCCTCGCGCGGGCATTGCCCAAGCTGCCTTTGCGCAGCGAATGACGTGAGGAATAGGGTCTGCGCATCGTGATCACGCCTGCGCCGCCGCGTTGTTCAGGCCAAGCACGTGCGCCATCACCACCAGGTCGGCAAAGGTGCGCGCGCCCATCTTCTTCATGGCCTGCGCGCGGTGGATCTTGACCGTGACCGTGCTCAGGCCCACGTCGTCGGCAATCTGCTTGTTCATCAGGCCCGCCGCCGCCAGCGTCATGACTTCGCGCTCGCGCGATGTCAGCGTCTCGAACGCCGCCCTCAGTTCGCGCCCGCGCCGTTCGCAAGCGCGCCGCTGCACGTCCCTGCCGATGGCTTCCGTCACCGCATCGAGCAGGTCCTGGTCGCGGAACGGCTTGGTCAGGAAATGCGTTGCGCCGGCCCGCATCGCCATGACCGACATGGCAACGTCCGCGTGGCCGGAGATGAACACCACCGGCACCGGGCAGCCCACCTCGGCCAGCATGGCCTGCAGCTCCAGCCCGCTGGCCCCCCTGAGGCGGACATCCAGCACCAGGCAGCACGGCACATCGGGCATCGGAACGCTCAGGAACTCGGCTGCGGAGGCAAAGGTCCTGACCTGGATGTCCATCGAGCGGAACAGGCTGGCAATGCCATCGCGCAAGGCTGCGTCATCGTCCACGACCAGCACCACGCCGTCGTCGACGAGCCAGGCGCCGCCGGGACTGGGATAGCTGCCGGATATCGCCATGCCGCGTCCTATGCCCGGCACCTGGGGAAAAGGCATGCGACGATCATTGAATCCTCTATTCTCAAACTCCGGGATAAACGGCAACGCGAGATGCGCCAACCTGCCTGGCGGACAGCGCGATTCTTCCCTATCCGCATGGGGCCGGCCATTGTCCAGGGGTGTGCACAGCCCATCCCTGGGTGTAGCCGGGCCGTGAGCCCATGCAAAGGCACCTCGCCAGCCTCACGATTCCGGCTAATTCCAGCCGCTTCGCGTCGATTTTGCAATCGTTTGCATTGTGGATGAAAGCACCGAAAGGTCAAGGCCGAAAACGCTGCCGCATCGGGTCCGCACAACGCGGAAATGGCCTGCAGCCCTTACAGCGCATGACTTTGAAGCCGATGGCCCATGCCCACTACAAGGATGTGTAGTTGACCACCGTTGCGATTCCCGGAAAATGCGGGTTGCTCGCCTGCGCGAGCCGCCTAGTGCGCCGGCGGCGCCGTCGAGCCGCGTACGATCAGCTCCGGGCGGAGCACCACGCTGGCAGCCTCGGCCTTCGCGTTCTCGATGCGCGCCAGCAGCAGCGTCGCCGCCTGCACGCCCATCTCGTGAACGGCAATCCGGATGGTGGTGAGCGGAGGGGTGAGCGCATCGACAAAGGGCATATCGTTGTGCCCGATCACCGAGACGCGCGCGGGGCATGCGATCCCGGCCTCGCGCAGGTAGTCATAGCATCCCAGCGCCACCAGGTCGTTGCCCGCGGCGATCGCGGTCAACGCGGGAAACTGCGCCAGCAGCGCGCGGCAGGCTTCGCGCCCCGCTTCGCGGCCGTAGCTTGCCGCTTCCACGATCATCCATTCGCCTTTGCGCAGCTTGTTGCGCCGCACCGCATCGATAAAACCCTGCTTGCGCTGGTGGCCAGTGGACAGCGAGTCCGGCCCGGCGATATGGCCAATGCGGCGATGCCCGAGCGCCACCAGATGATCGACGGCGAGCCGCATCCCGAGCAGGTTGTCGCTGACCACGCAGGGCACCCGGCCGAGATCTTCCCCGCGATTGACCATCACCACGGGGATGTTCTGCTTGACGCAGTAGTCCAGCACGGCATCCTCGCGCTCGGCGGTCGCCAGGATCAGGCCGTCGACCTGGCGGCCCATCATCTGGTCGATGACAAAGCGCTGGCGCGTCTTGTCGGCGCCCACATTGACCACGATGGGCACATAGCCCTGCGCGGCCAGCACGCCCTCGAGCCCGGCCAGGATCGGCGGGAACACGGGGTTGGAGATATCCGGCAGCACCACGCCGACGAGCCCGGAGCGCTTGGTGCGCAGCCCGGCGGCGATGCGGTTGGGCCGGAAGCCGAGCTCGTCCGCCATGCGCAGGATACGCTCGGCCACCTCATCGGCGACCAGGTGCCGCGTGGCGGTATTCATCACCCGGGAAACGGTGGAGTAATGGACATCCGCCTTCGCCGCCAGGTCCTTCAGGGTAATGCGCTTGCGCTGGTCCATGCGGGCAGGGAGGCTGGTGTGCGGTGAGTGAGAACAAGCCATTTTAAGCGAAGACGCACGCGCCGCGCCGGCTTGCCTGCCAACCGCCCTCTCGCGCCTCCTACTGCCCGGCCTGCACGCCGGACTGCCGCACCACCGGCGCCAGCTTGGCGATCTCCGCCTTGATGTAGCGCTCGAACTCTTGCGGCGTGGACGTCCGCGCTTCGGCGCCTTGCACCGACAGCCGCTCGCGCACCGCTGGCGTGGCCAGCGCACTGGCGATCTCGCCATTGAGCGCGGCCACGATCTCCTTGGGCGTGCCCGCGGGCGCCAGCACGCCGAACCATGACTCGAAGGCATAGCCCGGCAAGCCCGATTCCGCCACCGTCGGGATATCCGGCAAGGCGGTAGCCCGCTTCGGCGTGGTGACCGCCAGCGCCTTGAGCTTGCCCTGGCGCACGAACGGCATGGCGGAGACAGTGGGCGCAAACATCAGGTCGACACGGCCCGCCATGACATCGGTCAGCGCCTCGCCCGTGCCCTTGTAGGGAATGTGCGCGATATCCACGCCGGCTTCCATCTTGAACAACTCCCCGCTCAGGTGGGTCGAGCTGCCGGACCCGGCGGAGTCGAAGTTCATCGTGCCAGGCTTTGCCTTGGCCGCTGCCACCACATCCTTGACCGAATCCAGCTTGCTGGCGCTGCTCACCACCAGCACGTTAGGCACCGTCGCCACCAGCGTCACCGGCGCGAAGTCCTTGACGGTGTCGTACGACAGCTTGGGATAGAGCGTGGCATTGATGGCATGCCCGACCGATACCAGGATCAGGGTGTAGCCATCCGGCGCGGCCTTGGCGACCAGCCCCGCGCCGAGCGTGCCGCCCGCACCGGGCCGGTTCTCCACGATCATCTGGTAGCGCCCGGATTCGCCCAGCTTGTTGCTGACGATGCGGGCTAGGATGTCGGTCGCGCTCCCGGATGAGAATGGCACCACCAGGCGGATCGGCTTGGCGGGATACTGGGGCGGCTGGGCGAGCGCGCCCCCGGCGCTCACCGCGAGGGTGGCGCATAGCAGGATGTTTCGAATCACGGTTGTCTCCTCCACCGCCTCGGGTCCGGCCGGATCGTGGTCCGGCCGGGCTGGGCGGCGCGATGGTCAGGTTCGAGGGTTAGAAGTTGTGGCGCATGCCTAGCGCAAAGGTCTGCGGATCGGCGCCTGCCGAAACGCCGAGGCTGTTGATGGCGAAATCGTAGATGGCGTTCTTCTGGTTGTTGATGCGGCTGTAGTAGGTAAAGAGTGCGGTGCGCTTTGACAGCGGGTAGTCATAACCGACCGTGATCTGGGTGGCGCCGGTGTGCGCGCCGCTGCGAAAGAACCCCACCGTCTCGGTGGCATTGCCGGCGCCGTTGCTGGCCAGCGCGAAACCCAGCCTGATGCTGCCGGGCCCGAGCTTTTGCACCACCGAGGCGTAGTAGCCGTTGCGCGTCAGGTCGCCCGTGGCGGTGCGGTAGTGCAGCCGCTCATACAGGGCGGCGACCTTGGCGCTGGCAAACTGGTAGGACACGCCCACCTTGATGGCATCGTCGTTGCGGCCCGCCGTCTGGTAGTGCTGGTGAACCTCGTAGGCCAGCGCCATGCCGAGCGGCCCGCGCTCATAGCTGGTGGCGAACGAGTACAGCGCCGGGTTGCGCGGCGTGGTGAGCTTTTCCTCGGGCACGCCCCAGCCCACGCCCGCGCGCAGGCCTTTCCATTCGGGGCTGCGGTATTGCACGATGTTCTGCTCGCGGCGATCGAAGGAGTGCGTGTCCTGGATGTTGTTGGTGCTCGATGCCGAGCCATTGCTGATCAGCGCCATATACCCGGCGGTGGTCGGGTAATAGGGGTCGTATTCCATGGTGGCTTCGGTGTAGGGCGTGGTCCAGTGCCCCATGAAAAAAGTACCGTAATCACCACTCAATCCGATGCGCGAGTTTCGTCCCGCAATCTGCCCGGACCCGTTATCGATCGACAGGTTGCTCTCGATTTGCCAGATTGCCTTGAGCGAACCGCCAAGACCCTCCTCGCCCCGCAAGCCGAAGACCGACCGGTTGTTGGTCAGCCGTCCGGTGCCGCCCAGCACTGCGCCGTCGGTGGCGGTGCTGGCTCGCGAGTACTCGATGCTGGTATTGAGCCGCCCATAGACCGTCATCGTGGATTGYGCATGAGCCGGCCCGCACACCGCCACCACGGCGAGCGCCCCGGCGCCAGCCGTCAGGCCCCGCCATCGGGGCCGGGACACGGGGCTCGCCGCGCTGCCCATCGTTGTCTCCTGGCACCCACGCAACCGGTGCTTCCTCTGCCTCCAGGCATTTCCCATGTCTCTCTTCCCCTTTGCGGATTCGCGGCGCGGCGCCGCGCGTCCGTCTGGTCAAGTTGAAGCATATGCAAACGTTTGCAATCTAATTGAAGATTCAAGGCGGGTACGGCATGGCCAGCAGCAGCATGGCGGGACGGTTGCCTGGATTCTCCACCTTGCGGGCTTCACCCGGCGCCAGGCAGACCGAGTCGTACTGCGACAGATGCACGACCTGCGCCCCGGTACTGATGGTGACCTCCCCCTCCAGCACCACATAGTGCTTTTCCATGGGCGACGCATCCAGCCCGGTGTGGCCGCCCGGCAGGATCACCGAGACACCGAGCCAGAGCGACGCTGACGGCCCGGCCTCAAACCCTTGCAGGCGCAGGCAGCGCATGCCCTCGTGGCGGGGCGGGAAATAGGCCGGCGCGGCGGCGAACCGGGTCGTGTTCATGGCATCAGCACCACGCGTTCCGGGGCGCCTTGCAGCACTGCGCGGTAAGCCTCGGCGGCGCGCGCCAGCGCGAAGGTGTAGTCCGCGTGCACCGGGAAGGGCCTGAGCTGCCCGGCGGCAAACATGGGGCCGAGCTGATCGAAGACCGCCGCGCAAGCGATGCTGTCCATGGCCAGCGTGTCGATGCCCACATACGTATGCTGGCCGCGGTAGAAGGCGAAGATGTCGAACGGCACGGCGCGGTCGATGGTCGAGATGAAGATCTGCGCGGCACCGATCGCCATGGCCTTGTTGGCTTGCTCGAAGTACGGGCTGCCGACCGTGTTGTAGACGATATCCGCGCCGTGCCCGCCGGTCTCGTTGCGCACCACTTCGGCGATGTTGTCGCGGCTGGCGTCCAGCATGCGCACGGTGCTGCTGGCGTGGCCGCGAAACGGCCCGGCCTCGCGCGCCACGGCGAAGACGCGCGCGCCCAGCGCGGTCGCAATCTGGATGGTGGCCTGGCCAACCTTGCCGCTGCCGCCGCACACCAGCACCACGCTGCCCGCCTTCGGCAGCCCGGCGCGGCGCAGGCCCTCATAGGCGGTGACAAACGGCACGCCAACCGCGCCGGCTTCTTGCAAAGTCACATTGGCGGGCTTCTCGCGCACCGCGGCAACGTCGAGCGTCAGGTAACGGCTGTGCGTGCCATCGCGGCGAATGCCAAGCTCGCCGCCGCTGCCCCACACTTCCTTGCCCAGCAGGTGCGCGGGGCCGTCCACCACCACGCCGGCGTAGTCGCGGCCTGGCACACGCGGCCATACGGCGTGCGGCATCAATCCCAGCGTGGCCTTGACATCGCTCGGGTTGACGCCCGCACTGGCGACTTCGATGACGCATTGGCCGGAGCCGGGCACTGGCTTGGGAATGCCGACGAACTCGAGTTGCAGCGCGTCGATGTTCGCTGCCTTCTGGGAGACGCGGATAGTGTTCATGATGATGTTTGTGTATGTGTTCGTGCTTGCGTTCGTGCTTGCGCTTGTGTATGCGTTGGTCTGTTCGTTCATGCCGCCCGCAGGCCGAGCGTGGCCCGGGCCTCGTGCGGCGACGCCAGCGCGCCGCCCAGCGATTTGATGATGTCGCGCGCCTTGGCGACCAGCGCTGCGTTGTCCGGGGCGAGCACGCCCTTCTCCAGGTAGATGTTGTCCTCCAGGCCAACCCGGACATGCCCGCCCGCCAGCCATGCCTGCGCCACGATCGGGAACTCCGCCCGGCCAACGCCAAAAGCGGACCAGTGCGCGCCCGGCGGCAGCATATTGCGCGCGTAGAACAAGGTTTCCGGCGTAGCCGCGAAACCGTATTTCACGCCGAGCACGAAGGTCCACAGGCCGGGGCCGTCCAGCACGCCTTCCTGGATGAAGTCGCGCGCCATGTGGAGATCGCCGGAGTCGAAGATTTCAAGCTCCGGCATGACGCCCGCCTCGCGGATGATGGCCGCCATCTTGCGTACGTTCCGGGGCGTGTTGATGACCACGTCCGCGCCGGAATTCATGGTATTGAGGTCCAGCGAACACACATCGGGGCGCAGCGCGGCGATATGCGCGACGCGCACTTCCGGACGGACCAGGGTGGTGCCCGGGGCCGCGTTGCGGGGTTCGTCCTCGCCCGGCACGAAGCGCCCGCCCGGGCCGGTGGTCAGGTTGATGATGAGCGCCTTGTTGCGCTTGCGGATCAGCTCGATCACCTCGGCGTAGTACTCGAGCGCCATCGAAGGACGCCCGGTCTCGGGGTCGCGCACATGGATATGGGCTGCGGCCGCGCCCGCCTCGGCCGCCTCCAGCGCCGCCGTGGCGATCTGCGCCGGCGTCACCGGCAGGCCGGGATGTTGCTCTGGGGTAACGATATTGCCGGTGACGGCGCAGGTAATGATGGTCTTTCTGCTATGCATGGTGAACGTGTTGGTGTCTTGGTGTCTTGGTGTCTTGGTGTCTTGGTGTCTTGGTGTCTTGCCGTGTTGGTGTCTTGGTGTGTTGCTGTCTTGAACCATGCGCCAGGGGCGGGATCAGCCGAGCTGGCGCCCGCCGTCGACCACGATGGTGGTGCCGGTGGAAAAGCGCAGCGAAGTGGCACAGGCCACGATGGCATCGGCGACGTCATCCGGCTTGCCGATGCGCTTGAGCGGCGTAGTCCGGGCAGCTCGGTCGTTGAAGGCGCTGTCGCGCCCGGGCACGAAATCGGTGTCGACCACGCCGGGCGAAACGTTGAGCACGCGGATCTCCGGCGCCAGCGCGCGGCCTAGCGAGATGGCCATCATGTCGAGCCCTGCCTTGACCGCGCAGTACGCCACGTTGCTGCCCATGCCGGTGCGCCCCGCGATGGACCCCACATTGACCACCAGCCCCTCGCCCGTTGCCTTCAGGTGCGGCGCCATGGCGCGGATCGCGGCGAACTGGCCGCGCCAGTTCACCGCGAACATCTCATCGATCAGCGCATCGTCCAGCGCGTCGAGGTCAGCATGCGCAATTGCCTTGGTGAAGCCCGCGCTGTTGACCAGCATGTCGATGCGGCCGTACTTGCGCTGCACGTCATCGGCCAGGCGCACGAGCGATGCGGTATCGCTGATCTGCGCCACCGCCGCAAGATGGTTGCCCGGCGGCAGTTCGGCCACCGCTCGCGCGGAAGTCTGCGCGTTGCGGCTGACCAGCACCACGCTGGCGCCCAGGGTGGCGAGCTTGCGCGCCGTCGCCATGCCGATGCCCCCGGTGCCGCCAAGGATCACGGCAACCTTGCCGGCAAGTTGCGGTGTCGAAGCTTGTTGTTGAATGGTCATCGTCAGTTCTTCCGTGGTCGGTTATCAGTCGATCGGCGGCGTCGGGAAGGTCTGCTCGCCCGGCTCCAGCACAAAGTTGAAATCCAGCGTGTAGAACGGCGCCGCGAAACCGCCCCATGGGCTAGTGCCTTCGTCCACACGCCGGAAATGGCCCACCAGTTCGCGGTGCACGCCAAAGGTCACGTCCGATTCCAGATGCTCGGAATCGTCGGCAAACACCTGCGTGACAAGCGTGCGATAGCCCGGTGCCGCGGCAATGAAATGAATGTGCGCGGGGCGGTACGGATGGCGGTTCTGTTCGGCCAGCAGCTGGCCGACGGGGCCGCCCGTCGGCACGGGATAGCCCGCCGGGCGCACCGTGCGGAAATGGAAGCGGCCTTGCGCATCGGCCCGAAAGGCGCCGCGCAGGTTCTTGTCCGGTTGCGAGGGGTCTTGGTTGTCATAGAGGCCAACCGGCGAAGCCTGCCACGCTTCCACCAGCGCGCCGGCCAGGGGCTCGCCGGCGGTGTTGCGCACTTGCCCGCTCACAAACAATGGCAGCCCCGGCGTCTCGCCTTGCACCACGCAATCCCCGCACGCGTAAATCGGCGCGCCGCCGCGGTAGAACGGGCCCAGCAGGGCGCCCGGCGTGCGGCCATCGGTGATGCCGTTGTTCATCAGCGTCACCAGCGTCGACAGCCCAAGCACATCGGCCGCCAGCACCACCTCGTTGTTGGTTGCGTTGGTCGCATGACCCAGCGCCGCGACAAAGCGCAGCCCGAACTCGAACTCCTCGTCGCTGGGCCGCACCTCCCTCAGGAACGCGTGCAGATGATCGACCAGCGCGTCGACGACCTCCCGCAGGCGCGGGTCAGTGGTATCGCGCATCGCCTGCTTGACCAGTTGGCTGAGCGTGTGTTCGTCGTCCACCACGGACAGGCCGCGGCCGAGCCTCGGGGCAAGTGTCGTCTCCATATTCATCTCTGGTTTCCGTTCTTTGCAAACGTTTGCATTATGGACCGGGTTCTGGAAAAATCAAGGACATTTGCAATTGGACCGGCCCGCACGTCCTATGCTGTAGTACGGGCGAGCGCCCTCCTCTTCACAAACCTGAACTCCGCCATGCAGACCACACCACAGTCCTCGCCGCCCACGCAACCTGAGGCAATCGCCAGCCAGGTGTTCAAGGGCGCCATGCTCAGCCTGGTAGCGGGCTACGTCGATGTCGTCGGCTTTATCGCCCTGTTCGGCCTGTTCACCGCGCACGTCACCGGCAACTTTGTCATGCTCGGCGTGGCGCTCGCGCACGCGACCGGTGGCGTGCTGGCCAAGCTGCTGGCACTGCCGGTGTTCGCGCTAGCGGTGGCGGCGACGAAGATCGCCGTCGATGCCATGCAGGCGCGCGGCAGGCCGCCGCTGCCGCCGCTGCTGGTCACGCAAGGCGTGTTGCTTGCCGCCTTCATGCTGGCGGGCTGCGTGGCCTCGCCCATGGCCTCGCCCGACATGCCATCGGCCATTGCCACCGGAATGCTGGGGGTGGCCGCCATGGCGGTCCAGAACGCGCAATCCCGGATCGTGCTGACCGACCATGTGCCGACCACCATCATGACGGGCAACAGCACGCAGGTCATCATCGACCTGGTCGAGCTGCGCAGCGCCTCGGCCGACAAGGTGGCCGCAGCAAAGAACCGGCTGCGCAAGATGGTCCCCGCCATCGCTGCATTCGCGGCCGGCGCCGTGTCAGGCGCGTATGCCTATGTGCAGGCGTTGTACTGGTGCCTCGCCGTGCCGATCCTCATCCTGCTGGCGCTGGCGTATAGCTACCGGTCCGGCCCCGCCGCATCCCTGGCCAGGAGGCAGGCGTAGCGCCAGGATGCAACCATGGGAGCGTGCCTGAGCCAGCCTGAGCCAGGAACCGGCGCCCGACGTCCGCCGCGATGTGTCCTATAGTTCAAAGCCAGTGGTGGCGCAAGGAGATGCACCATGGCAACCTGGAAGCCCGACCCGAGCTTTTACCCCTCCCCGCGCCTGGCGGCTAAGGCGCCTGCCGAAGCACTCGCCTATGTGGCGATGTTCGATCCCACGCGTACCCAGCCTGACGGCATTGCCGTAGTCGACGTCGATCCCGCCTCCAAGGCCTACGGCACCATCGTCGGCCAGGTCATGGTGCCCAACGCGGGCGACGAACTGCATCACTTCGGCTGGAACGCCTGCTCGTCCTGCCTGTGCCCGAACGCCCCGCACCCGCATATGGAGCGGCGCTACCTGGTGGTGCCGGGCCTGCGCTCGTCGCGCATCTACATCATCGACACCAAGCCCGATCCGTTGCGGCCTGCCATCGCCAGGATCATCGAGCCGGGCGAACTGGCCGAGCGCACCGGTTACTCGCGCCCGCATACCGTGCATTGCGGCCCCGGTGGCATCTACGTGACCGCGCTGGGCAACGGCGAGGGCAAGGGGCCGGGCGGCATCATGCTGCTGGACCAGCAGGGCTTCGATCCGCTCGGGCAATGGGAAGTGGAGCGCGGCCCGCAGCATTTTGCCTATGACGGCTGGTGGCACCTTGGCTTCGACACGCTGGTGACCAGCGAATGGGGCACGCCGGACATGATCGAGGACGGCCTGGTGCCGGAGATCCTGCTCGGCTCGCGCTACGGCAGGCGGCTGCATTTCTGGGACATGACCAAGCGCAAGCACCTGCAGGAGATCGACTTCGGCGAGCAATACCAGCTCGTGTTCGAACTGCGCCCCGCGCACGACCCCACCAAGGCGTACGGCTTCGTCAACTGCGTGATCAGCCTGAAGGACCTGTCCTCGTCCATCTGGGTCTGGTATCGGGACGAAGGCAAATGGGCGATCCGCAAGATCATCGACATCCCTGCGGAGGCGGCGGACCCCGACCTTCTGCCGCCCATCCTCAAGGGCTTCAAGGCGGTGCCGCCGCTGGTCAGCGATATCGACCTGTCGATGGACGACCGCTTCCTCTACGTATCCTGCTGGGGCACTGGCGACCTGCTGCAGTACGACGTCTCCGACCCGTTCGCGCCGAGGCAGACCGGCCGCGTGCGCATAGGCGGCATCGTCTCGCACGCCACGCATCCGGGGGCAGGGGGCGCCGCGCTCAACGGCGGCCCGCAGATGGTGGAGGTCAGCCGCGACGGGCGGCGCATCTACTTCACCAACTCGCTTTACGGCGCGGTCGATGCGCAGTTCTACCCGGAGGGCATCGAGGGCTGGATGGTCAAGCTCGACGCCGCGCCCGAAGGCGGCATCCACTTCGACCCGCGGTTCTTCCTGCGCTGGCCGGCCGGCCATCGCCCGCACCAGGTCAGGCTGGAAGGCGGTGATTGCTCGTCGGATTCGTATTGCTTCCCGTAGCCGCATGGCGTCATAACCAACGTCATAACTAACGCCAAAACCAACGCCATAGCGCCCCCGCCATGTTCGCCACCACAGGCGTGCCGCTGGGCACGCAGTTCGCCACGCAGTGGTCCGCCCTGTGGCCGCTCTGGTGGCCGTGGCTGGCCATTGCCGCGCTGGGCCTGTTCCACGGTGTCAATCCCGCCATGGGCTGGCTGTTTGCCGTGGCGCTGGGGCTGCATCGCGGGCGGCGCAAGGTGGTGCTGCTGGCGCTGCTGCCGATCGCGCTCGGCCACGCCATCGCGGTGGCCCTGGTGCTGGCCGCCACGCTCACGCTTGGCAGCCTGCTAGATCCCCAATGGCTGGCGCGCGCCGGCGGCGCGGTGCTGATCGGCTGGGCTGCCTGGCATGCGCTGCGCGGCCATCGCCAGCGCCCCCGCGTAGGCATGCAGGCCGGCATGGCCGGGCTGGCGCTATGGTCGTTCCTGATGGCGGGCACGCACGGCGCGGGGCTGATGCTGGTGCCGGCGCTGCTGCCGTTGTGCCGCGCCGCCGGCGCACCGGCAGCAGGCGGGCCGCTCATGCCAGCGCTGCTGGCGCTCGGGCTGCACACGCTGGCCATGCTGCTTGCCATCGGCACCGTGGCGCTGCTGGTGTACGACCGCATCGGCGTGGGCTTCCTGCGCACCGGCTGGATCAACCTGGACCGGGTGTGGACGGTGGCGTTGACCGGGTGCGGCACGGCATTGCTGTTGATGGCATAGGCCGATGGCAACCCGATAGAATCGTGGGCCTATCGATTTAGCGCAGGTTTTAGCGCATATGCAAGCTATGCAGTCTCTGACTCCGGTGCGATTGGCCCGGCTGGTGTTCGCCGGCCTGGCGCTGGCTTTGTCGCTCCCGGCGAGCCCGGCATCTCAACAGTGCGACAGGAGCCGTTTCGCGATCGCCATTGACGCGGGGCATACCGCCAGCCATCCGGGCGCAACAAGCGCGCGCGGCGTGCCCGAGTTCGAGTTCAACTCGCGCCTCGCCGCAACGCTGGTGCCCGTGCTGGCGGGCATGGGGTTCGCCAAGGTATTCCTGACCAACGAGCGCGGCGCGGATATCTCGCTGACAGACCGCTCCGAGCTGGCGAATCGCCGCGGGGCGGATCTGTTCCTGTCGCTCCATCACGACTCGGTCCAGCCGCGCTATCTTTCCGCATGGACCCATGAGGCCAGCCCGCAGCGCTACAGCGACGACTTCAGCGGCCACTCGATTTTTTACTCCGGCCATAACCAGCAGCCAGATGAAAGCCTGCGGTTCGCGCGTGTGCTGGGGTCCGAGCTGCACAAGCGCTGCCTTCGCCCTACCCTGCACCATGCCGAACAGATCGAAGGCGAGAACAGGGAACTGGTCGACCCGGACCTGGGCATCTACAGGTTCGATGCACTCAAGGTCCTGGCCACCACGAAGATGCCGGCGGTGCTGTTCGAAGCCGGGGTGATCGTCAACCGCGCCGAGGAAGCCCGGCTTGGAGATCCGGCACACAGGCAGATGATGGCCGAGTCGATCGGCGCGGCGGTCGCCCGGTTCTGTGCCGGCGACAAGGGGGCGGCAACAGCAGGTGCTCAATCATGCTTTCCTCCCTGATGGCGCCGGGCCGGCCAGTGCTCGCAACTTGCGCGGCACGCTGCATGGGCGACAGTCGTCGCCTTGCTCGCCCTGTGCGCCGTGGCACCAGTTAGCGTCATTCCCCTCCGGCGCCCAGCGCATCTTGCCTCTGCAGCCGCGCCGGCACAGCCGTTACCACAAGTTTGGTCGCTCAAAAGCAATCCCTTTCAAAACATACGAAATACGAATCAATCGTATTTAATTAGGTACATTAGACGGTCGAAGTTCTTTTGATTGCCGTCATGGTTGTTTTCCCATTTTCCGTTCGCCGCTTCGCCTGGCATGCCGGCCTCGCGCTGCTCCCCGTCGCCCAGGCCGTCCACGCGGCATCGCAGGACGCGGCCGCACCGACCGAACTGCCTGAAGTGCGCGTCAGCGCCAGCACTGGTGGGTACATGCCATCCGTCGCCAGCGGTGCCACCCGAACAGAAACGCCGCTACATGAGGTACCGCAGTCGGTTCGCGTCGTGACTTCGCAACTGATCGACGACCTGGGTGCAACGCGCCTGTCCGAAACCGTGGACTACGTCAGCGGTATTGCCCGCCTGAACGATTTTGGTGGTACCTGGGACAACTACGCGATCCGCGGCTTCAGCAGCACCGACATGGGTTTTCTGGTCAATGGCTTCCCCGGTGCCCGCGGCTATAACCCGATGCGAGACACTGCTACGGTGGATCGGTTCGAGTTCCTGAAAGGCCCGGCCGCAGCGCTCTATGGCAACAGCGAACCCGGCGGCACCATCAACATCGTGACCAAGAAGCCGCAGTTCACCAGGGCCAATACCGCAGACCTGAGTATCGGCTCGCTCGGTTTCCGGCGCGCGGCGCTGGACAGCACCGGCCCAATCACGGAGAACGTGGCCTACCGGCTCAATGTCATGGCGGAAGACGGGGCCAGCCGCAGCTCGCTGCTCGACAACAGCAAGTACCTGGTAGCCCCTGCCTTCGCGTGGGTAATCGACAACAAGACGCTACTGCAGTACGAGGGCGAGTTCATGCGCGCGCGCACGCCGCTGGACCGGGGCCTGATCAACGTCAACGGCCGCATCGACCTGCCTCGCGACCGCGTCTTGGGTGAACCAGGGGACCCCAACCTGCATCTGTCCAGCGACACCCATCAACTCACACTGGACCGTGAACTGGCGCCTGGCTGGCGCACGCGCATCGGCATGAGCTACAAGGAATCCGGCTTCTACGGCGAAGCCGCAGAGTTCGGCAGCCTGCTAGCCGATGGTCGCACCCTGACCCGCCGCAACAGCTGGCGCAGCCTGCCGTCGCGGGACACCTCGGCACAGGCCGAAGTGGAAGGCAAGTTCCAGACCGGTGGTCTGGGGCACACTGTGCTGGCGGGAGTGGAGGCATCGCGCCTCTACATGGGCATGGATATCGCCTACTCCAGCGTTGCATCCAACCCGTATGCTATCGACATCTACCAGCCGGTGTACGGCCAGGCGCAGCCGCCGGTGGCGCTGAGCATCAGCACCCGGGAGAATCAGCGCAACCTCGGTGTGTACCTGCAGGACCAGATCGATCTCTCCGAACAATGGAAGCTGCTTGCCGGCGTGCGGCTGGACAACTATCACCAGACGGTGGACAACCTGATCACGGCGAAATCCACCAGCCAAAGTCAGAGCGCGGTGTCGCCACGCGTGGGCCTGACTTGGCTGCCGGGCGCGCAGACCTCGCTCTACCTGTCGCTGGGTAAGTCCTTCCGTCCCAACAGCGGCGTGGACGAGGCGGGGAATGCCTTCGACCCGCAGCACGGCCGGGCGCTGGAGGCCGGCGCAAAGTGGCAGTCTGCCGACCAGCGGCTGGGTGCGACGCTGGCTGTGTTCGATATCGTCAAGCAAAACGTGCTGACCCGCAGCCCCACCAATGCCAACTTCAGCGTGGCTGCAGGCGAGGTACAAAGCCGCGGACTGGAGCTCGATGCGTTCGGCCAACTCGACACGCACTGGCGCGTTAGTGGCAGTTTCGCCCTCATCAACGCCAAAGTGACGGAGGACAACTCAATTGCCGTGGGCACGCGCCTGACCAACATCCCCAAGGTAAGCGCGAGCCTGCTGGCGATCAGAGAGGACGCAATGCCGCTAGGCGGGCGCTACGGTGTAGGCAGCGGCCTGGTCTACGTGGGCTCGCGCTCCGGCAATGCCACCGACACCTATTCGCTGCCTGCCTACGCCACCGTCAAGCTGGTGACATACTGGCAGATTGATCGTCACACCCGGATCTCGCTGGACGTGCACAACCTGTTCAACAAGAATTACTACCCGGCATCATGGGGAAACCTTGCGGTCACCCCGGGCCTGGGCCGTCAGATCGTGGCCGGCCTGCGGTACCAGCTCTGAAGAAAAACGCCCACGCCCCTGAATCTCTGAATTCCGGAATGTCCGCCTTTGCCGCCGGCCTTCATGCCAACTGGTATGGGAGCAAATCATTCTTTGCTGAATAAAAACCGATGGCTATATTTTTCTTCGCGAAAATTCCCGAATGTAAAAACCAATTTTTGCGTCGAAAATCTACTCTGCCAGCCGAATCATACGCTTTACACCTTCAACAGAAGAACCATGTCCCATCGGTCAATGCCCGGTCCGTAGCCATCCGGCGTCACGTCCACGGGGACAAAGCCAAACCGGAGGTAGAACTAGAATCGCGGCGTGTTACCGTCGAAAAGACGCAGACAGGCGTCGCTATCAATGATTTTGTAAGGACGGATATTATCCATTTTTGCTCAAACTGAGACTTCCATTGGTGATACGCAAAGTGAGTATATCGATACCCTACGCGCAGCGCGCGATACTTGCTTCGGCAATTTCCAAACGGGCTCTTAAAACTGCACGGTGGCATTCGCCAGGAACGTGCGCGCCGCGCTCGGCAACACAAAGCCGCCGTACGTGGTAGTCCAGTAGCGGCGATCGAACACATTGTTGACCGCGGCCCGCAACGTCACCGTCTTGCCAGCGTAGCGCGTGGTGTACCTGGCGCTGAGGTCAGCGGTGGTGTATGACGGCACGTACTGGGTATTGGCCGCATTCACCCACATGGCGCCGGTAACCTTGGCGCCGGCAGCCAGCGTCAGGCCGCGCAGGAAGGGCGCATCGTACTCCACGCGGCCGCTGACGATGTAGCTGGGGGTGGCAAAGATGCGCTTGCCGTTGACCGCGGGATCGTCGATGCCGGTGGCCTTGGTGTCGAGCCACAGCACGCCGCCCATCACCCGCCAATCGCGCGCCACGCGCACCCAGCCGCTGGTATCCAGCCCGGTGTAGCGCTGAGTGCCGTCCTGCACGAAGACGTTGGCCGTATTGGTGTACTCGTAGCCGCGGTCGACGCGGAACAGCGCTACGCTGGCACCCCAGTCGCGCCGCTCGGTCTTGTAGCCGAGCTCATACTGCTTGCTCTTGAGCGGGCCGTAGACCTTTGGAAAGTTGGCGTTGGTGTTGCTGGCCGAGCCGCCTTGCTCAAGCGACTCCACATAGCTGACGTAAGCGGTGGAGTCATTGTCGGTCTTGACCATCAGGGCCACGGTGGGAGAGACCGGCTTGGCGCTGTAGCTCGCGGTGACATTGGCCGAACTGTTGAAATTGTCCTGGCTGAAATCGGTGTAGCGCAGGCCGGCCAAGACCGAGAAGCGCTGGGTGAACTGGATGGTATCGCTGGCGTAGACCGATTTCTGCGTAATCTTGTAATCACGGAACGGTACATACACCAGGCCGGAAGCCTGGTTGGTCAGCAGCGTCGGATTGTAGAGATTGTTCTCGCCCAGGAAGATGCCGTCGGTGGCGCCAACGCCTGCATCGTTTACGCGCACCTGGGACTGGTAGCCCATGCCGAACACCACGTCGTGCTGGATGCTGCCGGTGGAAAACCTGCCCTGCACCATGCCGTCATAGGCCTGGTAGTAAAACGCCGACTTCCAGTTGTACTGGGTGTCGGAGAAGTTGCCGGCGGCGTCGTTGACAAAGATGTAGCTGTCCCCGCTGAAGCGGCTCTCGCGCGCGAAGCGGTACTTGAAGCTGGTCTTCCACTTGTCGTTGATGCGGTAGTCCACGCCGGTGCCCACCGTGGTGGTCTCGGTCTCGTGGAAGCTGTAGGGCTGGACGAAGCGGCGCGAGACCCTGCTGGCATCGGCGATCGGCAGGCTGGCATCGAACCCCAGGCCAAACAGGGTGCCGTTGGTCTTGCGCTTCCAGTACATCACGTCGGCGTTCCATGTCAGGTCCGGCGTAATGCGGAAATCCGCGGCCAGCGACACCACGTCGCGACGCAGCCGCACGCCCGGATCGGCCGTGYGGCCTTCCTCAAAGGCCGCGTTGAGGCGATAGCCAAAGCGCTGGTCCGGCCCGAAGCGCCCGCCCAGGTCGATCTTCTCGCTCCACACGTTGTTGGCCTGGTAGCCCACGCTGAACTGGCGCAACGGCTCGTCGGTGGGGCGCTTGACCACATAGTTGATGATGCCGCCGGGGCTGCCAAAGCCGTACATGAAGCCCGACAGGCCCTTGAGCAGTTCTACCTGCTCGAACGGTTCCAGCGGCAGGTCGGTGTTCCAGGAGACAAAGTTCTGGCCGTCCACCTTGGTGCCGTTGAGCAGGTCGATGGCCATGCCGCGCACGGCGAAATAGGAGTTTTCGGTACGGCCGTTCTCGCCCAGGATGGACACCGCGGGATCGTACTTGAACACGTCGCTGGCGGTCTGCGCCATGCGGTCCTGGATCTCCTCGCTGCTTGCCGCCACCACCGAGAACGGCGTGTCGACAGGCTTGCGCTCACCCAGCGCCCCACCACCAATGCTCTCCACCTTGGCCGGCTCGGTCAGCCGCTCGGCCATGACGGTGGCCACGGGCAAGGTGGCATCGGCTTGCGTGGCTGCCGGCGTGGCGGTCTGCGCCAGGCTGGCGGCCGGCAGCGTGGCGAACGCGACGGTCAGGCCAAATACAGCGCTGGCAATGGGCGAAAGGCGGGGCATTGCCTGGCATGCGGCGGCGCGCAGCGGCAAGCGGCGGTGATTAGACATCGGCGGAAACGTCCTTGGGAAGGTTGGGTCTGGCGTGAACCTGGGCTGCAGCGTGGTGCGAAGCGTCAATCCAACCGTTAATACGGATACGAATACGAATACGAATACGAATACGAATGAGAATGGTTTGTTTTTGTATCACGAAGAAGGATGCCAGCTCAACGGCCGTAAGAAATTTCCCAAAGATTTGTACTCTGTACGCAACATAGGCCGGCAAGCCGGCCTATGGGATCTACGTGGCGTGCGCAAGCGCATTGCCAGGCAGGTCAGGCGCCCTGCTCGCGCACCAGCGCCGTCATGCGCTGCGCGAGCGGCGAGAGATAGGCGCCGGCCCGGGTGATCACGCCCACGCGCCGGCGCAGGTCCAGTTCTTCAAGCCCCAGGTCGAGCGGGCGCAGCCCGGTCGTCACCGCATTGGAATTCGTGCCCGATATGCTCAGCATCTGCGTGCCGCGCATCAGGTCGAAGAGCGAGGAGCTGCCAAAATCGGTCTCGATGCGCAAGTTCGGGGCGGCCAGCCCCTGCTTGCGGAACGCCGCGTCGACCTGCTGGCGCAAGATGATATGGGGCCCGGGCAGCAGCCAGTCCTGGCCGGCCAGATCCGCAAGGGTCAGCCTGCGGCGGCGCTGCAGCGGGTGCGCTTCATCGGCCACCACCACCAGCCGGTCGTCGAACAGTTCTTCCACCGCGAACTCGCTCGCGCGCTCCCTCGGTGTGGGGGCAATGGCAAGGTCCAGCTCGCCCGCAAGCAGCAGTTCCATGAGGTCCCGCGCCAGCAGCCGGCGCAGCCGCAGCCGCGCAACGGGCCGCTCCCGCAACAGTTGACGGCAGGCGTCCAGCACCAGGGCATTGGGGATCGAAGGCGAATAGCCCAGGCGCAGCATGCCCTGCTCTCCGGTGCGGATGCCTTGCATCTCCTTGAGCGCGTCGTCGAACTCCAGCCGGATGCGGCGCGCGCGCACCATGAATTGCATGCCCGCCTGCGTCGGGGTCATGCCATGGGCCGTGCGCTCGAACAAAGGCAGGCCGATCTGCGCTTCCACACGCTGCACCGCCTTGGTCAGGGCCGGCTGGCTGATGCCCAGCGACTCCGCGGCGCGGCCGATGCCGCCGTGCGCATCCACGGCCAGCACGTATTCAAGATCTCTCGTCTCCATCGCGACATTCCCGCTGGTTATGCCTTTATAGCTGGTACGGCATTGTAGTGATGCCCCGCATCTTACAGACTACGGCGAAGAACCATCAAGGAGACAACCCATGGGATTCGCTTTCTTCCTGCGCCGCGCGGCGCGCTACTGGGGGGATCACGCCGCCGTGCTTTACAACGACCGCGTGCTGACCTATCGCGAACTGGACGAGCGCTCGAACCGCCTCGCCAATGCGCTGCTGGCCCTCGGCCTCACCCGGGGCGATCGCGTGGCGATTCAATCACGCAACCGCCCCGAGCTGGTCGAGATCGAGTGCGCCCTGTACAAGGCCGGGCTCGTCAAGGCCGCGCTCAACCCGCGCTTCACGGCGGCGGAGGCATCGGATGTGGCCGAGAACTGTACGCCGCGCATCCTGTTTGCCGGACCTGGCTATACCGGCTACTCGCCGCAAACCGCGGGCTTTGGATCCGTGCAAACGTTCATCGCGATTGGCAAACCCGCGGACGGCTACGGCGACTACGAGGCCCTGCTCGCAGGCGCCAGCCCTGCGCCGCTCGACATCACGCCGCAGCCCGACGACCTCGCCGTCCTGCATTTTTCCTCGGGTTCCACCGGCAAGATCAAGGCCGCCATGCAGAGCTATGGCAACCGCCTGGCAGCGCTGCGCAAGATGCTGCTGAGCATGGACAAGCCGGCACGGCCCGGCGACCGCCTGGCACTGATCGGCCCCATCACCCACGCCTCCGGCATGCTGATGCAGCCGTATCTGTACACCGGCGCAACGTTGGTGCTGTTCGACAAGTTCGAGCCCGCGCATTTCCTGGCGGAGGTGGCCAGGCTGCGCCTCACCCATGTGTTCATGGTGCCGGCCATGATCAATATGCTGCTGACTGAGCCAACCCTGGCCAGCGCGGACCTGAGCAGCCTCAAGACCCTGGCCTACGGCGCCGCGCCGATGGCGCCCGCGCGCATCCGCGAGGCGTGGGAGCGCATCGGCCCCATCCTGTCGCAAGGCTATGGCGCGAGCGAGTCCACCTCCGGCGTGACCCGCCTCTCGACCGCCGATCATGCCGACGCCCTGGCGCACCGGCCCGAGCGGCTGGCGTCGTGCGGGCGGGCGCTTGGCGAAACGGAGGTGCGCGTGGTCGACGAACAGGGCCGCGAAGTGGCCGGCGACGACATCGGAGAACTGGTGATCCGCGGCGAGGATGTCTTCCACGGGTACTGGGGCGAGCCGGAGCTGACGCGCGAAGTGCTGGTGGACGGATGGCTGCGCACTGGCGACCTGGCGCGGGTGGATGAAGAAGGCTACATCTACCTGGTCGACCGCAAGAAAGACATGATCATCTCCGGCGGCTTCAATGTGTATCCGACCGAGGTCGAGGCCGCGCTTTACCAGCATCCGGACGTGATGGAAGCCTGCGTGATCAGCGTGCCCGACGACACCTGGGGCGAAAGCGTCAAGGCCGTCGTTGCCCTCAGGCCCGGCCGGCAAGGCACGGCGGAAGACCTCATCGCGCACTGCCGCGCGCGCATTGCCGATTACAAATCGCCACGAACCATCGACTTCGTCACCGAACTGCCCAAGAACGCGAGCGGGAAGCTCGCTCGCAAACTGGTGCGCGAGCCGTACTGGCAAGGCGTATCCCGTCGCGTGAACTAAGGAGAACCGCCATGTTCGACAACCTGACCAATCCCGTGCTGGTCGAGACCCGCGCCAGCATCCAGCGCTACATCCATGAAGAACTGCTGCCGCTGGAGCGCGAGCTGGGCCTGGGGTCCGAAGATGCCTGGCCGCGCGATGTGCTGCGCGGCGTGTGGCGCCGCTCCAGCGAGCTGGGGCTCTATGCCGCCTGCCTGCCCGTCGAGCTCGGCGGCAAGGGCCTGAACATCGCCGAGCAATGCGCGCTGAAGGCAGACCTTGCCGCCAGCGGCGCGGTGCTGGCGCCGCACGTGCTGGGCGACCTGGGCGGCCCGCCGCGCGTGGGCAATATGCTCAAGTACGCCACGCCGGACCAGCTTGCGCGCTACTTCCAGCCGGTCATCCGGGGCGAAAAATCCACTTGCTTCGCCCTGACCGAGCCGCATTCCGGCTCGGATGCCCAAAGCATCTCCACCACGGCCGTGGCGGACGGCAATGACCTCGTCATCAACGGCCGCAAGCACTACATCAGCGGCGCGCCGTTTGCCGACTTTGCCATCGTCATGTGCGTCACCGATGCCACCGTGTCCCCGCCCGCCATCACGGCCGTGCTGATCGACCTGGACCTGCCCGGTGTCAAGGTCAGCACCGAGTACGTGCCGATGTCGGGCCAGCATATCGATGGGGACATCGAGTTCGTCAATGTGCGGGTGCCGCGCGCCAATATCTTTGGCGGCGAAGGCAACGGCTTCAAGCTCGGCATGTCGCGCATCAACGTCAACCGGCTGCTGCACTGCCCTACCATGCTGGGCCTGGCGACCAAGGCCTATGCGTCCTCGCTGGAGTATGCCGGCCAGCGGCGCCAGTTCGGCGGGCCCATTGCGCGCTTCCAGGCCATCCAGCACATGCTGGCGGACATGGCTGCCGCGCTGTGGGCTTGCGAGAGCATGATCGCGCAAACCGCCGCGCTGGCGGACAGTGGCGCGGATCTTCGCGTGAAGGCCGCGGCGTGCAAGCTGTTCATCTCCGAGCGCTGCTTTGAGGTAGCCGACAAAGCCGTACAGATCCACGGCAACGTGGGCGTGACGCGAGGACATCCGGTGGAGCAGGCTTTCCGCAAGCTGCGCATGTTCCGGATCTTCACCGGCACCAGCGAGATCCAGCGCAATACCATCGCCCGCGCGATCCTTGAACCCATGCAGGCCAAAGCCTGAGCTGGCAGCGGTTGATCAAACCGACGCAGGCGAACTGCGCAGCCAAGAACTGGAGACACCCCCATGAAACGCCGAACCTGGCTCGCCACCGCGGGCGCAGCCGCACTTAGCAGCATGCTCACGCCGGTGCGCGCCGCCGCGCCCTACCCCAATCGTCCCGTGCGCCTGATCGTCCCGTTCCTGGCGGGCAGCGCGCCGGATAACATCGCACGCACGCTGTCGGCTGAACTGGCCCGCACGCTTGGCCAGCCGCTGGTCGTGGAGAACATGCCGGGCGCGGGCGGCGTGATCGGCGCGAGCGCCTTGAAGCGCGCCGCCGCGGATGGCTACACGCTGGGCATTCTCGCGAACACGCATGTGATCAACGTGCATCTGTACCGCAACATGCCATACGATCCCGTGCACGATTTCACCGCGATCACGGCGATTTCCGGCGGCCCTACCGCTCTCATCGTGCCTGCCGATGCGCCATACAAGACCGCCGGCGAGCTGATCGCCGCGCTCAAGCGCGCACCCGGCAAGCTCAACTACGGCTCGGGCGGCAAAGGCAGCATCGCGCATCTGGCGGTAGAGGCCTTGCTGCACCAGACCGGCACGCAGGCCGTGCACATCCCCTACAAGGGCGCGACGGAGATCATTACCGCCATGCTCAGCGGCCAGACCCAGTTCGGCATGCCGGTGCTGGGCACCGCGACCCAGTACCTGCGCAATGGCCAGGTGCGGGCGCTGGCGGTGTCGTCATCCGCACGCTCCGTCTATTTCCCGGAGGTGCCGACGCTTGCCGAGGTCCTGCCCCCCGGCCTGGCACTGGACAACTGGAGCGGCCTGTTCGCGCCCGCGCACCTGCCCGCCGAACTCACCCAGCGGCTCTTTGCCGCCGTCACGGAACTGCAGGCCAGCGGGCGCCTGGATGCGCAGTTGAAGGCCAACGCCGGGGAACTGCGCCGCAGCGCTTCCCCGTCGCAGTTCAACGGCATGGTGGCCGCGGATACCGCCCGCTACGGCAAGCTGATCCGCTCGATCGGCATGGACGGCGACGTCAGCTAAAGCACCGGGAACCGGCAATGAAACCAGAGTGGTCCTGCCTGAAGGACGTCAAGATCATTGATCTCAGCCAGCTCCTGCCCGGCCCGCACGCCACGACCCTGCTCATGCAGCTGGGCGCGGACGTGGTCAAGGTGGAGCAGCCGGGCACGGGCGACACCTCCCGCCAACTCGGGCCTGCCGTGTTTGCGCAGTTCAATCGCGGCAAGCAATCCGTCGCGCTCGACCTGAAATCCGACGAGGGCCGCGCGGCGTTCCTGAGCCTGGTGAAAGCGGCGGACGCCGTTGTCGAAGGCTTCCGGCCCGGCGTGATGCAACGCCTCGGCCTGGGCTATGACGCGCTCGCGCAAGTGAACCCGGCCATCGTGCTGTGCTCCGTGTCCGGGTTCGGCCAGACCGGCCCGTATGCGGACCATGCCGGCCACGACCTGAACTATCTCGCGCTGGCAGGTTACTGGTCCGTGCCGGTGCAGGTGGACGACAAGGTGTCCCGGCCACGCGTGCGCGCCTCCGACTACGCGGCCTCGGGCTATGCTGCGCTGGCGCTGGCCGTGGCGGTCATGAGCGCGCGGCAGCATGGACGGGGCCAGCATCTCGATGTGTCGATCCATGACGCCATCCTGTCATGGACCGCGCATGGCGCCTGGGCCGCGCGCGGGTACGAGGATCGCCCGCACGAATCGCCAACCGTCATGCCGGACAACGATATCTTCGAGACCAGCGACGGCCGCCATCTCGCCATGGGCATCCTGGAAAACAAGTTCTGGCTCAACCTGTGCGAGGCGATTGGTGCGGACTTTCCAGCGCTGCTCGATGCCCGGTTCACGTCGCGGCCCGGCCGCCAGCAGCACAAGCCGGAAGTGAACGGCCTGCTCAACGGGATCTTCCGGTCGCGGTCCCTCGCCCGATGGGCGGAAGTCTTCGCGCCCTTCGACCTGCCGTTCTCTCCCGCGCTCAGCGCGCAGGAGCTATTCGCGGACCCGCACGTCAAGGCGCGAAACATGGTGCGCGAGGTGCCCTCGGAGAACGCCATCGCGCTGAACTTCCCCGTCAAGTTTTCCCTTGGACTGCCCGCTAGCGACGATTACGTTCCCGCGCTTGGCGAACACAACACGTAGCACAGGGACATAGGGAGACATCAAGCCTGCGCCCGCCAGCGGGACGGCGGCAGCGCCTCCTCCTGCCGCCACGCGGCGCGGAACGCCTGCGGGCTGGCAAAGCCGCAGCGCTCCGCCACCAGGTCGACCGCCCAATCGCTGTCCTTCAGCAACCGGCGCGCCAGATCCAGCCGCAATTGCTGCTGGTACTGCTTGAGCGTGATGCCGCTCTCCTGCTGGAACAGCCGGGCCAGATGCCGGTAGCTCAGCGCGAAGCGGCCGGCTAGCTCGCTGTACGACAATGCGCAGGCCGGCTGCCCGGTCAGGAAATCCTGCACAGCGTGGATGAGCGGATGATGATGATTGCGGTAGCGCAGCTGCACGTCGAGCGCCGGATCCTGGCCCAGCCTGCGGAACGGCACGACGTTCTCGCGCGCGGCCTGGATCGCGGCGGCAGCGCCGAATGCCCGCCAGATCAGATGCAAGGCGAGGTCGATGCCCGCCGTCACGCCGGCCGAGGTCATCAGCGGGCCATCTTCGACCAGCACCCGGTTAGCCAGCACCCGCGCGTGCGGATGGCGTTGCTGCAATCGCGCCAGGTGCTCATGGTGCGTCGTGCAGCTGCGCCCGTCGAGCAAGCCGGCCGCGCCAAGCAGGAATGCGCCGGTGCAGACACTGGCCAGCGTCACCTCGCCAAGGCAGGGCCGCACCACGGCCTGAAGCCACTCGACGATCTGCCGATGCTCCGGCGTGGACAGCGCGCTGAACACCAGCTTGAAACCCACCACGATCACCACGTCGCCCGGCGCCAGCCGTGCCGGCAGCGGCTGCACCCCGCTCAAGGCCAGGCCTTGAAAGCTGGTTACCGTCTTTTGCGGCCCGACGCAGTGCAGCGCCAGCGGCGAAATCCCGAGCGCTGCCACGGAACCGAGCACCTGCATCGGCCCGCCGAGATCCAGCATGTGCACCTGCGGCGGCAGCACTAGGAAGATGCGTTTCATGGCTGTCCCTGCTCATTTATTTATGGGTGGCATGATTTTTACCATGCCTGTCATTTTTTCGAATTGCCGTGCGATTTCTCCGTCATTAGTATGGCAGTGGATTTACCAACATGACACGCCATAGCGGAGGAGAAAGAACATGCTGGAACTCAGGCCAAGCTGCGAGCACTGCAACAAGGCGCTTCCGCCAGCGTCGCTGGAAGCGCGCATCTGTAGCTATGAATGCACATTCTGCGCGTCATGCGTGGACGATGTCCTGGGCAATGTCTGCCCGAATTGCGGGGGCGGCTTCATGCCAAGGCCGATCCGGCCGTCGCGCAACTGGAAGGGCAACAACTTCCTGGGCAGCGATCCGGCGAGCACGAAAGCCAAGCACCGGCCGGTGGATCCGGCCACGCATGCGCAATTCTCAGCCGCCATTCGCGGGATGCCTCCCGAGCAACGATAGCCGCCCGATTGCAAAAATCCGTCCGCGCCCCTTCTGGTGACACTGCCATGGGATGTAAACTCTGCCTCCTCGGTCAATGCACCCATGACCATGAAAAAGAGCAGCGGATGAGCAACGAACTACAGGTTGAAGACATTCAACTCGGCGACGGCAAGGCGGTGGTCAAAGGCGCCTTGATCACCACCCAGTACAACGGCTACCTGGAGGACGGCACCCGGTTCGACTCTTCCTACGATCGCGGCAAGCCCTTCCAGTGCGTGATCGGCACCGGGCGCGTGATCAAAGGCTGGGACCTGGGGCTGATGGGCATGAAAGTCGGCGGCAAGCGCAAGCTCCATGTCCCCGCCCACCTTGCTTATGGCGAGCGGCAGGTCGGCGCCCATATCAAGCCAAACTCGAACCTGGTCTTCGAGATCGAGTTGCTGGAAGTGCTAACGCGGGACGATTGATACAGGCGCCCAGCCAAGCTGGCGCGTGCAGGAGGCCGGGGTTCCGCCGGGGTTCCATTACAATCCACCAAAATTGCAAGGAACCCACCATGATCATCGGACCCCGCGTGCGCGGCTTTATGTGTGTCACCGCCCACCCCGCCGGCTGCGAAGCCAACGTCAACCAGCAGATCGCCTACGTGAAGGCACACGGCCCGGTCGCCAACGGACCCAAGAAGGTCCTGGTCATCGGCGCCTCCACGGGCTATGGGCTTGCCGCTCGCATCACGGCAACGTTCGGTTGCGGCGCCGACACGCTCGGCGTGTTCTTCGAACGCGCCGGCACCGAGAGCAAGCCTGGCACCGCGGGCTGGTACAACACGGCGGCGTTTCACAAGGCGGCAACGGCAGAAGGCCGCTATGCCATGAGCATYAATGGCGATGGCTTCTCCGACGAGATCAAGCAGCAAACCATCGACATCATCAAGCGCGATCTCGGCCAGGTCGACCTGGTCGTCTACAGCCTTGCTGCGCCGCGGCGAAAGCACCCGAAGACGGGGGAAATCTTCAATTCCACGCTCAAGCCCATAGGCAAGGAAATCCGGCAGCGCGGCCTGGACACCGACAAGGAGGTGATCAAGGAAATCAACCTGCTGCCGGCAACGCAGGAAGAGATCGATCACACGGTCGCCGTGATGGGCGGCGAAGACTGGCAAATGTGGATCGATGCCCTGCTCGCCGCCGGCGTGCTCGCCGACAACGCAAAGACCACCGCGTTTACCTACCTGGGCGAGAAGGTCACCCACGACATCTACTGGAACGGCTCCATCGGCGCCGCCAAGAAAGACCTGGACCAGAAGGTGCTGGACCTGCGCGGCAAGCTGGCCGCCACCGGCGGCGACGCCCGCGTGGCGGTGCTCAAGGCCGTGGTGACCCAGGCCAGCTCCGCCATCCCGGTGATGCCGCTGTACCTGTCGCTGCTGTTCAAGGTCATGAAGGAAACCGGCACCCACGAAGGCTGCATCGAGCAGGTCTACTCGCTCTACCAGGACTGCCTGTACAGCCAGTCGCCACGCCAGGATACGGAAGGCCGCCTGCGCACGGATGAGAAGGAACTCAGCCCGGATGTCCAGGCCCGCGTGACGCAGTTGTGGGACCAGGTCACCGACGACAACATCTACGCGCTCACCGATTTTGCGGGCTACAAGGCGGAGTTCCTGCGCCTGTTCGGATTCGGCATCGACGGCGTGGACTATGCAGCCGACGTGAATCCCGCCGTGGAGATTCCCAACCTGGTCGAAGCGTAAGCCGCAGGCACAACGCCATGAACCTGTCCCCCGCCATCCCCATCATCCGGATCTTCTCGGTCGAGAAGGCCAAGGAATTCTATCTGGACTATCTTGGCTTTTCGCTCGATTGGGAGCATCGTTTCGGTGAGGAATTTCCGCTCTACGCCCAGGTGAGGCGATCCGGCCTGACGCTGCACCTGAGCGAGCACCATGGCGACGCCACGCCGGGTTCGACGGTGTTCGTCCCCGTGGAGGACATCGATGCCCTGCATCGCGAACTGGATGCCAGGCAGTATCGCTATGCAAAACCAGGCATCGACGTGGTGGGCTGGGGACGGCAGTTGCAAGTCGCGGATCCGTTTGGCAACCGCCTGCGGTTTTGCGAGCTATCCAAGGACTAGGTTTTTGTTTGGCGACACGCGGCTTGAGGGGAGACCCCGATGGAATACATCGACGTCATCTGGCGGCACGAACTTCCCTCCGAGCCGGTTCGGCTCGTGTCGGAGCTTGACGGCGCACGCTTCGAAACCAGGAAGCTGGAATTCTTCCGGGATGGAACCGTTGGCTTCGCGAGCACCGGCGCGGCGACGGGCAGCACCAATCTCGGGCTGGTGCCGGTTCCCGGCCTTGCCGAGATCAACGCGGATCCGGAGTTCGACGGCACGGCGATGACACCGGAGGAATTTGAGGTCCTCTGGCTATTGCACGCGCGTCCGGCAAAGCACTGAGCGTTTCCTGGCGACGCCGGCTATGGCACCTGCTACAGCAGCACCAGCGTCACCAGCAGCGACGCGTTGCTGATCGCCGTCACATCGTGCATCACGTTGGATTCCAGATAGACCAGGTCGCCCTGGCGCAACAGCCGGTGCGCGCCCTCCACGCCGATATCGACCTCCCCTTCCAGGCATTGCACCGTGATTGGCCCGGCTACCGCATGGGCCGGCATATGCTTGCCGGCGGTCAGCACCAGGCGCATGACCTCCAGGCGGCTTTCCTTGAAGAAGGCGGTATTGGGTGTCTTCGCGAGACGCTCGCCTAGCGGCAGCACGCTGGCCACCTGGCCGGAAGCTAGATGAGGCAAGGACATGGGCGGCTCCTCTGGTGTGAACGGCGTGAGCGAGGTGAACGACGTGAGCGATGTGGGGCGTGGCGGGCACTTCAGCGCGAAGCGCCTCGCTCCGGACAATCCATTCTAGTCGTGCCCGCCAGTGATCCGGAAATTAGCGGACACGGAAAAACCCCGATACCAGGCCGCCCGCGGACCCCAGTAACATCAGGTGCCATCCCGCATCATGGCCTCGATGGCCGAGACCGCATCGGCCAGGCCGTTTTCGCCCGCCATCCTGGCGCCGAGCTCGCGCGCCCGGGAACGGGCTTCGGCGCCCTGGGCGAACGCGATGGCGCGCGCGAGTGCCGAAGCTTGCAGGTGCTTTCCGTTCACGGCTTCACCGGCCACGCCGGCCAGCCTGAGCCGGTCCGCCCAGAAGAACTGGTCACCCGCGAACGGCACCACCACCGAAGGCACGCCCGCCCGCGCGGCGCAATGGGTCGTGCCGGAGCCGCCGTGATGGACAACGAGCGATGTCCGGGGAAACAGCCAGTCGTGCGGCGTGTCGCCAAGCACATGCACATTCGCCGGCAGCCCGGCGGTATCCACCCCGCTCCACCCGGGATAGAACAGCGCCCGCTGTCCTGCGCACGCCGTGATCACCGCGTCCAGCATCTTCTGCCGATCGAACCCCGCCATGCTGCCGAAGCCGAAATACATCGGCGGCTCCCCTGCGGCGAGGAAATCCGCAAGCGGCTGCGGCGCGGTCCAGTCCGGTGACGGCGCGATCCATTGGCCGCAGACACGCGCCGCATTGCCCGGCCAGTCCGCCGGCCGGGGTAACAGGCTGGGCGAAACCCCGTATAGCATCGGATGCCGGGTCCACAGCTGCCGCCGCGGCGGCAGCCCGCATACGGCCGCGCGCGCCGCGTTGGTCTGCTTGCGAAATGCCCGCCACAGCATCCCGTTGACGAAGTGGTGGCTCGTGCGGTTGAGCCAGCCCGGCAGCCGCGCCTGCGCCAGGAACGGCGAGGCGAAGTCCGCCGTCGGCGTGATCGGGATCAGCCCGGTGCCGATCGCCTTCACGCCCAGATGCTCGGCAGCCGACAAGCCGGCAAAAGCCGCCAGGCCCGAGACGAGGATGGCATCGCAGCCAGCGCCCGCCGCCGCCACGATCTCCCGCAGCCATGCCTCGGCATTGGCATTGGCAATGCGCGCCAGCGCGCTCGCCGTGCTGGTGAAGCCGCCATTGCGCGCCACCACGCCGGAGATCGCAAGCTCCGGCTGCAACGCGCCCTTGATGTCCCCCGCCAGCGCGGTTGCCGGAACACCAAGGACCCTGGCCGTGCCAAGCGTTGCGCCATCGGCAAGTAGCCGGGCCTGGTGGCCGGCATCCATCAATGCGCGGCACAGTGCGGCCAGCGGGCGGGCGTCGCCCTCCGTGCCATAGGTTGCGACGATGAAATTCATGGCGTCTTGCGGCTCCTTGCACGTGGCGCCAGCGGGCGGGCGCTTCCCTCCACGAACAGTGTCACCACCACCGCGAACTCCTCGCGCAGCGTGAGTCCCGGCAAGCTCAGCCAGCGCATCAGCGCAGCGAGATAGAGGTGATGGAAAAGCGACGCCAGATGCGCCGCGCCGATATCGTCCCGCAGTTCGCCCGAGCGCTGGCCCAAGGCGATCAGCAGCCCGAAGACATCGGTCATGTCGCTGGCCCCGGCGGCCTCTTGCGCGGGCGGGGCAGCATCAAGACTCAGGAAACGAAAGCGGAGGTAAGGAGAAAGGTAGGCGCGATGCCCCTCGCACCAGGCGGCGGACGCATCGAGCAGCAGCGCCAGCGCCGGCCGGAAGCTTGCCTGCTGCTCGACCTCGGGCTGCAGATGCGCCAGATCGGCCGCCAATTGCATGTGGATCCAATGCGCGAGCACGGATTCCTTGGTTGGGAAATGGTTGTAGAGCGTTCCCTTGGCAACGTCGGCCTCGGCCGCGATCTGCTCCATCGTCACGGCGTCATACCCCTGCGCCTCGAACAGGCCCATGGCAGTCTGGGCAAGAAGATCCAGCGTTTGCGCGCGCTTTCGGGCGCGGCGGCCCGGCATGTCGGGGTCGGCCATCTCATCCATATAAATGAACGAAGAACATTATTGAACTACGTTCAAAATATCGTAGCGCGATCCTGGCGGTAAATCAATCCGGCTGGGAACCGTGCGGGATCGCGCTGCATCCTGCCCGTCGCGCCGCCACAACACACCCTCCTTAGTGGCGATAACAGTTTGCCGGGCCGGTGCTAACGTCTGGCGCACGCAGCGATTCCGATTCCCGGATTCCCGCGGGCGATCCGGCGCGCAACGCGCAACGCAAACCGCGCCGGTCTCCAATAAGCCATGCCATTGCAGAGACAAGGATCCCGCGCCATGCTCAGTGATTTCGATGATCTCGTCCAGGCGTCGATGCAAGAATGGAAGGTACCAGGCCTTGCGCTCGCCATGATCCGGGATGGCGAAACGGTGCTGGCAAAAGGCTATGGCGTGCGCGACACCGGCGACACCGAAGCGCCGTTGCCCGTGACGGCGGACACCCAGTTCCTGCTGTGCTCGCTCACCAAGTCTTTCACCGCCGCCGGGCTTGGCCTGCTGGTGGACGAGCGCAAGCTCGACTGGACCCGGCCCGTGCGCGACTACATACCGGAGTTTCGGCTGCACGATGCGGTTGCGACCGAGCGCGTGACCGTGCGGGACTTGCTTTGCCATCACAGCGGCGTCCCGCGCCACGACTGGATCCACTCGCCGGGCGACCTGTCCATGGCGCAGATCCTGGCGGCCTTGCGCCATCTGGAGCCGAGCCGGGACGTGCGCGAGGCCTACCAGTACCAGAACCTGGGGTATCTCGTGGCCGGGCATATCGCGGAGCGCATCAGCGGGCAGCGCTGGGAGGATTTCACCACCGAACGCCTACTCCGTCCGCTGGGCTTCGCGCACTTCGGGCTATCCATCGAAGCGCTCGCCGCCGCGCCAAACCATGCGCATCCGCACATCATGCAAGGCGACGAACGCCAGCGGGCGATGCTGACGCCTATCCGTGCCCTGCCCGCCGGCGGACTCAATGCCTGCGTGTCGGACCTGGCGAAGTGGATGCGCTTGCTGATCGATGAAGGCACCGTGGACGGCAAGCCGCTGCTGTCTGCAGACATCGTCCGGCAAATGATGACTCCGCGCGTGCATGTGGGCCGCTCCGTGTTCGAGGAGGTGGGCGAGTTCCACTACGGGCTCGGCCTGTCGCTGGAACACTATCGCGGCGAACGGAAGGTCTCCCACACCGGCAGCTGGGTCGGCTGGGCCAACTCAATGGCGATGCTGCCGGAACGCCGTATCGGCGTCGCGGTGCTGACCAATCGCGCCCCAAGTGCCGTCACCGAACTGTTGACCTGCACCGCGCTCGATCAGCTTTGCGGCCACAAGCCGCTTGACTGGCTCGACCGGTTCCGCACCATGCGCCGCCAGGCGCTAGCGCAGCAGAAGGTCGACCAGCAGGCGCGCAGCGAATTGCGCCGGACCGGCACCACGCCGAGCCATCCGCTCGACGACTATGCGGGCGAGTATGAACACCCGGCTTACGGGCGGATTGGCATCACCAAAGAGAACAACGCTCTGGCATGGTGCTGGCGCGGCATGTCGGGCCAGCTCGAACACCGCCACTACGACGTGTTCACTACGCCCGACAAACCCGCCGAGATCCATCCCGACAACCTCACACTGAGCTTCGGCTATGACCGGGAAGGCAACATCGACCGGATCTGCGCGCCTTTGGAGCCGATGGTGGCGGATATCGTATTTCGCCGCGCGGCAGGCGGCGACGTGCTCGACCCGGCGTTCCGCGCCCTCTGCGCTGGCAGGTTCATGCACGGCATGCAGGAGATCAGCGTCACGCTCGATGCGGCGGGCCAGCTATCGCTGCGCATCGGCAGCCAGCAGAGTTGGCCACTGCGGCCGTTTGACGGGCGGACCTTTGACCTGGAAGGCCTCCAGGGGTATCGGGTCGCGTTTCGCCGCCCCTTGCCCGGCATCGTGGACGCGGTCATCTTCTACCAGCCAGATGGCACCTTCCTGGCACTGCGGCAGGCTGTGTCAGCGTAAATCGCCTCGCGGGCGCAAGCCGGCGCCTTTGTCCATTGCCGCCCGCACCGCATGGCAATGCCGGTAACACCGGCCCGGCGCTGATGACGGCGTCCCCGCTACCTGCTATCCGCCAGCGCCGTCCTGGCAAAATCGATAAAGACGCGCAACTTCTTCGGCATCCCCGTCCGGTTGTAGTAGTAGAGGTAGAGCCCCGTGCGTGGTATCCACGCGTCCAGCACGTTCACCAGTGCGCCGGCCCGCAAATGCGGCTCGGCGTTGCGGTATTGCAGGTAGGCAAAGCCGAACCCGTCCAGGGCGGACTGCAGCAGCAAGCCGTTGTCATTGGTCGCGATGCGCCCGGCCACGGCGATCTGCATGGTTTCACCGGCCTTCTCGAACTCCCAGCGATACAGCGCGCCGGTATCGGCGCTCCTGTAGTTCACGCATCGATGCTTGAGCAGATCTCGCGGGTGCCGTGGCTTTGCCTTGTCTTTCAGGTACGCCGGAGACGCAACCACGCAAAAGCGCATCTGCGTGACGAGCGGCACGATCACCATGTCCTCGTCCAGCACATTGTCGTAGCGGATGCCGGCATCGAAACCCTTGCCGACGATGTCCACCAGGCTGTTATCCGCGATGACCTCGACATTGATGTCGGGGTAGGCCGTCAGGAACGCTTTCAGGATGGGCTGGATCACCAGCGGGATGGCGGTCGGGGGCACGTTCAGGCGCAGCGTGCCCATTGACTCGCTTCAAGGTGACCGCGATCGAGCCGGGCGCCTTCCGCACGGACTGGGCAGGCCGCTCCCTGCAGCGCACGGTGCGCACGATCGAGGACTACGCGGCAACGCTGGAACCGCTGAGCGCCGCGCGTGCGGCAAGATCCGGCAAGCAGCCGGGAGATCCCCGCAAGGCCGCGCAGGCGATCCTCAAGGTGGTGGCGTCGGAGCAGCCGCCGGTGCATCTTCTGTTGGGCACCGATGCGCTCGGCTTCGTTCGCGAGAAGCTCAAGACATTGCAGGAGGAAATCAACCAGTGGGAAGCGCTGACCGTCAGTACTGACCTTACCGATTGAATGGGTTGCCAGCGCAACGGATTGCCGCGCTCGCCGCCGCTGCGGCGAGCGCATATGGATTGCACCAAAGCTTCGTTGCGCGGCCCGCGCCAGTTGGCTACTGTCATTCGATCGTTCGATATGTCCATTGCCAATTGCCCATTGCCAATCGCCACTGCCGGGAGGAATCGCCGCATGCCATCCATCGGGACCGAGTACCGCGCCAGGACACCCGCACCGCAGACCGATGTGCTGGTCATCGGCGGCGGCCCTGCCGGCACCTGGACAGCCATTGCCGCGGCCGGATGCGGCGCGCGCGTCGTGCTGGCCGACAAAGGCTACTGCGGCACCTCGGGCGCAACGGCGGCAGCCGGCACCGCCATCTGGCACGTTGCCCCCGACCCCGCCGCGCGCGCGGCGGCCAAGGCCAGCCGCTACACACTTGGCGGCGAACTGGCCGAGCCGGCCTGGATGGACCGGGTGCTGGAGCGCACCTGCGCGGGACTCGAACAGCTTGCCGAATGGGGCTACCCATTTCCGCAGGACGCATCCGGCCAGGCGCAGCGCATCTCCCTGCAAGGGCCGGAGTACATGCGGCTGATGCGCCGGCGCGCCAAGGCGGCGGGCGTTCGCATTCTCGATCACAGCCCGGCGCTGGCCCTGCTGGTGGATGGCGGCGGCGCGGTGCGCGGCGCACGCGGCCTGCACCGCCAGCCCCGCGCGGACCAGCCGGGCGAGTGGACGCTGCGCGCCGGCGCGGTGGTGATCGCCACCGGGGGCTGCGCCTTTCTCAGCCGCGCACTGGGCTGCAACGTGCTGACCGGCGACGGTTACCTGATGGCAGCCCAGGCCGGCGCCGACCTGTCCGGCATGGAGTTCTCCAATGCGTATGGCCTTGGGCCCGCGTTCTCGTCGGTCACCAAATCGCTGTTCTACCAATGGGCGACCTTCTATGACGCACGGGGCCAGGTGCTGGAAGGCGCGGGCTCCGCGCAGGGCCGCAGCGTGATTGCCCGCGCGCTGCAAACGCAAGCGGTGTACGCGCGGCTGGACCGCGCGGACGTCAAGGTGCGTGCGTGGATGCGCAGCGCCCAGCCAAACTATTTCCTGCCCTTCGACCGCCTTGGCATCGACCCCTTCACGCAACGCTTCCCGGTGACCTTGCGGCTCGAAGGCACGGTGCGCGGCACCGGCGGCCTGCGTATCCTGGACGCGCAATGCGCCACCAGCGTCGCCGGCCTGTACGCTGCCGGCGACGCTGCCACGCGCGAGCTGATCTGCGGCGGCTTTACCGGCGGCGGCAGCCACAACGCCGCATGGGCGATGTCGTCCGGCTGGTGGGCAGGCCAGGGCGCGGCCGCCTTCGCGCAGGAAGCGCGCCTCACTGCCGGGCAAACCCTGTACAGCGCCGGCTACGGCAACCCGGCGCACACGCAGGCAACCCCGGCCGAGGCTGACGCATCGGCACTCGTCAGCGCCGTGCAAGCCGAAGTGTTTCCCTACGCGCGCAACTGGTTCCGCCATGGCGAGGCGCTCACCGATTCACTGGTGCGGCTCGATGCGCTGTGGCGGCAATGGGGCAACGCGGCTGCACTACCCGGCGCAGAGCATGCCTTGCGCACACGCGAGGCCACCGCCATGCTCGCCACCGCGCGCTGGATGTACCGCAGCGCGCTGGCGCGCACCGAGACGCGCGGCATGCACCGGCGCATCGATCACCCGGACCAGGATGCAAGCCAGCGCCACCGGGTGATCAGCGGCGGGCTGGATGAAGTCTGGACCGCGCGCGAAAGCATCGCCGGCACCACCTGGAAGGTGGCCGCATGATCGAGCTGCTCAACAGCGCGCGCTGCACCGGCTGCAATATTTGCGTGCGCGTATGCCCCACCAATGTCTTCGCCATCGTGCCCGGCCAGCCGCCGGCGATCGCGCGCCAGCATGACTGCCAGACCTGCTTCATGTGCGAGCTGTACTGCCCCGAAGACGCGCTCTTCGTGGCGCCGCTGGCCGACGCCTGCCAGCCGGCGGACAACGCAGCCACCACGCAGCCCCGCCACGCCGGCAGCTACCGCGCGGCAATAGGCTGGGGCAGCGGCCGCACATCCACCGCCGCGCAGGACGGCAGCCACGCGCTGCTGGGGCTCGTGCGCCGCTAGGGAAGCAGGGAATGCCATGAAAGACCTGATCGACTGGATTACCGCCATCGCCACCGTCGCGCTGGTGTACGCGGCACTGCGCTATCCGCTCTATCCCCCACGCTTTGGCGCCACGGATGAGGAGCATGACAGTTAGCCCTGCGCCACATCGACCCACTGCGCCTTGATCAACTGCGCCGGGTGCTCGGGCGAAATGCGAATCGCGGCATGGGTTGCGCCGGCCGCCGGCAGGACCGCTTTGTCCTTCAGTTTCAGGGACAACGTCTTGGCTATTTGAGCGGATGCCACGCCGTGGGCCTCGGCCGCCTCGGCAATCATCACAGTGTTCGTTGCCTGCTCGATGATCTTGATCTCGGGCGCGTGTTGCATCGGGCGGGCTAGGTTCCTCCAGGATCATCTTGATGCGTTTCGTGTACCCAGGTCATGATCGACCTGCCTGAGCCGGCCTCAAAGCGGGACAATGCGGCTTGAGACTTCAACCGCTCCCACCGGGAATTGCATGCAGGAAGCGATGGGGACCCCAACTCGCCAAAGGAAATGAACATGCTGCAAAACGCCGCCGAATCCGTTCTAGTGCTGGTGGATTTCCAAGGGCGCCTGATGCCGGCGATCCACGAAGGCGATCGCGTGACAAAGGAGGCCGTACGTCTTGGCAACATCGCGCGTGTGCTGGGCGTGCCCGTGATCGGCACAGAACAAAGCCCCAGCAGCCTGGGCGGGAATATCGATGAAATCAAGCGCCTGTGCGATCTGACCCTGGCCAAGGATTACTTCGACGGCTGCCGGGACGGTCTGCTAGACATGCTTCCTGAAGGCCGGAAGAACGTGGTGGTGGCCGGCTGCGAAGCCCACGTTTGCGTGCTCCAGACCGTTGCCGGGCTGCTCGGGAACGGCTTGAAAGTCACCGTGGTGCTGGATGCCATCGGCTCGCGGCAGGCGTCCAGCCGGGAGGCGGCAATCGACAGGATGCGCAACGGCGGGGCAACCGCGGCCACGGTCGAGATGGTTGCCTTTGAATGGATGCGTACGAGCCAGCACGAACGGTTCCGGGAGGTGCTTGGCTTTGTGAAGTAGTGGGCCGCGGCGCACCCGCGCCTGCCCACTAATTCAAAAATTCTGAACAATGTATCCGGATAAGTCTAGTCTAACGCACCGATGACTCTCCTATAGTTCGTTACATGGACGGCGCGCACAAACAAAGCAACGTTCTGGCAGTCGCAGCGAACAATCAACGAAATTCAACGAATTTTAAGATACTGGAGAACATCATGACCAAGACCTTCGCCCTCAAGCTCGCTTCCACGCTCGTGCTGTCGCTCGCCGCCATCGGCGCCGCCCAGGCCGCTTCCGCCAAGGACACCCTTGCCGGCGACAAGTACGGCTATGAATTCCGCACCTCGGTGCCCGCCGACAAGTACGGCTACGACTTCCGCGCAACCGACGCCTTCACCA
>NZ_JBFRDD010000066.1:0-42958 GCF_052113425.1 Cupriavidus sp. YAF13
AACTCAGGGGCGTGGCCACCAAGTACTTGCCGAACTACCTGGCTTGGCAACGGCTGATGAGCTGGAACAAGGAAGGCGTTTCCGCCGACGATGTCATCGCGTCAGCTCTCGGCAAGCAGGTCATCAACGTTTAATCTGAACAGCGCCAATGAATAACAGAAGAAAATAGGGTGGTAAAGGGAGGGGGACGTGAATATAAAATATAATGTTCTGATCGTCGAAGATCATCACCTTCTACGAAGCGGCCTACGCTCGATGGTATCCGGCATCGGCGAGTTCAATGTCGTCGGTGAGGCGAAAGACGGCAGAGAGGCGTGTCATCTTGCTATCTCATTGAATCCGGACCTGATCCTGATGGATTTATCGATGCCCGGCATGAACGGAATCGATGCGATCTCCTCCATCCGACGCCGAACGCCAGCCGTTCGGATCATTGCTCTCACTGTCCACCAAAGCGACGAGTACGTCCGGGAGGCGCTGCGTGCCGGTGTGGATGGCTACGTCTTGAAAGATTCTTCCTTCGAAGACCTGGTGTTTGCGATGCATGCTGTCATGCAGGGCAAGAAGCATCTGAGTTCGGAAATGTATGGAAACCTGGTGGAATCGTTTGTTAGCGGAAACGACCATTTGGCTTCGAATAAGAATGCGTGGGATGTGCTTACGGCCAGGGAACGCAGCGTTCTGAAGCTGGTCGCGGAAGGCCGATCCAACAAGCAGGCTGGGCAATACCTGAACCTCAGCCCAAAGACCATCGAGAAGTATCGTGCCAGCCTGATGCATAAGTTAGGGATCACAAATCTGACCGGGCTGGTTCTGATCGCCATCAACATGGGCCTGATCACTTCCCTGGCCAAGCGATATTATGATCCGAATCACGATGCAGAGCCGCCGCTGACGCATGCACATGATGCGCCCAACGACAACGCGAGCAGCGCCGATGACGTTCGGGATGGCCAGTCCGGCAGCACCGCCGGAAACGAGGATCGCCTTGGTTGTCCTCGTCGCGACGCTCAAAAGTAGGTTGGTTGGCGTGGGCGGCATGCGTATGGCCGCCCGCACAGCTTGCACAGTTCGCACAGTTCGCACGGCAATGAGGCACATGTCCGGACCACGAACCGATGCAGGCACGTCGCCGTTGTCCCACGGCGGATCAGGTTCTCCACGTTGCCGAGACGAGGGTTCCTCTGCTCTCGCTTGACTGGAGCGAGAAACTCCCGCCATTCGATTCGACCCGCTCCTGCATCCCGATCAGACCGAGCCCCGAGAAGGACGCGTCGTCGGCCGAAAGGGGAAGCTGCTCGAAGCCGATGCCGTTGTCTTGTATCGTTAGCAGGATGTCGTTGGCGTCGCGTTGCAATGTCACCCTGATCTCGGTTGCCACCGCGTGCTTCACGACGTTGTTCATTGCCTCTTGCGCCACCCGGAACATATCGGCTTTGAGACTGTCCGGAATCTCGTCTTCCCTGGCCCGGCAATCGAAGATGACGACAACCTTCCCGCTGCCGCGCTCTATCTGCCTGCACAGGGATGCCAGCGCGGGGACCAAGCCCAGATCATCAAGCAGCCTGGGGCGTAGTTCGTTGCAGATCTGGCGCACCTCGCCAATGGTTTCACGGATACGCAGCACCGTGGTATCCAGTAACGCGACGGCCTCCTCGACGTTGCCGCGCTCGATGCGCTGCAGTGAGTCTTCAACCATCAGCTTGATCAGTGTCAGTGCCTGCCCGAGGCCATCGTGGAGCTCGGAGGATACCCGCTTGCGCTCTTTTTCCTGCCCGATCATCAGGTGCGTGTAGAGCCGACGAAGGTCCGATTCAGGACGACTCAGCGCCTCGATGCTGCCATCCTGCAAAATGACGGGCTCCTCGAAGACAACCAGGAACGCACTGAAATTGCCTTCGCTATCCGCAATGGGTTGCTTGTGCAACAAGATATCGGTGTCCCGGCCGCCCCGTCCGCGCAAGACCGCACCAAAGGAGTGAAACGCACTCGATGCACTGCCGGAGAATCCCTCGCTAACGCGTTTCTGATCGCTCTCCCGAACCAGTTCGGCAAGCGATTTGCCTATCAAGTCCGCAATCGAATAGCCAAACATCGCCGCGGCGCTGCTGTTTGCCGACAAAAAACGTCCGCCCGGCGCGAGAATGGCCAGAGCGGTACCGCGAACATCTGTTATCGCGCGCAGGACCCTGTTGCTCGAATCGATCGCGGCCATCATCTTGCGCATTGCATCGGTGACGTCACGCAGTTTCAGATGCTCTCCTCCGTGGGGAGTGCTTGCGCTCATCGGAACTCCTAAAGTGCTGATGCGGCCGCGGTCCGCGCGAGATGGACGGAAAGCGCCAGTCACCTCCTTGCGCAATGGCGATGTCCAGCAACACGGAAAGACGGCCGCCTAAGGGCATTCCCTTCAGGTGTGTCTTATTGTATGTACCCGGGAAGCCAAATGCCAATACGGCTCATTGCTGTACCCAAGTGGAGGGTCTCTACCCATGCCGTTCGGCGGGTATCCCCACTTCTTTCCCATCGCTCGCTAGCCAAGAATGAGAAAAAGGCCGCGGTTGGGCCGAGGCGATCGTCCCGAGGGCAAGGGGTTTTCCATGCGCATCGATACGCAACTGATTTCGCTTTGCACGCGCATATGCAGGCGCGTGCACGGGTGTATATCCCGGCCATGTGGCGGGCGGTGCATCGGGAAGGATTGGGGTCGAACCAAGGGCTTCACGCTGCTGGAGCTGCTGGTCGTCCTGGTCATCATCGGCTTGCTGGCAGGCCTCGTTGCACCAAAGTACTTCGCCCAACTCGGTAAGTCAAACATCAGCATCGCCAAGGCGCAGATCAGTTCCTTGGGCAAGGCGCTAGACCAGTATCGCCTGGATGTGGGGTCCTACCCGACCACGGAAGAGCGGCTCGAAGCCCTGGTGGCAAAGCCACAGAACGAGCCGCGCTGGAGCGGGCCCTACCTGGAGAAGGCCGTGCCGCTGGATCCATGGGGCAGGCCCTATCAATACCGCTCGCCAGGCGAGCATGGTGACTACGATCTGGTCTCCTTCGGAAAGGATGGGCAAGTTGGAGGCGATGGCGAGAACGCGGATGTCACGTCCTGGTAAGCGTGCCCTGCTTGCGAAGAGGTAGCCCGCTGGTTGGATGGCCGGACAGGGAGAACGAGGTGAAGTACCTGATGCGCGTCTTTGATACCTGCGGCGAGGTGCAGTCAATCCACATCGACAGCGACTCGCCGGCCAGTGCGGCCGCAACGGCGCGCGCGCGCGGGCTGCGCGTGGTATCGATCCGGCAAGCCGCCGGCGCCAGGCGCGGGCCTGGCCGCTGGATGACGCTGCAGGTAACGAAGTTCGACGTCGAGTTGTTTGCAAGAGAACTGGCCGCCTTGCTGGACGCCGGTGTTGGCGTGATCGACGCTTTACGCACGCTGGGCAGCAATGAGCGCCGCGATGCCTCGGCAAAAACCTACCGGCAACTGCTAAGGCAACTGGACGAAGGCCACGCATTGTCCGCCGCGCTCGAGCATGCGGATGATGTCTTCCCGACCGTGCTGATAGCCTGTGTAAAGGCCAGCGAACAAACTGGCGGCCTTGCCGAAAGCCTGAAGCGCTATTCGCGCAATAGCGCCACGTTGCGAGAATTGCGTGCCCGGGTGGTTTCCGCGGCCATCTATCCATCCGTCCTGATGGCCGTTGGCCTGGCCGTGGTTTTTTTCCTGCTGGCTTTTGTCGTCCCGCGTTTCGCGAACCTGCTCGAGAACAGCGGCCGCGAGCTTCCGCTGCTGTCGCGATGGCTGATGGCCTGGGGCGGCTTGGTCCACGCGCACGGGTCTTCGCTGGTCACAGGCTTCGCGGTGTTGCTGCTGGGATCGATCGTTGCACTGCGCCGGCAGGGCGTGCGCGACTGGATTGCCGATCGCATTCTTGCGTTGCCCGGCATCGGCATGCATTTCCGTATCTATCGCCAGTCTCAGTTCTTCAGAACCTCGGCGATGCTGGTCGATGGCGGCATTCCGGTGGTCCAGGCACTCGACCTTGCTCGTGGCCTGATCGGCCGTGGCGACCGCGTGGCGCTCGCCACGGCGATGAATACCATCCGCAACGGCGGAAAGATGTCCGACGCATTCCAGGATTGCGGGCTGGCAAGCGCGATTACCTATCGATTGCTGACCGTCGCCGAAAAGACCGGCGGCCTGGGCCCCGTGCTCGACAAGATCGCCGGATTCCAGGAGGCAAAGGTGTCACGGGCCATCGACGTGATCTCGCGATTGATCGAGCCAATGATGATGATCTTCATCGGCGTCGTCATCGGCGGCATTGTCGTCCTGATGTATTTGCCGATTTTTGAAATAGCCTCCAGCCTCCAATAGGTACGTCATGGATCCGAACGGCGCGAATATGGAAAGAGGGAGCGTTCAGTTCCGGGCCGCCCTGCGCGAGCTCGGCGAGCGCCACGGCTCCGGGATACGCGCCCTTGAGGCACTGTTCGCACAACAGCCCATGAGTGCCGACGAGGTTCTTGCGCAGCTGGCGGCCGAGTTCAGGATGGTCCCGATCAGTATCCGTGAGCTCCATCAGCTTGAGCCGGAGTTTGAAGTCCTTCCCTTTGTCGAGGCGGCTACCAGGCTGTGCGTGGGCTTCCGGCAGGGCGCGGGCCTGCTATTCGTGATCGCCGACCCGCTGGACACGCGAACCCGCAGCTGTGTCGATCAACGCATGCGCGCGCGCCCTACCGTGCAGTACAGCTGGTCGCTGGCCAGTGTCGGCGATCTGACCGCCTACCTGGCCGCGCGTGAAAAGGATGTGCGCGCCCTGGACACGCTGGCTTTCGATGATCCGATACAGCGCACCAATGATCCGTCCGCACTGGCCCTGACGCTACAGGGCATCAGCAGCGACGACAGCGCGGTCGTGCGCCTGCTCAATTCGACGATCTACGACGCATTGAAAATGAAGGCCAGCGATATTCACCTTGAATGCCGGGCGAACGGCCTGGTGATCAAGTGCCGTGTGGACGGTGTGCTGACGGTGGTCGGCCGCGCGGAAGGGCGAGGCGTTGCCGACCAGGTGCTGTCGCGCGTCAAGGTGATCTCGGAGCTCGATATCGCCGAGCGGCGGGTGCCGCAGGATGGTCGCTTCAAGGCCCAATATGCGGGGCGGGACATCGATTTTCGCGTGTCGATCATGCCGAACCTGTTCGGCGAGGATGCCGTTCTTCGCATTCTCGATCGCTACCAGCTATCGCAGGCGTCGGGTGGC
Organism: Cupriavidus sp. YAF13; assembly: GCF_052113425.1. Taxonomy (NCBI): domain Bacteria; kingdom Pseudomonadati; phylum Pseudomonadota; class Betaproteobacteria; order Burkholderiales; family Burkholderiaceae; genus Cupriavidus; species Cupriavidus sp. YAF13. The sequence continues at coordinate 5,262 of NZ_JBFRDD010000066.1, forward strand.
TTGACGCTCGAGGCGCTCGGCTTCCAGGAGGCCGATATGCGCTTCATGCGCTCGGTCGCTTCGATGCCGTACGGCATGCTGCTAGTGACCGGGCCCACGGGCAGTGGCAAGACTACCACCCTTTACGCAATCCTGACCGAAATCAACGACGGCCTCGACAAGATCGTGACGATTGAAGACCCGGTTGAGTATCAGTTGGGCGACATCCTCCAGATTCCGGTGAACGAAGCGAAGGGGCTGACGTTCGCCCGGGGGCTGCGTTCGATCCTGCGACACGATCCCGACAAGATCATGGTCGGCGAAATCCGCGATCCCGAGACCGCGCAGATCGCCGTGCAGGCGGCGCTCACGGGGCATCAGGTCTTTACGACCGTGCACGCGAACAACGTGTTCGATGTGATCGGCCGCTTCACCAATATGGACGTCGATCCCTATAGCTTTGTGTCCGCGTTGAACGGCGTGGTGGCGCAACGCCTGGTTCGCCAGTGCTGCGCCGATTGCGCGATCGAGGAGGCGGGAGACGCGGACGCGCTGGCACGTGCCGGGATCGATCCTGAGATGGCAGCGGGCTTTCGCTTCCGCAGGGGGCTTGGCTGCGCCGCCTGTCGTGGCTCGGGCTATCGTGGGCGACGCGCCATTGCGGAGGCGCTGCGGATGAACGACGAATTGCGCGAACTGCTGTCGGAGCGGGCGCCGCTTGGCCGCATCAAGAGCGCGGCGCTGCGCCACGGGATGGAGACCCTGCGCACTGCGGCGGTCCGGCTGATGGCGAAGGGCGAAACGACCCTCGAGGAGATCAATCGTGTCACGATCGTCGAATGAGGTCCTCGCAATCGGGCTGGGCACCTGTGCCGCCGCGGTCGGGGTGCGCCCCACGAGGCTGCAGTATCTGCTGCGCCTGGCGCAGCGCGCGCGCCGCGGGGCAAAGGCTGTCAGCGCGCCGCCGTCCATGCCGCCGGTCATCGAGCACGCCAGCATCGCGATGGTCGAGGCACAGCACTTCTCCGAGCAAGGAGCGCTCGACGTCCTGCGTCAGGCATTGGCGCAAGCCCCCGGTGTTCCTGAACGTGCGACGAAATCGAAGCGCCGTGCGTTCATCGTGCTGGATGATTTCTGGGCCAATCACGGGATCCTGCGGGGCGACTTCCGCACCATGCGCGCGCGGGAGGTAGAAGATATCGCCCGGAGCTATTTCGCGGAGACGTTCGGGCTCGATGGCGATGCCATCATGATCCGCACCGTGGTGCAGCGGGGCGGCAGGGCCGTGTTTGCCAGCGCGTTGTCGAGATCGCTGCACGATGGCATCCGCGATGTCAGCGCGGCGGCAAGCGTGGAAGTGCAAAGCCTGATGCTCGGGCTGCCTCAGGCGATGAATCGGGCCCGCCACAGCGTCGGCGGCAGCGCTTCGATGCTGGTGGTGGTGGCCGAAACCGTACTGCACGCCGTGCTGATGGACCACAACCGCTGGGTCGCCTATGGCGCGCACCGTCTGTTTGCCGACGATGTCGCCGATACATCGCGGCTTGCGGCCATTACCGAACAAGTCTTCGAGCGGTTCTCCAATACGCGGCGAGAGGACTGCACGATCTATCTAGGCGGGATCGACCTTGATCCCTCTGCATTCGAGCGGCGGTTCGCCACCGTGCGCCGCCCGCAGGGGATCGTGTCGAGTGCAGCAGCCCCGCTGCGCTTGATGGGGTTCGCGCTATGATGCCGCTGCTCAAGATCGACTTCAGCCGGCGCCCGGCAACATTGGCTCCAGGCGGCGTCGTGCTGCTGGTTCTGGCGGGATTGATGCTGCTGCTCAGCGCCAGGGCTCTGTGGCTCGCCTATCAGGACAATGATCGTGCCCGAACCCAGTTCGGCATAGCAGCGCGCGAAGAGAACGCCAGTCAGCACCCGCCCAAGACCGCGCCCACGCCTGCCGCCAGATTGGCCGAAAAGCAGGGCGAGGCGATCCTGCGCGAGCTTACCGTGCCATGGCAGAGCCTGCTGTCCATCGTGGAAGATTATCCTGCCCGCGATGTTGCGCTGATCGGTATTGATCAAAGTCCCGCGCAGAGCCAGATCCGCATCACGGCGGAAGCCAAGGATGCCGACGGGATGATCGCCTACCTGAAGTATCTGCAGGGCAGCGAGCTCCTGCACGAGGCGGTGTTGAGCGGTCACCTGATCGAGACCAACGTGCCCGGGACGCCGGTGCGCTTCCAGATCGTCGCAGTGTGGAGAAAGCCATGACGACCCGCCGGCTTGCCGATCTGCTGTTGACGCTGCATTTCGAGATGCGGCGCGCATTTGGCGTGCCAGGCCTGCTTGGCGCGCTGGCGCTAGGTGTGGCCGCCGCGACATGGGCCGCGGTTCCCACCGTGCAGGCGCAGACCAGAGGCTTGCTTGACAGCGCACGGCAGGCCCGTGCCGCGAAAGCACGATATCCTGGCGACGCTGGCCGGGTCCCGGCCGAAGTGAATTCCCTGGGTAAGCTGCCGGCTTTGTTCACGACCTTCGCCGAGAGCGGGAACGACATCGCCGTGATCTTCTCCCAGGCGCGCGAGAGCCATCTGACCCTGGGATCGGCACAGTACCAGATCGTTACGGAGCCTGGGGCAGGATTTACGCACTACCAGGTCGTGCTGCCAGTCAAGGATCAGTACGGCACGATTCGCCGTTTTGTTGCATCCGTTCTCAACAGCGTGCCAAACGCCGCGCTGCAGGAGATCCATGTCGAACGGCCAGCGGTGGACGGCAATGTTCTCGATGCCCGTATCCGCTTCGATCTGATCTATCGGACGAGCCGGCCATGAACAGCGCATTGGTCCGGAGAATACTGATTGCCGGCATGGTTCTGGCGACCGCCGCATTGATTGGTTGGGACCAAGCGCCGGAGCTCCGCGTGCCGGCCGTGGCCTCTGCCATCAGGGCTGCTTATGGACGCAGCCTGCCGAGCAGGTCAGGCGTCATGCCCGCCGCCCCTCCGGCTTCGATAGCTGAGGCACCGCGGCGCACGCAAGCTGCGGCGAGCGAGCCCGCGGCGCGCCTGGTTGCCGAGGTCGCGCCGCGCGAACAGCTTGCGGCGTTGCGTGCGCCGCTGTCGCCAGATACGGGCCACGATCCATTCAGCGTTTCGTCCTGGCTTCCCCCGCCTGCGCCACCGGCACCGCCCGCTGCGGCCCCGCCTCCCCCGGCACCCACGGCGCCGCCGTTGCCGTTTGCCTATGTGGGCGCGCTGGGTGCGGACGTATCGAAGGAGCAAGTGTTCCTGAGCAGCGGCGACCACTTGTTGATCGTATCGTTGGGGGATGTGATTGACGGGCAATACCGCCTCGAGGCGATCACGGCAACAGGTGCGACCTTTACCTATCTGCCGCTTAACGTGAAACAGTTCATGTCCACCCAGGGCGAAGGAAAGTAAATGAAATCCCGGTGCAGATCGGACGCCGCCTGCAGAGTAGAGCGCTGCGACGCGTCCCTCAGGTCAATAGCCGCGTCAGGTTGCACGGCTCCTCGCGCGTCTTATGCCAGCTACCACGCGCGTCGATTCAGTGCGGCGCTGATCGCGATGGTGCTCGGTGGCTGCGCGGTGGAGCCAGGCGCGTTGCGTAACGCGAGCATTCGCCAGCCCACCGATGCGCAGGTACAGCTGAACTACATGCACGAACGCAACGGCCAGATGAACGCAATTCTGGATGAAGTGGATCGGCTGCGAGCCAGCTACCAGTTTCATGAAGCCGTGCTGAAGCTCGATGAGGCGAGCAGGATCGATCCCACCAGCGAGCGAGGGCGGAAGCTGGGCGCGGCGCTACAGATCGATATGCGCGATCTTGTCATCCTGGCGGAGGTTCAGCGGATGCTTGAACGCGGATCGTATGACAGCGCGGCGGAACGTGTGCGCGACGTGCTCGCGGAGAATCCGACCAACGTCCAGGCACAGCAGATGAAGAGGCTGATCGAAGACAAGCGGCGGCAGCTGCGGGCCGCGCGCGAGGAGAAGAGCGCGGCCGCGTCGATCATGCGTACGCCGGTGACGCTGCAGTTTCGCGACGCGAACGTGCGGATGGTCTTTGAAGCACTATCGCGCACGTCGGGCCTGAATGTCATCTTTGACCGTGATGTGCGCACCGACCTCAAGACGACGATCTTCGTGACCAACGCCGCGATCGAGGACGCGGTCAATCTGATCTTGTTGCAAAACCAACTGGACAAGAAGGTCCTGAATGCGAACACGCTCTTCATCTATCCAGCCACGCCAAACAAGCAACTGGAGTACCAGGAGCTGAAGGTCCGCACCTTCCAGTTGTCGAACATCGACGCCAAACAGGTGCAGGCCTTGTTGAAGAGCTTGTTGAAGATCAAGGAGATCGTGATTGACGAACATGCCAATACCCTGTCGATTCGCGGAACGCCCGACACCATTCGGCTCGCGGAACAGCTGATCGCCGCACAGGATCTTCCCGAACCCGAGGTCATGCTGGAGGTGCAAGTCCTGGAAGTCTCGCATGAACGGCTGACGGACCTGGGAATCGCATGGCCGAACAGCTTCACGATGGCCACGCCAAATACGGCGTCCACATGGGGCGCCCTGCACACGCTGCCGATCAACCAGCTGGTGGTCAGCGGGCTGTCGGCAACGGCCAACTTCAAGCTGACGGATACCGATGCGAACCTGCTTGCGAGTCCTCGCATCCGCACCCGTAACAAGGAAAAAGCAAAGATCCTGATTGGCGACAAGGTGCCGGTGATATCGAGTTCGAGCACCCCGAGCACCAGTGGCCCTTCCTATGCGCAAAATATCCAGTACCTGGATGTCGGTATCAAGCTTGAGGTGGAGCCGCAGGTCTACCGCGACGACGACGTCGGCATCAAGATCAGTCTCGAGGTCAGCAACATCACGAAGACAATATCGAGCAGCAACGCACAGACCGGCCTCAGCTCGCTGGCTTACCAGATCGGCACACGCAGCGCATCGACCAGTCTGCGACTCAGGGACGGCGAGACACAGGTCCTCGGCGGCCTGATTTCGGATGCCGATCGCACCACGGCGGAGAAGGTGCCTGGCCTGGGCCAGTTGCCGGTGCTCGGGCGCTTGTTTTCGGATCACAACGGCGACCACGTCAAGACGGAAATCGTTTTGCAGATCACCCCGCACATCATCCGTCCTCAACGCGTCGCGGATGCCGATACGCGTGAAATCTGGTCCGGGACGGATACCAATGTGCGCACCGAGCAGTTGCGTCTCGATGCCACCAGCGCTGAAGCTCCGGTTGCCGCGCCCGGCACGCCTTTCAAGCCGGGCCGGGTTGGGGGCGGGACCGTCTCCCCGCCAGTTCCCGTAGCACCCGTCGCGCCGGCGAGTATCGACGGGGCCGCGGTTGGAGGCAATGCAAAGGCTGCGGCGGCCGGCAGCGCGGTGCCGCCCGCACCCCTCGTGGTGCCTCCGAGAGGCTCGCTGGGCCTGCCACCCGCGGCGCCTCGGACGACTCCGCCGCCCGATCCGTTCGCGGCGCGGTTCCCGGCCATCCAGGCCGCGCCGCCGGCGCCAGCCGCCGCCGCTTCCGCCCCGGCCGATGCGAGCGCAGCAGCGCAGGACGCAGCCGCTGCGGCTGTGGTGCCGCCGGTGCCGCCACCCCCGGTGGCGCCCGCACAGCCGCCCGCGCCCATCGTGAAGATGCCGTCGAACGAGATGGCGACCGAGAACCCCCTCTATCCGATCCCGGGAGCGCACTGACCTATGACGCCCGCGACCCGGACAACGCCTTGCCGCGGCCGCTGGCGCCTGTATGGCCGCGGCTTCACCCTGATAGAGCTGGTGGTGACGCTGGCGCTGGTGGGTATCGTCGCGCTGGCGATCGTGCCATTCTCGGAGTTGATGGTGCAGCGCGAAAAGGAGCAGGAGCTGAGGCTGGCGCTGCGGCAGATCCGTACCGCCCTGGACGCCTACAAGGACGCCAGTGACTTTGGGTTGATCGAGAAGGAGGTGGGGGCGTCGGGCTATCCGCCGACGCTGACCGTGCTGGTAACCGGGGTCAAGAATGCCAAGGACCCGAAGGCGGGGTTGCTGATGTTCCTGCGCAGCGTGCCGCGCGATCCGTTCTTCACCGGCGACGCCACCACGCCGGCGGAGGAAACGTGGAACCTGCGAGCCTATGGCAGCGTGGAGAGCAATCCGCAAGGCGGCAATGACGTGTTTGACGTGTCTTCCAGGGCGGAACGCCTGGGTCTCGACGGCATTCCCTACAAAGAATGGTGAGGCGCATGATGAAGCCCGCTCGCGGCCAATGGCTCCATGGGTTTACCTTGATCGAACTGGTGGTCGTGATGGCGATCATCGGTTTGCTGCTAACGATCGCGCTGCCGCGCTACCTGCACAGCATCGATCGGGGCAAGGAGCAGGTGCAGCGGCAGAACCTGGCCGTGATGCGGGACGCGATCGATAAATACTACGGCGACAACGGCCAGTATCCGGAGAACCTGGACGAGCTGGTGCAAAAGCACTATCTGCGTAGTGTTCCCGAAGATCCCGTCATGGGCGGTACCGCATGGACAGTGATTGCCTCGCCGGATGCGGACAAGACGGGGGTCTATGACGTTGCGCCGGCCAGCGAAGCGGCCGCTGTTCCGGTTGCTGCCGCGGCCCCCGGCCCCGCGAAATGACCTGCGCCCGCCGGCAGCGTCGTCCGATGCGTCATCGCCAGGGCAATGGCGCCCATGGCTTGGTGATGCTGGCATTGCTGATTGCCCTGATCCTTGTTTCAGTGGCATTGATGGGCGCGCTCGATGTCTGGTCGTTGCAGCGGCAGCGGCTGCAGGAAGAGGAGTTGCTGTTCGTCGGCAACCAGTACCGGCTGGCCATCCAGCGCTACTATCAGGCGGGCCGGACGCTGCCGGCATCGGTCGACGATCTGCTGGAAGACAAGCGCTTCCCGGTGCCGCTACACCATCTGCGGCGAGCGTATCCGGACCCGGTCACTGGCAAGAACGACTGGCTGTTCCTCCACGACGGCGACCGCATCTACGGTGTCTATAGCCGTTCCACGGCACCGGCCATCAAGCACGCGAACTTCCCCAGGCTCTACACGGATTTCGCCAATGCGAAAACCTACACCGAGTGGCAATTCTATTACCTGCCTCCGGGGCGCCGAAGCCGCGCCAGCCTGGATCTTCCGACTACGCAAAACCCGACCGCGCCGGCCGACACGCCAGCCCGGCGCGCCGGCGTTGGCAACCTGTCCCCGAACACGCCCCCGTTCAGTCTCAATGGGCGGTCCAGATGATGCCGCCGGAGCTCGGCGCCCTCGATGGATTGCCCTACCGCATCAGTAGGGTGTTGACCCATGCAAACCTGCATCGGGGTTCACCACAATACAAGCGTGAAGAGAGAAGCGCCGAAGGGGTTCTGGAGCGAGGCGGGCGTGGGGGCATCGGGCTTCCCCGTTCATCGCGCCGGGACCGGGGCAAGGGAGTTCGCGGACCCTCGGGTATCCGCTTCTTCTGGCGCCGGTGGCGCGATGGCATGGCAGTGAGGTGAGCGGCAGCGACGGGTGTGGCTGGCGCAGGCGTGGAACTTGATGTCCTACGGGAATCGCGCTGATAGGCCCGCAGGAAGGAGGTCATATGTTCGGTACTCGCATATATCGCGGCGGCGTGTCGGCGCTGTTGTTGCTTCTCTTCGCGATGCCCGCGCTTGCCCAGTCCTTCCGGGTGCAATGCCCGGACGATACGGCGCTTCACCCGAAGTCGGCAGCGGGCGTGGTCAGCGATGGCATCAAGTGTCAGCAGATCTCGGGCGGCGACGGCTACTCGACGATGGGCGACGGGACACAGACCTATATGTTCTCGTTCGGTCCTCTGTCGGGTCTCGCGGATATCAAGCAGGGCCTGCCCGGCACGGAGCCGGCTTCGGTGTTCAATTCTGCCTGGCCGTCTGTCAATGGCGCGGTCGGCCTCGTCCCGGATCCGAATGCCGGCAACGCACTCACCGGGCACGTCGATCCACGGCCCATCATGGATGTCGGCGTGATGAACGGCAACATACCGGCCCCCACCATGGCGATCGACGAGGACGACGAGTTCTTCCTCACACTGACGAACGTCGGCATGATCATGCGTCCCGACCTGTTCGAGCAGCATACGGTGCACTTCCACGGCTATCCGAACGCCTCGTCGTTCTACGATGGTGTGCCCGATGCTTCCGTTGCCATCAATATCGGCGGCAGCTTCACGTATTACTACCTGGCTCCGGATGCCGGTACGTACTTCTGGCATTGCCACATCACCCCCCCGGAACACCTCCAGATGGGCATGGTGGGCCAGATCTATGTCCGGCCTCGTCAGAACCGCGTCCCGAGCGGAGCGTCGCTGTACGCTGCGCTGCAGGCCCAGCAGAGCGATCCGCGTACCAGGTGCGGAACCGATATCCTGTGCTCGACGCCTCTTCCGCGCGTGAACAACGGCGCTGTTCACCAGGTCAACAAGAGCAACTCGCCGACGCTATATGCCTATAACGATGGTGACGGCTCGACCGCCTATGACGTCGAGTATCCGATCCAGATCCATGGATTCGATCCGAACTTCCACTTCGTCGGCATGACCTTCAACCCGGAACCCTTTACCGACATGAAGGACAAGTACTTTCTGCTGAACGGACGAAGCTATCCGGACACGGTCACGCCCGGGGYGATGAGTACGCAGGTAGCCGATGGCACCTCGCATTTCTCGCAGCCGCTGCCGACGCTGATCAACATCCCGCTTGGCGGCAAGGCCCTGCTCAGGATCTCGGATCTCGATGTCAGCGAGTTCCAGACGCTGGCCTCGCTCGGCATCCCGATGCACGTGGTCGGCGTCAACGCGCGGCTGTTGCGCGACATGTCCGGCAACGACATGACCTACTACACGAATTCGATCACCCTGGGCGGCGGCGAGTCGGTGGATGTGATCCTGGACGCAAGCGACAAGAATCGCTACCCCGTGGGATCGACGTACTACCTGTACACGCCGAACCTGGATCACCTTTCGAATGACGCCGAGAACTTCGGTGGCTTGATGACCGAGGTCCACATCTGCGCTGCAGTGGACCCGGCTACCAAGGTCTGCACCAACTAGTGGGAGAAGAGCCGTGGGCCACATCACCAGAAACACGTGGATCGCAGGCCTCGCAGGGCTCGCGGCGGTTATCCTCGCCGCGCTGCTCTGCATGCCGGCGCAAGCCGCCGCGCCGGGCATTACCGGGACGAGTTTCGATCTGACTGCCGAGGCGGCCCGCATCAGCCAGCCCGATGGATCGAGCGTCTATTCTTGGGGGTACGGCTGCCGGACTGGCGGCACCGCGCCGGCCGGTTTTTCGCCGGCGGCTATCCCCGGCGCGGCTTGCCCGAGCATGCAGATACCGGGGCCGACGCTGATCGTCAGGAAGGGCGACACCGTGACGGTGACGCTCAGGAATAACCTGCCGGCCGCCGCGGGCAACACTTCGATTCTCTTTCCCGGGTTCCAGGTCACCACGTCGAACGGAGTGCCAGGGCTGCTCACGAGGGAGGCCGCGCACGGCGGCTCGGTCACCTATACCTTCGTCGCGACGACGGAGGGTACCCATGGCTACTACAGCGGCACGCAGAGCGACCTGCAGATAGAAATGGGGCTGTATGGTGCGATCATCGTCCTGCCGACCACCGTCCCTGCTGGCTGCCGTGCCGTCGGCAGCACGCTCCCTGACGGTCAGACTGACTACCGAAACGCCGCCGCGGCCTACACCAACAGTGCCGCATGCTATGACCGCGAGTACCTGTTCCAGTTCTCCGAGATGGATCCGCGCATCCATGCCCAAGCGGAGCAGCAGGTCGGCACCACGGCAGGGAAGGCATGCACGCGCCCCAATGGCTGCATGACTGTCGAGACCGAGCCCTACCATCCGGCTTACTTCATGATCAACGGGCGCTCCATGCCCGATGACATGGACCCGAACTACGCGGTGCAATATCCGCACCAGCCGTACAACGGCAATCCGCACATGCATCCCGGCGAGCTTGTGCTGCTGAGAATCATCGGCACCGGCCGCTGGCAGCATCCCTTCCACGAACACGGCAATCATGTGCGGGTGCTGGCGCGCGATGGCAACCTCCTGCTGAGCCAGACCGACAATGCCACGCCTGCGGGGCCGCTGCTCTTTACCACGACGACCACGCCGGGCATGGCGATGGATGGCATCTTCTACTGGACCGGCAAGGGATTGAACTGGGACGTATATGGCCACAGCGATGGTGCCGTGTACACGGACCAGGCGTTCCCCGCATACCTCAACAAGCCCGTGGTCTGCGTTCCGGATGCCAATGGGTACTACACGAGCGACCCGCTGGCGCCGAACTACTACGAATGGTGCCAGGATCATAACAAGCCTCTCGAAACCCACCCGTTCGGGCAGGTAGGCAGCGGCGGTCCCGTGACGCTGCCCGATGCGAACATCCTGACGAACGGCACCTGGTACGGCGGCAGTCCCTACCTGGGGCCGGATGCGACAACCCGCGCTGTCGGGCCCACGGGTACCACGCCACCATCAGGCACGATCGCGAACCCGCCCACGAGCGAGGCTGGTTTTGCCTTCATGTGGCACTCGCACAATGAGCGTGAGATCACCACGAACAATATCTTCCCGGGCGGGATGATGATGATGATGCTCGTCGATCCGCAAGCCTTCACGATCAACGAAGCCAACTAGAGGTCAGGGGAAACGCGATGAGATCCAACCAGTTCAAGGCGAGCCTCTTCGACTTGGTCAAGACAGGCCTCGCTGCATCGATCCTCTCCATGGCGAGCTGCGTGTCCTTCGCGCAGAGCGTCAACCTGACGGCGAGCGCCACCAGCACCACGCTTCCCGACGGACAGATCGTGCCGATGTGGGGCTACAGCTGCACCGGCGTCGCCGCGCCCGCCACCTGCAAAGGCTTGAACCCGAATGCCGGGACGAGCTGGACGCCCGTGGTGATTACCGTCCCTCCCGGCAATCTGACGATCAATCTTACCAATCACCTGCCGGTGCCTCCAGGCGCCACCTCGGGCATACCGACGTCGCTGGTGATCGTGGGGCAATTGGGCGGCGGTCTGGGCACCGCGCGGACCATGATGCCCAGCCCGAACCATGCGGTGCAGGCCGTTACCTGGCCGATTGCCGGGGATAGCAATGGCGCCACCTTCAATCCGCCCGCGCAGGGGCCGCGTGTGCAGTCCCTGGCAACCGAAGTGGCGACGACCACGGGCGCAAGCCCAACGGCGCTGACCTGGAACAATCTCAAGCCCGGTACCTACCTGATTGAATCGGGAACCCACCCCTCCATCCAGGGTCCGATGGGTCTTTACGGCGTGCTGGTGGTTACCACTGCTCCCGTAGTGCCCGCGCTGGGCACCGCCTATCCGGGCGTCACCTACAACGCGGACGCTCCGCTGCTGCTCAGTGAAATCGATGCCACGCAGAATGCCGCAGTGGCCACGGCTGTGTCGTCGGCGAATTTCAGCGAAACCTCCTCGCGCGTCCTCAGGGACTCGGTCAGCTCCATCTCGGTGGCACTCGACTCCGCCGGCAACCCCATCGCCGGTACCGGCTACAAGGTTGGCGATCTCGTCGCGTTCTCCGGTGGCGGCGCTTCGGTAGCGGCGACGGCTCATGTCGCAAGCGTGGATGGCGGCGGCGCTATCACGGGTATCACGGTTGACAGTGCCGGTACGGGCTATTACGCCGTTCCCGCCGTCACGGTAACGAGTGCCACGGGCACCGGGGCGCAGATCGTTGCGGCGTTGACCTTGACTGGCGTGATCTGCAGCGACGGCGCGGCCGCGTGCTATCCGCCGGCCGTCAACTACGATCCGCGCTACTACCTTGTCAATGGCGTCGCTTTCGACAGAACCAAGATCGCCGGTTCGCTGTTCTCGACGAACCCTGCCAACGCCACCGGCAGTGTCCTGGTGCGCTTCGTCAACGCTGGTCTGCGCATGCATGTACCGTCCATCGTAGGGGCCCTGACCACCGACAACAGCTCGGGTACGCCCAAGGTGGTTTCGGGGCTGTCACTGGTAGCGGAGGATGGCAATCTCCTCCCGGGGAACCGGCGAGTGCAGAATGAAGTATTCCTGGCGGCAGGCAAGACTTATGATGTACTGATCAATGCCCCCGTGGCTGTCGCTCCGGCGACCGCGCCAGCAGCCCTGGCGGTGTTTGATCGTCAGTTGAGTCTATCCACCAACAATCAGCGCGACGGCGGCATGATGGCATATGTCGGTGCCAATGGCGCCACTTTGCCCTCCAGCGGGGTGACTGCGAAGGCCAACCCCGACTCCTACTTCCTGGTTTCGGGCAGTAGCCTGACGGTGGCGGACCCCGCCAAGGGCGTGGTCGCCAACGACGTGGGCGTCTATGGCGTCAAGCTGCTGACAGCACCCACGGGCGGCACGGTCACCTTGAATCCTGATGGTACGTTTACCTACGTGCCCAATGCTGGCACCGCGTCCGACAGCTTCACGTACCAGGCTAACGGAAACGCCGCACTGACGGCGAAGGTGACGCTGGGCGCCTGTACCGGTAGTTGCAAGGGGGGGGCGCCCACAGCCGGCGGCGATAGCTTCGCCAGCAATATCGCATCGCGGTTGCAGATCGGCGCGCCCGGCGTGCTGGCGAACGATAGCGATCCTTCGCAGCTTCCGCTGACTGCCGCGCTGGTCGCCGGTAGCGCCACAGGCGGCACGGTCACGCTGAACGCGGACGGCTCGTTCACGGCAATACCCACGGCTGCGCCGGGCGCCGCGACGACGGCTAGCGTGACCTTCAAGTACAAGGCGGTGAATTCGCAGAAGACGCCGAGCAATGCCGCCACGGTGACGGTGACGTTCAAGGGCGGCAGTGGCCTGGTCGTAAACGTATTTGACGCGCCGAGCGTGCGACCGGGGGCAACGCCGGTCAAGATCACCGACTACCGCTGGATCATCGAGGAAGACCGCACCTTCCAGATCGACCCCGCATGCCAGGTGAACTCCGCCACGCGGCCGGCCAATTGCCCGGCGCTGCCTGTGCCGAGTCTGGGGACCAGTTTCCATACCAGCTATATGCCTGTCATTGCCGCGGGCTGTGTCGGGAAAGTCGCCTGCGAGGCGGGGCAGACTGTCTTCGACCCGGCGAGCAATTCGCACATGCCAGCCGTGTGCGATGTTGGCAATGGCGTCTGCCGCACGGACTCCGCGCAGCAGGCCCCGGTCGACCCGAGCCAGGTGGCGCTCGACCCGGCCAAGCACTACTACATTTCGATTTTGCCCGGTGATGCCGGCAACACCTTCTCCGCGGGTGCGGGGGGACCCCAGCCGGTCGATCCGGCCAATCCCAATGGACCGCAGAGGCCTTTCAGTATTGCCAAGGACTGCCCGTCGGTCGCGGATTTCGCCCCCGGAACGGGAACCTGTGGCCACGGCATGGGCGGCGCGCCGATCGCGCCTGCACAGAAGACGGTCAACATACCGCTGCAACAAACGCCGCTGGCGACGGCGAAGGTCTCGGTGTTCGTGTTCGAGGATGACGCACCGCTCAACGGCGAAGTCGACGTCAGCGGCGGCACCGAGGGCTTCGGGACGTCCCGGGAACCGGGACTGGGAGGCTTCGAGATCAAGCTCTTCGACGATGCGGGCGGTACAGGCGATGCCACCGGGCAAATGACGTATGACATGTTCAACATGCCCCTGTCCAACTCTCTGCAAGGGATGATTGATCCGCTCACGCACCTGAATGCGTGCCCGATCTCGCCAACGCCGAAGTCGGCGAAAGACGGACTGGTCGGCATGATTCCCACCTGTCCGAAATATGAGTCCGACGGCAAGACACTTTCCCCGCTGGTCGGCCAGGCCATCATCGCCAACCTGATGCCCGGCAGATACGGCGTGGTGGCCACGCCGGCAGCCGACAGAATTGCCAAGGGCGAGGAGTGGCTCCAGACGAATACGCTCGACGGACAGAAAGCCCATGATGCCTTCATCAAGGTAGGCGGCCCGGCGTACTTCCAGGAGTTTGGCCCGGCCGGCTTCCACGTCTCCGTCGGCTTCGCCAACGCGAAGATCATCAATGATCGCAGGACCAATGCCGCGAAGTCCGGCCTATGCGACCGTTCTGGAGCCTCGTGCGCCAATGCGGTCAACGGCAGAATCACCAACCTGCACTACAGCCGGCCGCCCAACCAGCATCTCTACGGTAGTGGCTCGCGCGACTCCCTGGCTTTCACGCAATGCTATGTGAGCCTGGGGGATCCGGACGGCGAGGATATTGCCTTCACCAAGTGCAACGACAAGGGCGAGTTCAGCTTTTCCGGCATTCCCGATGGCACATTCAGGCTGACGGTGTTCGACCAGTGGAACGACCAGATCGTCGATGGCCTCGCCACGGCGGTACAGCTTGGACCCAACGCGAGGAGCGTCAACGTCGGAGATCTTGCGGTCCTGCAATGGCACACGAATCTCTATACGAGAACGTTCGTCGATCTGAATCGTGATGGCGTTTCGCAAGACGGCGAGCCTGGCCTCACGCTGGTTCCGACCAACATCCGCTTCCGCGATGGCAGCTACTCCAATTTCAACAATACCGACCTCAACGGCTACGCCGCGTTCAACGAGATCTTCCCGCTGTTCAACTGGTATGTGGTGGAAGCCGATACGACCCGTTTCAAGCAGACGGGTGTGCACGTGGTCTATGACGCCGGCGGTCCGCCGGATGGCACGCCTGGTGGCGGTAAGTCGAACATTGCGGCGAATTTTGCCAACACAACGGAATCCGCGACTGCACATCTGCCTGACAAGCTACGGGTCCCCGGCGCGGTGTACTGCGACAACGCCGATTGCACCGGCTATTCGATCCTGCACCCCGGCCACAGCGCCGCCAACCCGTCGACCGGCCGGATCGATCCGCCGTCGGTGACCACCCTTGGCTGGCAAGGCTTCTCGGGCCAGAGTTCGTTCATCGAGTTTGGCAAGACGCCGTTCGCCGACAATGAGAACGGTGGCATCAAGGGTGAAGTGATCTACGCGTCTACGCGTCCGTTTGATGATCCCGCGCTGCTGATCCACACGAGCTGGACGCCCAACGTGCCGAACGTGACTGTCAACTTGTATCAGGAGGGCACTGCCCGGGATGGAACGCCCAGCCTGACCTTGGTGGATACCACCACGACCAGCAGCTGGGACGATTGGGCGCAGGGCTTCCGCCGCGACGGCGTGCCCAATATGAACTGTCCGGGCCAGGAAACCACGGACCCGTACTTCTTCACATTGCGCAACAGTACCCAGTGGCTCGATCCGAAGCACACTGCCTTGCCGGCAAACTCCCAGTTCAAGTGCTATGACGGCATGCACATGTTCAATCAGCTGCAGCCCGCGCCCTACGATGGGATGTACCAATTCCCCAGCGTGAAAAGCAGGAATCCGCAAACCGGAAGGCCGATGGGTACCAACTGCACCATCTGCGTGCCGAATCCCGCGGGTGGCGGAGTCTTTGAGGCCGGAACGCCCATGCTGCCCCCCGGCAAGTATGTGGTCGAGGTGGTTGTGCCCCCGGGCTACGAACTGGTGAAAGAGGAAGACAAGAACATCCTCATTGGCGATAACTACATCGCGCCGGTGACCCAGCAGTTCGCTGGCCTGGGCAGTATCTTCATCCTGCCCGACCAGGCGGCCGTGAATGCCACCTATAACGCGAACAATCCGCAGAACCCGACCACGGATCTGGGATCCACGCCCAGGCATGAGGGCGACACCGGGAGCGTCGAGACCTTCTGGCCCTGCGTCGGTGCGCTGCGCATCGTTCCCGACTATATCAGCCTGTTCCCGGGCTCGCAGGAAGTGGCGCCGTTCGCCGGTGCGTCGCGGCACCTGTGCGACCGCAAGGAGGTCACGCTTACCGATCAGATGACGGTGCTGGCGAAGTTCTGGGTATTCAGCTCAACCCACGTCGCCGCGCACTTCACGGGCTTCATGCTGGACGACTTCTCTTCGGAATTCGACCCGTATTCGCCGCAATTCGGCGAGAAGTTCGCCGTACCCAACGTGCCGGTGTCGATGAAGGATTTCGGCGGCAACGAAGTGGCCCGTGTGTACTCCGACCAGTGGGGCATCTTCAATGGCCTGAACTATTCGACCTGGGAAGTCAATCCGCCGAATCCGACCGGCTATGCGCCGACCATGATGGTCGCGTGCATGAACGACCCGGATATGCCGGATCCCGCGCACCCCGGGCAGACTATCAAGGACCCCCTGTACAACCCCGCGTACAGCCAGTTCTGCTATGAGATTCCCTTCATGCCGGGACAGACCCAGTACATGGACACGCCGGTGGTGCCGGTGCAGGCATTCGCGGATGGATACAACCAGCCTGACTGCGCGTATCCGGATGCCACGCCTGCGATCTCGAAGGTCGTAGGCGATACCAGCAACGGCGGTGCCGGTCCGTGGGTCAGCGCTGCGGGCCACACTTTGACCATTAGTGCCTTGGGCGACCAGCAGGTGACCAACCATGCCTACAGTGGACCAGGGGCGAGCAAGGTCCCTTACAATCAGAAGCTCATCACGCGCCACTATGGTTTCGGGAGCTGGTGTACCAGCGTCGGAGGCGCCTGCACTGTGCCTTCGAGCGTAACCATCGGCGGCACGCCTGCGCAGATCACGGCATGGACCGACCAGTCGATCACGGTCACGGTGCCTGCGCTGTCATCGGACCACGGCGAACTGGTGATCATCGCGGGCAATGGCAAGAAGTCTGTCGACACCGTCAGCGTCAGCATCGGCGGCAAGGCGCCGACCTACGTCGCCGGCGAAAATGCCACCGGCAACGCCATCCAGACGGCGATCGACAAGGCCGTCCCCGGCGACCTGATCATCGTCGGCCCGGGCGTCTACCAGGAGATGCTGCTGATGTGGAAGCCGGTCCGGCTGCAGGGCGTTGGCGCTGCCTCGGTGACTGTCAACGCGAATACGCACCCGTCTGGCAAGATGGACCCGTGGCGGGCGCAGGTCAGYTGCCTGTTTGGCATGTCGCGCAACGGTGGGGTGATCTCGTCGTCGAATCCCTTCGATCCCACCAACACCTACAGTTGCCCGTCAACCATGCAGCGGAAGATCGACCCCATACCCTTCGAGCCGACCGTCGGGTGGGACAACACGCTCAACGGCAACCTGGGAGAGCTGCTGATCGAGCCCACGCTGATGGGGGCGTACGAAGGTGCGGCGATTACGGTGCTGGCCAAGGGCGTGCAGGACGTCAACGGGCAGCCCGACGCCAACTGCATCGCCAACGGCATCTGCACGCCGCTGACGGCCAGCGCCGGGGATTGCGCTAATAATCCCGGCAATTTCCTCTGCAACCCGTCGCGCATCGATGGCATCACCTTCACCAACAGCTCGCAAGGCGGCGGTGGCATCTTCCTGCACGGCTGGAACCACAATATGGAGATCTCCAATAACCGCGTCTTCGGCAATGCCGGCACGCTCACGGGCGGCATCACGATCGGCCAGGTCGAGGTACCGGACGGAACCATCGGTGCGGACGGCGTGACGCAGATTCCGTTCGGCTTCAACATGAACGTGAATGTGCATCACAACGCGGTCACCTCCAACGCTTCCTACGGTGATGAAATCAATTCGACCACGCCATCGGCGGCCGGCGGCGTGACCTTCTGCTCGGGAGCCGACAACTACCACTTCAACTACAACTGGGTGTGCGGCAACATGAGTAGTGGTGACGGCGGCGGCGTGGCCCACTTCGGCTTCAGCTATAACGGCGACATCTCGCACAATCTTGTGCTCTTCAACCAGAGCAACAACCCGACGCTACCTACCTACGGGGGCGGCATCATCGCCCAGGGCGTACCGCCGGATGGCACCTTCTGCGAGAACCAGACCGTCGACGTCGATTGCGCACCGCAGCTGTCCGACGGCGCAGGCCCGGGCCTCACGATCGACGGCAATCTCCTGATCGGCAACACGGCGGAGAGCGGTAAAGGCGGTGGTCTGCGGCTGCAGGGCATCAACGGCACCGATGTACAGCGCAGTCCCAATGATGCGTCGAAGTGGTACCGGGTTTCCGTCACCAACAACATCATCGCGAACAACGTCGCGGGGTGGGCAGGGGGCGGCGTGTCGATCCAGGATGCGGTGGGCGTCAACTTCATCAACAACACCATCGTTTCCAACGACGCGACGGCGTCGGCAGGCGTACTCTTCAACACGCCCGCAGCCGCTCAGTCCAATGTACCTCCGCCGACGAAGTGCACCACGGTGGGCGCGGAAACAACTTGCGATCCGATCACCACGTCGACCTACCAGCCGGCTGGTCTCGAGACGGCGCGGCACACGCCGAACTTCATCGCAGCGTTCAGCAATGCAGGGGTAACCTGCCCGGTTGGAACCTCTGCCTGCACGACGTTCTCGAACCCGGTGATGGCCAACAATTTGTTCTGGCAGAACCGTTCGTTCTATATCACGGTGGGCGGCCTCAATCCGTCGATCCCTGGCTTGCAGAACGTGGTGACGCTGAATCCGACGCTAAACCAGGCCGGGAAGACGACGGGCTATTGCGATCCCAAGGCTATCTACTGGGACATCGGCGCCTTTGGCGACTCCGGACCGAGCAAGCATGAGTCGGGCCTGACGCTCAGTCCGCAATTCTCGATCCTGACTGACGCCGCCGACTACCAGGGGGCAAGCAACCTGGGTTCCAACCCCGCTGTTGTCAGCCAGTACTGCAATGGCTCGCGGGTGCCGCCGGAAGGTGGAGGGGTCGGATTCGCCGTGCCGCCGGGCATCTCGGATACAGTCTTGCCCAACCCGCTCTTCGGCCTGATGCCGACGGCGACCCCGGATGAAGGCAACCAGTGGATCAATATGTCCTACGGACCGCTCTCCCTGTTCAACGCCAGCATCTCGTCTGGCAGCCCGGGCTACAACGTGCCGCTTGGCAACTACGCGATCGCGTCGGGTTCGCCGGCAATCGACGCCGCCACCGACGCGGGTGCCCCGAATCACGACTTCTTCGGTACCGCCCGGCCGCACGGCACGAAGTTCGATATCGGCGCGGTCGAGTTCGTGGCAAGCGCCGCTTCCGGCGCGAGCCTGACGCCGCCGACCCAGGACTTCGGCAGCGTCGAGCGGGGCGAGGCAGGGCCGGTTCATGTCTTTACGCTGAAGAATACGGGAGGCGTACCGTTGACAGGCATTGCGAACCCGGCGATCACGGTGGATAGCGCGAACTTCGTCATCGTTGCACAGCAGACGACCTGCGGCACCGTCAACCCGAACGCGGGTAGCAGGATCACCAGCCTGGCTCCGAACGGCACCTGCGCCATCGCCGTGCGGTTCAGGCCTAGCTTCCGCGACGCGGTGAACTCGGCTCAGAAGGGGACGCTCAGCATTACCGATAGCGCTGGTACGCAGAGCTCGGCCTTGACTGGCGTGGCAATACGTTAGGAGAAGGGGGAGGAGCGCGAGGTGGAAAGCGGGGAGGGGAGCGGCTCTGGGCGCCCCCTCCGGCATCGAGGAGCCAGGAACAGGCGAGCAACAGGTGAGCAACAGGTGAGCAACAGGTGAGCAACAGGTGAGCGCCAGGGGTGACATAAGAAGATGTCCAGCCATGCCAGAAACTTGATGACGATCGCGATGTTGCTCGCCGGTGGCGTCTGGGCGGGTAGGGCCTTGGCGGACTCGGCCTTCCCGCTGGAGGCGCCTTCGGCGGCGCTGACACATGCGCCTTCGCCGTCCGCCAGGACCTCGCCCTATACGCCGGTGAAGCTGCCAAAGCATGCGAAGGCCTACTACGATCTCTACGGCGGTGTCGAGGATCTGCACGTGCGCCGGACCGCGTCGGGCAACCTGATTCGCTTCAGCTACCGCGTTACCGACCCGTGGATCGCCAAGATCCTGAGCGACAAGAATGCAACGCCCTACCTGTTCGGGAGAAGGAGCCAGGCGCTTCTCCAGATACYGGTCATGGACAAGATCGGCCAGCTTCGTCAGTCGGGCCCGCTGACGGTTGGCCAGGAATACTGGATGGTGTTTTCCAACAAAGGCAACCTGATTAAAACCGGGGACCGCGTCAACGTGATGATCGGTTCCTTTCATATCGACGGCCTGGTGGTTGAATGAACGCGCGCGGGCGCGATCTTTTAGGCATGGATTGGGGGGTGTGCTCATGAACCGAATTCTCTTCCTGGCATTGGGCCTGGTGTYGCTGGCGGGATCCGCCGGCGCGGCGACGGAAAGCGCGCCAGGGAGCCGGCTGACGGCCGCCCAGATCGCCGACCGGAATGTGGCTGCCCGTGGCGGGCTTGAAGCCTGGCGGGCGGTCAACAGCCTGACCCTGTCGGGCCAGCTCGATGTTGGCGGGAAGAAGGACGTGAAGCTGCCGTACGTGGCGACCATGAAGCGGCCGCACAAGAGCCGGTTCGAGATCCGCTTCCAGGACCAGACGGCCCTGCAGGTCTACGACGGGGTGCAGGGGTGGAAGGTCAGGCCCTTCCTGGGGCGCGACGAGGTCGAGCCGTACACGGCCGCTGAAGCCAAGGTGGCCGCGACGTCGGCGGAGCTGGACGGCCCGCTGGTCGACTATGCCAGGAAAGGCACCAAGGTCGAAGTGCAGGGCATGGAGTCCGTGGAGGGGCACCAGGCCTACAGGCTCAAGCTGACCATGAAAGACCACGTGGAACGGCGCCTGTGGGTGGATGCAACGAGTTTCCTTGAACTGAAGATGGAAGGCGAGCCACGGAAGCTGGACGGCAGAATGCATAACGTCGCCATCTACTACCGGGATTACAAGGCGGAGGGCGGGCTGAAGATTCCGCATGTCATGGAAACCGCCGTTGAAGGCGTCCAGAAAACCCGCAAGATGACCATCGAGCGTGTGGCGCTGAATCAGCCGGTGGACGATGCCATGTTTGCGAAGCCGCCGCTGGCGTCGGCCAGGCTACCCGGCAAGTAAGGGGGAGGGGCCATGATGATAAGACGGATCGCCCTTGGGGTGCTCGCCGTTCTTGCCTCGGCGCTGGTGACGGCGGCGGAGCCATTGACGGCGCCGGATCTGAGCGTAGCCCAGATTGTGGAGAAGAACGCCGCCGCCAAGGGAGGGCTGGATGCCTGGCGCAAGATCCAGACCATGGTCTGGGTCGGGCATGTGGAGAGCGCGAGCGCGCCTGCGCGCTTCATGCTGGCGATGAAGCGTCCGAACAAGACGCGCTTCGAGATCACGGCGCTCAATCAGATGGCCGTGCGCGTCTTCGATGGCAGTCATGGCTGGAAAGTCCACCCGACCCAGGCCGGCAAGCCGAATCTGCAGCCCTACACGACGGAGGAGCTGAAGTTCGCTCAGGACGAGCAGGTCATCGATGGACCGCTGATGGACTACGAGGCCAAGGGCATTGCCGTGAAGAGCGAGGGTGTCGATGAGGTCGAAGGGCGCAAGGCATACCGCCTTCGCATCCGGCTGCCCTCGGGCGGCAGCCGCCTGCTGTGGATCGACGCGAAGACGTTCCTGGAAATCCGGTACGACCGGGAGTCCCGCAACGTGCTCGGCCAGTCGCACACGGTGACGGTCTTCTACCGCGACTACAGGACGATCGACGGATTGCAGATACCCTGCACCATCGAAAGCGGGGTGGCGACGGCCCAGGCAAAGGACAGGCTCGTGATCGACGAAGTCTCGTTCAACCCGGCGCTGGGAGACTGGATGTTCGCCAAGCCAGGCACACCGAGGCAGGACAAGCCGCTTTCGATTGATGCCGAGGCGCAGCCTGGATCGGACAGCATGGTCCGGCGGGCGCCATAGTCATGGTCCGGGGGCTGCTCGCCAGCGTACGAGGGCGGAGATCCGCCCTGCGGACGCTCGTTGCGTGCGCCCTGGCCGCCGCGGCGACGGCGTTCGGCGGGCAGGCAGGCGGCGCTCCGGCGGCGGATGCTGGCGCACCGATCTTCCTGCGCGGTGTGCTGCCTTCTGGCGCGCCGCTCGAGGCGGTCCGCGACGGCGGCATGCGCATGCAGGGGGCCGCCGCGGCTTGCGTCAATTGCCACCGGCGTAGCGGCCTTGGCGCCAAGGAAGGCTTTGGCACCGTACCGCCGATCACCGGGCGGTATCTCTTCCACCCGCGCGCCAAGAGCCTCGACGACCTCTACCTGCCTTTCGTCGAAGGCATGCGGGCCGATCGCGATCCGTACACCGACGAGACCATCGCCAGGGCCATCCGCGAAGGCCTCGACTCCGAAGGCCGGCCGCTGAACTACCTGATGCCGCAGTTCGCGCTGAACGACGCCGACATGGCCGTACTGATCGCGTACCTGAAGCGGCTGGACCAGCGCAGGCCGTCCGGGGTCACGGATACCGTGCTCCACTTTGCCACCATCGTCACGCCGGACGCCGATCCCGTGAAACGACGCGGCATGCTGGATGTGCTCGAGCACTACTTCGCCGACAAGAATACCTTTCCGCTCGGGCCGACTCCCGCGCTGCGTGCATCGCGCAAGATGATGTTCATGGTCAATCGCCGCTGGCAACTGCATGTCTGGGAACTGACCGGCCCGGAAGCGACCTGGCAGGATCAGCTCAGGCGGCATATGGCGGCGCAACCGGTCTTCGCCGTGGTGTCAGGGCTCGGTGGCAGGAACTGGGCGCCGGTACACGCATTCTGCGAGCAGGAGGCGGTGCCATGCCTGTTCCCGAATGTGGAGGTGCCGGTCAATGGCGATGCCGACTTCTATTCCCTGTACTTCTCCAGCGGCGTGTTGCTGGAAGCGGAATTGATCGCGAAGCGGATCCTGGATGGGGGAGGTGGCAAGGCGACAAAGCCGGTGCGGCAGTTCTATCGTGCCGGTGACAGCGGGGAGGCGGGCGCCAGGGCCCTTGCCGCGGCACTGAAGCGGCACGGCGTCCCCGTGTCAAGCCACGCTCTCGCCAGTAGCGAGAGCGTGGCCGCAGCGCTGCGCGGTGCAGCGGGCGCGGACGCGCTGATGCTGTGGCTGCGCCCGGACGATGTCGCCGCGCTCGGGAGCGTACCGCCGCCGCATGCCGATGTGTTCATGTCGGGCCTGATGGGCGGGCTCGATCGCACGCCCTTGCCCGCGGGCTGGCGCGGCGTTACGCGCCTTGCCTATCCCGTCGATCTGCCGGAGCGGCGGCGCGTGAGGGTCGACTACGCGCTCGGCTGGTTCGCGATCCGGCGTATCCCGGTCGTTGCCGAGCAGACGCAGGCGGACACCTTTCTTGCCTGTGGCTTGTTGGCGGAGACGCTGAGCCACATGGCCGATACCTTCACACCCGACTACCTGGTGGAGCGCCTCGACGACATGATCGAGCGCCGGATCATCACCGGCTACTACCCACGCCTGACCCTCGGGCCTGGTCAGCGTTTTGCCTCCAAAGGGGGTTACATCGTCCGGTTTGCGGAGCCCGAGCGCATGCGGCTGGCCGCCGATGGAGAGTGGACCGTGCCGTAGGCGGGCATCCCGCGGCCTTTCATGCGCGCAGAAGGCGGGCGCTGCCAGGTTCGGCTGCGCGCTGTGCCGGGTGGGCCGGATGGATTGCCCTACCGCCGCAGTAGGGGCCCGCCCCATACCGCGCTGCGCGGCCGGTCCCCATAATTCAGGGGCGGGCAGGCGTGTGCCGCCGGAGATAAAGCCGACGCCGGGCGATCCGTTGCCGAGGTGTGCCGATCACTGCTCAAGGAGATTGTCATGAGAGCGAGTAGAAGGAGAACGGTCAAGGCACGATGGGCCAGGGTATTGATGTCGGCGATCGCAGCTGGCGGCATGCTTGCAGCGATGGTGCCTTGCGCCATCGCGCACGATGACGCCGATCCGCACGCGCATCACCACATGATGCGGGATACGCGCACTTCGACGGTGACCTACGCGCTGCCCTCCGTGAACCTGGTGCGCGACGATGGGCGGACCGTTTCCCTGAAGAGCGAACTGGACGATGGCCGCCCGGTAGTCCTCACGTTCATCTACACCACCTGCACATCCGTCTGCCCGGTGATCAGCCAGACGCTTTCGCAATTGCAGGGCGAGCTTGGCCCGAACAGGGACAAGGTGCACATGGTGTCGATCTCGATCGACCCGGAGCAGGACACGCCGTCGCGCCTGCGTGAATATGCGACGAAGTTCGGCGCGGGTCCCGAATGGCAGCACTACACCGGCGCTGTTGCCGCGAGCGTTGCCACGCAGCGCGCGTTCAACGTCTATCACGAGGACAAGATGAACCACAGTCCCGTGGTATTCCTGCGTGCGGCGCCGGGCAACCCATGGCTGCGGATCGATGGCTTTGCTACCGCGGACGAGTTGTTCCTTGCCTATCAGAAGCTGGTCGCAGCTAACTGAATGGAGCATGATCCGGCTTCTGGGGCTCTGCAGGGATCTCCGCCAGGTCCTTGCAAAGTGCAAAGCATCCGCAATGCCGACAGTAGACGCTTCGCCGGCCGGCACGGCGGATGCCGGGCGTCCCGTCTCAGCGCTCTGCTTCCCCCGCAGCGCTAGCCGCCATCACCGCCGGCGCCACCATCTGCGCGAGCAAGCGCAACACGGCCACCTCGCTCTGCGTCCACGCGCTGCGCGCCGCAAGAAAGTTGAACGTCCCCACGCAGAGTCCGCGCTCGCACACCGGTACATTGACCACTGCCGAAAGCGCAAGCTCGCGAATCGTCGAAATATCGTCGAACACGGCCTCAAGGGCCGCGTCCCCCTCGCCCACGAAGACCTCGCCCTGGTGCAGCACCCAGCGTGTCCACGCCGTATCAGCCTTGTACTTGCGGCCGCCCACGGGGTAAGCGGTGGTGTCGGAGGACCATAGCCGCACCACTTCGGAGCTGGCACGCCGGTAGGCGTTGATGGTGAGCAGCCCCGGGCCCAGCAGCGCGGCGGTGGTGCTGCCGATCGCATCGAAGGCGGTGGCGGGCTCGGCTGCGCGCGCCAGGGTGTCGCATAGCGAGGCTAGCAACGCCACAGGCAAGGTCACGATATCGGTCACGGCTTCACTCCCCCTTGATGCCCAGGTCCCGAATCAACTTGCCATAGCGGTCCGCGTCGCGGCGCAGGATGGTGCCGAATTGCTGGGGCGTGGAGGTGGCGGTTTCCACGCCGATGGCGTTCATCTTTTCTTTCACGTCCGGCAGCGACATGATGCGATTGATCTCCTGGTTCAGGCGTGCCACCAGCGCCGGCGGCATGCCGGCCGGGCCGAAGGCGCCGTACCACACGGACAGCTCATAGCCGGGCACGGTCTCGGCCACGGTGGGCACGTTGGGCAGCAGCGGCGAGCGCTTGGCTTCGGTCACGGCGAGCAGGCGCAGCTTGTTGGCCTTGACGTGAGGCAGGGTTTGCGTGCCGGCGGAGAACAGCAATTGCGTTTGTCCGGCCACGGTGTCGACCACGGCGGGCGCCCCCCCCTTGTAGGGCACATGCAGCATCTGCACGCCGGCCATCTTTTCGAACAGCACCGCACTCAGGTGGTTGGTGGACCCAGGGCCGGCGCTGGCATAGGCCAGCTTGCCGGGGTTGGCGCGCGCGTAGGCGATCAGCTCCTTGACGTTGTGCGCGGGCACCGACGGGTTGACCACCATGGTGTTGGTCACGTAGGCCAGCAGGCCCAGCGGGGTGAAGTCTTCCACGCCGCGAAAGGGCATGTTGGGCATCAGCGCAGGGTTCATCGCGTGCGTGCTCATGGAGCCGACCAGCAGCGTGTAGCCGTCGGGCTTGGCGCGCGCCACCATGGCAGAGCCGATATTGCCGGATGCGCCGGGCTTGTTGTCGACGATCACCGGCTGGCCAAGAGAGCGGGTCAGGTGCTCGGACAGCACGCGGGCAAGGATGTCGGTGGAGCCGCCGGCGGCCCACGGCACGATCAGCGTGATCGGTTTTTGCGGGAAGGGATCGGCGGCGCCGGCGCCCGAGGCGGCGGCAAACAGCGAGAACGTGGCAAGGCCCAGCAAGCAGCGCTTCAAAACGGCTTTCATCTCTTTCCTTCTCCGATGGCTATGCGAACCGCACGGTGCGATCCGGTTTGATTCGATCCTGCGAGTCGGGACCAGTGAGCCTGTGGACCCGTGAGCCAATGCTCCGTCAGCGGCCCACCGCATATCCCTGCATGCCACGCGCATTGGCGCCGGCGCGCAGCACCAGCCGCCCCTGCGCATCGCGCTCCCGCGTGCAGGCGGACATCCGCCCCTCCGACCACGGCTCGCCCACCTTGACCTCATGGCCGCGCGCGCGCAGCGCCGCGATGGTGTCCTCGGGCAGCCGGGACTCCACGCTGAGCCGGTTGAGCACCACCTTGCGCGGCCAGAACGAGCCGGGGAAATGATCGACATGCCAGGCAGGCGCATCGATGGCTTCCTGCAGGTTCATGCCGTGCACGGCGTGGCGCAGGAAGAAGGCGACGGACCATTGGTCCTGCTGGTCGCCGCCGGGGGTGCCGAAGACCATATAGGGCTCGCCGTCGCGCAGCGCGAGCGAGGGCGACAGCGTGGTGCACGGGCGCTTGCCCGGCGCTAGCGTGTTGGGCAGGCCCGGCTCCAGCCAGGTCATTTGCAGGCGGGTATTGAGCGCGAAGCCCAGCGCGGGAATCACCGGGCTGGACGACAGCCAGCCGCCCGATGGCGTGGCCGCGACCATGTTGCCGTCGCGGTCGATCACGTCGATGTGGCAGGTGTCGCCGACGAAGATCTCGCGCTCGGCCCATTCCGCTACCGGCGGCATGGCCGCAAAGGTGGGCTCGCCCACGCCGAAGCGCACGTCGGCGTGGCGCAGCGTGCGCTCCGCCGCGCCGAGGTCGGGCAGGCGGGGCGCGCGGCCACCGACCGTGCCCGGCAGGATGTCGAGCGAGGCGCGTTCGCCGATCTGGCGAGCGCGTGCGGCGAGGTAGCCGGGATCGAGCAGGCCAGCCAGCGGCGTATCGCCAAAGCCGGGGTCGCCGTACCATGCCAGGCGGTCGGCCATGGCCAGCTTGGCCGCCTCGGCAATGCGGTGCACGAACTCGGGCGAGGTCGGCGCGTGGGCCGCGAGATCAGCGTGGCGCAGCATGCCGAGCTGCTGCAGGAATGCCGGGCCCTGGCTCCAGATGCCGCACTTGGCCACCGTATAGCGGCCAAATTCCAGCGTGGCGGGCGCTTCCACGGTGGGCGCCCAGTGCGCCATGTCTTCATGGCGCAGCAGTCCTTTGTGCCGCTCGCCGGTGGTGTCGCGCACCGCCTGGGTACGGCAGAAGCTGTCGATTTCCCTGGCGACGAAGCCTCGGTACCAGCAATCCAGCGCGGCGTCGATCTGCTGCTCGCGCGTGCCGCCGGCGGCTTCGGCCATCTCGACGATGCGCGTATAGGTGCGTGCCACGCCAGGCACCGTATGCAGGCTGCCCGGGCGGGGCACGCGGCCATCAGGCAGCCAGACGGCCGCCGAACTGTGCCATTCGTTCTGGAACAGTTCGCGCACCGCCAGGATGGCTTGCGAGATGCGCGGCACCAGCGGGAAGCCGTCGCGCGCATAGCCAATGGCGGGGGCCAGCACATCGGCCAGCATCCAGGTGCCGTAGTCGCGCAGCATGGTCAGCCACGCGCCGAAGGCGCCGGGCACCGTGGCGGGCAGCAGGCCGATGCCGGGCACCAGGTCCAGTCCCATGGCGCGCATCGCGGCAGGGTCAGCCAGCGCGGGCGCGGGGCCTTGCCCGCAGATGGAGCGCACCCCGCGTTCGCGCTCGCTCCACAGCAGGATGGGCACCTCCCCGCCCGGTCCGTTCAGGTGCGGCTCCACCACCTGCAGCACAAAACCGCCGGCAACGGCCGCGTCGAATGCATTGCCGCCGCGCTCCAGCACGCTCATGGCGGTTTGCGAGGCCAGCCAGTGGGTGGACGAGGCCACGCCAAAGGTACCGACGATTTCCGGGCG
Organism: Cupriavidus sp. YAF13; assembly: GCF_052113425.1. Classification (NCBI taxonomy): domain Bacteria; kingdom Pseudomonadati; phylum Pseudomonadota; class Betaproteobacteria; order Burkholderiales; family Burkholderiaceae; genus Cupriavidus; species Cupriavidus sp. YAF13. The sequence goes on from NZ_JBFRDD010000066.1 coordinate 33,177, forward strand.
GGTGGTGAACATGGAGACTCCGTGGCGGATCGGGCAAGGTGGAGAAACACGCTGGCGCCCAAGCGCGCAACGCAAGCCGAATGGGGTTGGTGCCTGGGAGTATAAGGTCACCGGATAACCGCTTTTGGCCAATAAATTATCGTTGCATAACAGATTGGTTATGCTTTGCGCGGGCCATGGCCACACTTGGACTAGCCCTTCGCCAACGCGAAGAACAGAAGCAGGACATTCACGACGATTAATGCGTACAACACCAGCATGGGTGCCGGCGTGCGCCGGCACTGCGCAACCACTTTGCGCAAGCGCCCGTCCTGTCCACGCTTGAGCAGGTAGGCCAGGCTCATGCCGAACGCGCCAAACCAGGCCAGGTTGCCAAGAGTGCCCTTGGGGCCGGAAACCGCCTTGTTAGCGAGAGGGGGCGCAGCGGCGACCGTCGGCGAAGCGCGGAACGATGTGTCCGTGGTGGTAGCGATCGTGGCCGGCGGCGCGTTGTGCGGCGTGGCCACCGGCTGCGCTGGTGCCTGCGGATTCTGTCTGAGCGGCATTGGCCTTGCCGCTCCGCCGCGTCGTGGACTGTGATGCGCTTCCAGCTTCTCGTGCTGCTTGCTGGCGCGATTGGCGTCCCGGGCCGGCTTCGGCCTGGCATCGTGCTGCGGCCATTGCGCGAAGACACCGTCAAGACAGCGCACGGAGTCGCAAGCGTCCCGCTTCTTGCGCCAGGCTACGATATCCGCTTTGCGAATTGCGCCTGTGTGGAGCAGCCGCTGCTGTTCGGCATAGATGCGCTCATAGCCAATCGACAGAAGGGCGTAATCGCAGATGAGCCGCGCCGCGCGCGGGCGATTGTCTGTTTGCCGCGCACACGCCTGGCGGCTTGCGGCCGGGCCTTGGCAGCCGGCAGGGGCCGCACGGGGCGCTGTTTTACAGACGATGTCGGACGCCTGCGCACCAGGAATGACAAACAGGCTCAATGCGAAGAGGACGGCCAGGTGGCCTGTGACCCTGTTCATCGTGTCTTCTCATAGAAGTGACGATTTCGGCGCTGAGATCCAGCCGGGATCCGCCAGGCATTGTGCTACAACGTCACGACCGCGGTCCGCGCGTTACCGCACGTATGCTGCCGGTGCCGGTGGTTCAAACGTGCCCTAGTAAAATCACAGGCTTGCAACGTGCTCAGGCCCAGGACTTTCATTGCCCTCACCAGTCGACAAACTCCAGCACAACCTCGTCTCGCGCCTGCGCCTGAAGCACCTCGCGCTGCTCCTGGCGCTGGACCGCCAGCGCTCGGTCTCGCGCGTGGCGGCCGAGATGGACCTGACCCAGCCCGCCGTGACCAAGGCGCTGCGGGAGATCGAGGAGATCTTCATGGTGCCGCTGTTCGTGCGTTCGCGCCGGGGGCTGGAGCCGACCGGCACCGGCGCGGCGGTATTGGCGCATGCGCGGCTGGCCATGGCGGATACGGAGGCGCTGGGGCGGGAGCTGGCGGTGATCGGCGCCGGACTGCACGGGCGGCTGCGCATCGGCGTGATTCCCTATGTGGCGCCGGTGGTGCTGGACGCGGCCTGCTCGCACGGCCTGCAGCAGCAGCCGCGCGTGGCGGTGCTGGTGCGCGAGGGCACCACGGATGAACTGGTGGCGGCGCTGCGCGCGCACGAGCTCGATTGCGTGATTGCCCGGTCCTTCTACGCGCCGGGCGACGACATCGCGCAGACGCCGCTCTACCGCGAGGAACCGGCGCTGGTGGTGCCTGTGGACGCCGCTGCGCGGCTCGCGCGCGGCAAGCTGGACTGGCAGCGCCTGGCGGCGCTGGACTGGATCCTGCCGCCCGCGCACACGCCGATCCGGCGCACCATCAACACACTGTTCGCCACCGCCGGCGCGGTGCCGCCCACGCCAATGGTGGAAACCTATTCGATCAAGACCATCGCCACGCTGATGCGCAACCAGCCACGCGCCATCACCATCGTGCCGCGCGCGGTGGCGGCCGAGCTCGCGGCCACCGGCAGCGCGGCTGTGTTGCCGCATACGCTGACGTGGGACCTGCCTGCGGTGGGCGCGATGTGGTTGCGGCGCACGGAGCATAGCGAGCCGCTGCAGGCGCTGGTGCGGGCGTTGCTGGGGGCGGTGGCGGTGAAGGGGTGAGGGGGGAAGGACCGAGGCCGGACCTGAAACGCAAGTGGCCGGCTGCGCCCTTCAGAGAGCGCAGCCGGCACAGCCAGGAGGATTGCAGGCTGTTGCGGCCCCTTTTATCCGATGATCTCGAACTCCCCGAAATACTCCTCGTTGATCGTCAGCCCCAGCCCTGGCAAGTTGTCGTCGAGCTGCAGGTAGCCCCTGTCCGGCGTCGGCTCTCCCTTGAAGATGTAGTAGAACAGCTCATTGCCCACTTCCACGTCGTGCACCGGGAAGAACTCGGACATCGGCGATGCGGTCGAGGCCATGGTGAGGTGGTAGTTGTGCATCTGGCCCGCGTGCGGGATGACCGGCACGGACCAGGCCTCGGCCATGGCGTTGATCTTCTGCGCGGCGGTGATGCCGCCAACCCGGTTGGTGTCGTACTGGATCACGTCCACCGCGCGGCGCTCCAACAGGTCCTTGAAGCCRTAGGAGGTGAACTCGTGCTCGCCGCCGGAGATGGGGAAGGGGCTCATCTTCTTGAGTTCGGCGTAGCCTTCGATGTCGTCGGCAATCACCGGTTCTTCCAGCCAGCGCGGGTTGAATTCGGCCAGGCGCGGAATCATGCGGCGGGCGTACTCCAGCGTCCAGCCCATATAGCACTCCAGCATGATGTCGACGCTGTCGCCCACCAGCTCGCGCAACAGTCGCACTTGCTCGATGTTCTTCTGCATGCCGGCGGGGCCATCCTTCGGGCCATAGCCAAAGCGCATCTTCATGGCGGTGAAGCCTTGGTCGAGATAGCTCCGGGCTTCGGCCAGGAAGGCGTCGCGGTCATCGTTGTTGTAGAGCTTGGAAGCGTAGCACCAGATCTTTTCCTTGGTGCGCCCGCCCAGCAGCTTGAACACCGGCTTGCCCACGGCCTTGCCCATCAGGTCCCACAGCGCGATGTCCACCGCCGAGATCGCGGCCATGCCGATACCCTTGCGGCCCCAGGCGTGGGTGCGGCGATACATCTTCTGCCACAGGTATTCATTGTCGAAGGGGTCCTGGCCGATCACGATCGGGGCCAGGTACTGGTCGATGATTTCCTTGGCCACGCGCGGCGCCAGCGCGCAGTTGCCGATGCCGACGAGGCCCGTGTCGGTCTCGACTTCCACCACCAGCCAGCCGTGGAAGCGGAAGGAGCCCATGGCGTCGCCGCGCTCGAACAGGATGTCGGTGGCGTTGGTGCAGAAGTGGGCCTGCGGGGGCACGGTCTTGCCCTTCCATTCAAAGACGCGGGTGCGGATGTTGGTGATTTTCAAGAGAGTCTCCGTGGGTTTGGGTGCCAGTGGCGAATGGTGGCGGGCTTATTGGGCTTACTGGGCTTAGCGGGCTTTGTGGGCTGCGCGGCTGCTGCCCATCTGGCAGGCAATGCGGAAAGCCTGCAGCGTGGCGCCGAGGTCGGCGCGGCCTTGCTGCGTGATATCGAAGGCGGTGCCGTGGGCCGGCGTGGTGATCGGCACGGGCAGGCCGCCCTGCACGGTGACCCCGCGCGAGAAGCCCATCAGCTTGATGCCGATCTGGCCCTGGTCGTGATACATCGTGACGATGGCGTCGAACTGCCGCTCGTCCGGGCCGCCCTGCACCTTGAGGAAGATGGTGTCGGCGGGGAAGGGGCCATCGGCCGCCACGCCGCGCGCCTGTGCGTCGGCCACGGCCGGCGCGATGATGTCGATCTCCTCGCATCCGAAGGCGCCGTTGTCGCCGTTGTGCGGGTTCAGGCCACACACGGCAATGCGCGGGCGGGCCATGCCGGCGCCGCGCAGGGCCTGGTCGATCAGGTCGATGGCGTCGCCCACGCTGGCGCGGTTGATCATGGCGGGCACGTCCTTGAGCGCCACGTGCGATGTCACGCGGGAGGTCCACAGGCCATCGAGCACATTGAACTCGCAGAAGGCGCCGTGGTAGCCGAGCTTCTCGGCGAACCAGTGCAGCTCGTCGTTATGCCCCATGCCCGCGGCATGCAGCGAACTCTTGTTGAGCGGGCCGAACAGGATGGCATCGGCCTTGCCGGCGTCGGCCAGTTCCAGCGCCAGTGCCAGCGTGCCGAGGCTGTAGCGGCCGCCTTCGGCGCTGGCCACGCCGCGCTGGTAGGCGGGCTTGCCGTCGAGCTGCCAGTGGAACAGGCGCGCCGCGTTGTTGCTGTCATTGCCGGCGAACACCAGCGAGTCGGTTTCGCGCAGTGCGATGTCAACACCGGCCACCTGCATGCCGTGACGCCATTCGTCGCGGTCGGCAATCAGCAGGATATCGGCGCGCGCCGCGGTATCGGGGTCCGCGAGCAGCTTGGCGATCAGTTCGGGGCCGATGCCGGCGGGGTCGCCGAGCACCATGGCGATTCTGGGTCGTTGGGTCATGGGGGTCTCAGAATGATCGGGGGATGTTGGTTCAGTCCAGCTTGACGCCGAGCTCGGCGATCATCTTGCCGTAGCGCGCATATTCGGCGCGCGAGAAGGCATCGAACTGGGCGGCATTGAGCGTGCCTGGCAGTGCGCCCACGTCGTTCAGGCGGCGCACGGTGTCGGGATCCTTGAGCAGGGTGGCCAGCGCGGCGCCCAGCTTTTGCAGCGTGGCGGGCGGCGTGCCGGCAGGGGCGTAGACGCCGTACCAGGCATTGGTCTGGATGCCCGGCACGCCGGCTTCGGCCAGCGTGGGCACGTTGGGCAACAGCGCCGAGCGCTGATCGGCGGTGACCGCCAGCGCGCGCAGCTTGCCGGCCTTGATATGGTTGATGACGGACGGCATGGTCTCGAAGCTCATGTCGACCTGCCCGCCCATCAGGTCCACCAGCGCGCTGCTGCTGCTCTTGTAGGGCACGTGCAGCAACTTGCCATGGATCTGGTGCGCAAACGCCGCGCCGGCCAGGTGCTGGGTGCTACCGACGCCGGAGGAGCTATAGCGGAACTTGTCGGGATTGGCCTGGATCTGCGCCACCAGCGACTTGACGTCGCGCGCCGTCACCTGGTTGTTGACCACCAGCACATTGGGCACCGACGACACCAGCGCCACCGGCACCAGGTCCTTGAGCGGATTGAATTGCAGCTTGAGCAGGTGCGGCGCGATGGCTTGCGAGGTGACCACACCCATCAACAGCGTGTTGCCATCGGGCGCGGACTTGGCGGTAATGTCGGCGGCGATGGTGTTGGACGCGCCGGGCCGGTTGTCCACCACCACGGGTTGCTTGAGGATGGCGGCGAGCTTGTCGGAGACGATGCGGGCCATGACGTCGGTGCCGCCGCCGGGCGCGGCACCCACCATCAACCGTACCGGGCGGGTGTCTTGCGCGCAGGCGCCGGTCATGGCGGCGGCAATTCCAATTCCCAGCAAGCCGGCGAGGGCGCCGGACATCCATCGTTTCATCATTGTCTCCATCATTGTTATGGGCCTGCGCTGATGTGCTGATGCGCGGATAGCCAGACTATAAGGATGGGAGTGATATCTGACTAATGATGTTTATTGAATGGGTGATTACCTGTGGGAATACGTGGAGGAACCCCCTGGGGCGTCTTGCATGGCCAGCGGCCAGCCTGAAACGCGCTTTCAGGCTGGCGAGCACCCGGCACGCAGCAGCTTGATCAGTTGTCCGGCCGCGGCGGACAGCGTGCCCCCGCGCCGGGTCACGATGCCGAAGGTCTGTTGGCGGGATTGCATCCGCACCGGCAGGATCCGCAGCAGCTTTTGCCGGGCAAACAGCTCCGCCACGCTGGTCGGCAACAGCGATACCAGCCTGGCACTGCGCTGCAGCATGGTCACCGTGACAAAGGTGGACGAGGTGGAAATCGCATTGGGCGGCATGCCCAGTCCCGCCATGTCCAGCTCCCGCTGCAGCAGAGCATGCATGGGCATCTGGCCGGGATAAACGATCCAGCGGTAGCCGGCAAGGTCGGCAAAGCCCAGCTCCCGGCCGCGCGGCGCCGCGTGGGCATAGCCAACCACCACGGAGATCGGCTCGTCGCCCAGCGGCTCGTAGTGATAGCTGGCGGGCTGCTCGCTCACCAGCGCACGACCGATGACAAGGTCCAGCCGGCCATCGTCGAGCAGCGTCAGCATGCGCAGGCTGGTGTCCTCGACGATCTCGATGGACAGGTTCGGCTGGTCGGCCTGCATGGCATCGAGCGCCGGCACCAGCACCTGCGGCACCGCGCCCATGATGGTGCCCACGGCCAGGTGCCCGCCACGGCCCGAGCGGATCTCGGCCATGTCCTGGCACAGCGACGTCAGGTCCGTTGCCAGCAGGCGGGCATAGCGGATCACGCAGTGGCCGAACTGGTTCGGCCGCATGCCGGTCTTGGAGCGCTCGAACAGCGGCGCATCGAGCATGCCTTCCAGTTCCTGCAAGGCCTTGCTGGCCGCGGACTGCGTCATGGCCATGGCCGACGCGGCCTGGTGCAGCGATTTGTGGTCGTCCAGCGCGATCAGCAATTGCAGCTGCTTCATGCGCAGGCGGGACATCAGCACGTCCAGCGTGGCTTTCATGTGCGTTCGGGTTCCGGAAGGATGACGGCCATGTGAGCGGCCATGTGTGTCGTGAGTCGTGAGTCGTAAAAGCGATCACGAGATGGAAAGGATTCAATATACAGCGTGGCATGGCGCGCCGTATATTCATTCCCTGCCGCAAGTCGCCGAGCCATAACAAGGAGAGAGACACCATGCCAGATACCCATCCCGCCTACCGTGGCGTATTCCCGGTGGCGCCCACCATCTTTGACGAGCAGGGTGGCCTCGACCTCGACGGCCAGCGCCGCTGCATCGATTTCATGATCGACGCCGGCTCCAACGGCATCTGCATCCTGGCGAACTTCTCCGAGCAGTTCGTCCTCACCGACGATGAGCGCAACCTGCTGATGACCACGGTGCTAGAGCACGTGGCCGGCCGCGTTCCGGTGATCGTCACCACCACGCATTTCAGCTCGCGCATCTGCGCCGAGCGCAGCCGTGCCGCGCAGGATGCCGGCGCCGCCATGGTGATGGTGATGCCGCCGTACCACGGCGCCACCATCCGCGTGCCCGAGCGCGCCATCTACGACTTCTTCGCGACCATCTCAGCGGCGATCGATATCCCCATCATGATCCAGGACGCGCCTGTCAGCGGCACCACGCTGCCGGCGCCGTTCCTGGCGCGCTTGGCCAAGGAGATTGCCAACGTCTCGTACTTCAAGATCGAGGTGCCGCAAGCCGCGGTAAAGCTGCGCGAGCTGATCGCGCTTGGCGGCGACGCCATCGTCGGCCCGTGGGATGGCGAGGAAGCCATCACGCTGATGGCCGACCTCGATGCCGGCGCCACCGGCGCGATGACCGGCGCGGGCTTCCCCGATGGCATCCGCAAGATCGTCGATGCCTACCAGGCCGGCGACACGGAGCTGGCCGCGCAGCATTACCAGCAATGGCTGCCGCTGATCAACTATGAGAACCGGCAAGGCTGGCTGGCAACCGCCAAGGCGCTGATGAAGGAGGGCGGCGTGATTGCCTGCGACGCGCTGCGCCATCCCTTGCAGCCCATGCACCCGGCCACGCGTGCCGGCTTGCTGCAGATCGCGCGCCGGCTGGATCCGATGGTGCTGCGCTGGGGCAAGTGAGGCGCGCCACGGCTGACGCGAGCCGCTAACCCCTAACCCCTAACCCATATCGAACGACTGGCGGCGCCGCTGACGCGCCGCCTTTTCATTTCAAGGACCCAAGATGAACCTCACAGGCGAACTGCTCATTGGCCGCCAGTCCGTGCGCGGCACCCATGGCGAGCTCCGGGCCGTCGATCCCGCATCCGGCGAAACCCTGGCGCCGGCTTTTGGCGGCGCCACGCGGGCGCAACTGGACCAGGCTTGCGCGCTGGCTGCGCGGGCGTTCGATGTGTATCGCGAAACGCCGCTCGAGCAACGCGCCGCGTTCCTCGAGAAGATCGCCGCCAATCTCCTGGAGATCGGCGACGCGCTGATCGCGCGCTGCGTCAGCGAGAGCGGCCTGCCGCGCGCCCGCATCGAAGGCGAACTGGGGCGCACCGTGGGCCAGTTGCGGCTGTTTGCCGGCGTGGTGCGGCGGGGCGACTTCCTCGGCCTGCGCATCGATCCCGCGCAGCCGGAACGCAGGCCGCTGCCGCGCGTGGACCTGCGCCTGCGCCACATCGCGCTGGGCCCGGTGGCCGTGTTCGGCGCCAGCAATTTCCCGCTGGCGTTCTCGGTGGCGGGTGGCGACACGGCGTCGGCGCTCGCCGCCGGCTGCCCGGTCATCGTCAAGGCGCATCCGGCGCATCCTGGCACCTCGGAGCTGGTCGGCCGTGCGATCCAGAAGGCGGTGGAGGCGCTGGGCTTGCCCGAGGGCACGTTCTCGCTGTTGTTCGATGCCGGCCTGGAGATCGCGCAGGGGCTGGTCAGCGATCACCGCATCAAGGCGGTCGGCTTCACCGGCTCGCGCGCCGGCGGCACCGCGCTGATGCAGATCGCCGCGGCCCGCAGCGAGCCGATTCCCGTCTACGCGGAAATGAGCAGCATCAACCCGGTCCTGCTGTTCCCGCACGCGCTGGGCAACCGCGCCGATGCCATCGGCAAGGCATTCGCAGCCTCGCTGACGCTCGGCGCGGGCCAGTTCTGCACCAATCCCGGCTTGATCCTTGCCGTGGACGGCCCGGATCTGGAGCGCTTCCTGGCAGCGGCCGAAGCGGCGATCGCGCAGATCCCGGCTGCAACCATGCTCACGCCCGGCATTCACCGCGCTTACGGCGCGGGGGTGGATGCCATCGGCTGCCATCCGCAGGTGAGCACCGTGGCGCGTGGGCAGGCGGGCGCGCAATACCAGGGGCAGGCCGCATTGTTTTCCACTACCGCGCAAGCGTTCCTTGAGCACGAGGCCCTGCGCGCGGAGATCTTCGGCGCGGCGTCGCTGGTGGTGCGTTGCCCGGACCTGGCCAGCATGCAGCGCGTGGTGGAATCCCTCGAAGGGCAATTGACCGCCGCCATCCACATCGATGAAGCCGATCACGACGCTGCACGCGGCCTCCTGCCTGCCTTGGAGCGGCGCGTGGGCCGGATCTTGGTGAACGGTTTCGGTACGGGCGTGGAAGTCAGCCACGCGATGGTGCACGGTGGCCCATATCCGTCCACGTCGGACGGGCGCTCGACTTCCGTTGGCTCGCTGGCAATCGCGCGCTTCCTGCGTCCGGTCTGCTACCAGGACATGCCTGCGGCTTTGCTGCCACAAGCGCTGCGGGCCGGCAATCCGCTGGGCCTCGCGGTGCGGGTGGACGGCGAAATGCAATCTAGCTGTTAGCGATTAGCGGTTAGCGGTTAGCTCACTTGTTCCCTCTCGCTTCAAGGCAAAGCGCGCGGCGCGGCTGTCAGCCGGCACCGCGCGCGGTAACGTTTCTTACTGTCGGATGCATCAGGCGTTGGCACCTTCGGTGAAGACGTCGACCTTGCCGCTGCGAGCGCCGTCGGTGTAGGCATCGAAGCTGCGGGCCGGCGTAGCCGATACGCCGGTGCTATCCAGGCCGGCAACCAGCGCGCCATCCGTGTACGGGTCAAACTTGCCGGCACGTGCGCCATCGGAGTAGGCATCGAATCCGCGAGCCGGCGTAGCCGAGACACCCGAGCGGTCGAGGCCGGCGATGCGGGCGCCTTCGGTGAAGGTAT